>CAYVQL010000254.1:0-16740 GCA_964454135.1 uncultured Enterobacterales bacterium | reverse complement strand
CAGGGTTTCCCCCATTGCGCAATATTCCCCACTGCTGCCTCCCGTAGGAGTCTGGGCCGTATCTCAGTCCCAGTGTGGCTGATCGTCCTCTCAGACCAGCTACCCATCGTACCCTTGGTAGGCCGTTACCCTACCAACTAGGATTAGATAATGGGCCGCAGGCCGATCCTCTGGCGCCCGAAGGCTTTCATCCCGAAGGACGACATCCGGTATTGAGCCAGGTTTCCCTGGGGTATCCCGAACCAAAGGGTACGTAACCTACGTGTTACTCACCCGTTCGCCGCTAGGAGCCGAAGCTCCTCGCTCGACTTGCATGTGTTAAGCCCGCCGCTAGCGTTCGCTCTGAGCCAGGATCAAACTCTCCAGTTCAATCCAAAAATACTCAATGAATTTTCAAGAGCTGCTACCTAGTTTTCAAAGACCATGGCTCTGCAGGGCAGATTGCCAGAGTTTCCAGACATGGAGGCCCACGCTCGGGCCAGTCCAGAAGCCCCCGGATTTTAATTGACTGCCAGAAGGCCGTCAAGGGGGCGAGGAAAGATTTTCGCTCCGCTGCTTTTGCATGCGGAACGGGGACCGTTCCTCCGGGCGCTCACCAGTGCTCCGAGGAGCGTTCTGGCTCGCTGTCTTTTCAAGGAATGAAGGCCTCCGGCTGAAATGGCTGCCCTCAAGCCCGCCGAATGTACTCCCGGCCCCCCCCCCTGTCAAGCAAAATGAGGTGTTTTTTTATTCACCTTTCTAAGCCGTTTTTCACACCCGTCGCGCCAAAGCGCTGCTTGCAGCTGGCAGAGATTCGACAGCCTTTCTCCGGGCCCTCCAAGCCGCCCTGAGAGCGCTGCGCCCTTTGATGTCCGCAGCGATTCCAAGCTGCCGCGGCCAGGCCTGCTTTTCTCCGCAGAGGCCCTCGATGGGTGCGCTACCTCGAAGGTCGACGGCGGCGCGTCCGCCGTTTTCGGTCCCCGGGGGCCGAACAGCCGCCCGAGCCTGAAGAGCAGAATCGAGTCTGGCCCGGCAGCAGCACCAGGCTCAGCCCCCGGCTGCGCCGCAACAGGGGAAGGGTGCGGCTGCGGTCTTCACGAGGCTGCTGTTTCGCGCAGAAGCGCAAAGCGGGGCATCCAGCGCATGATCCATCCCCCTGGCCGGACGGGGCCCCCTTCCCCTCCCTGTGGCGCTTCGCCCGTCTCGGCACCCCTGGCTGCGCCCCAGCCACGCTGCGCCAAAGGACGGGCAGCCTTGGCGCCTCATCACCATCCTCATCAACTGCCCTCTCGCGATCCGCGCTCCAGGCCTTGCGCCGCCGGAAAAAACCATGTCCCGCGCCTTCGCGTTCTTTGCGCGAACAAACGACCCCTGGAACCAGAGCAGCTCGATCAGGGCGCTGACCGCCGCCAGCCGCACCGGGTTCAGCTCCCTCGGCTCCCCCGCGGCGGAACGCAGCAGAGCCCCTGGAGCGCGTGCCGCGCTACAGGGGCCCGTGAGAGCTGAGAAGGGCTCGGGCGCGAGGCGACTCGCGCTTTCCCCTACTTGGCCTCGCTCACATCCACGCCGTTGTCGCATTCCGGATCGTCGGCATCGACCAGCTTGTCCTTGTCGTTGTCCACGCCGTCGCTGCACTCGTACTTGGCGTCCATGGCGCCATCTTCCGCTGTGCCACCGAGGGCGCAGTCGGCATCATCGGCGTCGATCCAGCCGTCCTTGTCGTTGTCGACCTTGTCTTCGCACTCGGTGGTGGCCGCCTCGTCGTCGTCCAGGCCGTCCTCGCAGTCCGGGTCGTCGGCATCGACCAGCTTGTCGCCGTCGTTGTCCTTGCCGTCGCTGCAGGCGTAGTTGGCGTCGTACTTGGCATTCTCATCCGTTCCGAAGGAGCAGTCGGCATCGTAGGCGTCGATCCAGCCGTCACCGTCGTTGTCGGTGCTGTCCTCGCAGTCGGTCCAGTCTGCCGCCTCCTCGCTGTCCAGGAAGCCGTCGGGCTCACCCTTGTCGTTCAAGCAGCCGGCATCGTAGGCGTCGATCTCGCCGTCCTTGTCGTTGTCGATCTGGTCGTAGCACTCCGGGATCAGGTCGTTGTAGTCGGGATCCCAGGTGTCGCTGTACTCGGAGCCGCTCGAACCGCGCTCGCAGTCCGGGTCGTTGGCATCGTAGTAGCCGTCCCCGTCGTCGTCCAAGCCGTTGACGCACTCGTCGTACGCGTCGTCCAGCGCGTCCTCGGTCTCGGTCCAGCCGCCGTCGTTGGAGTACCAGCAGTAGGGATCCAGGGCGTCCACGTCGCCATGGCCGTCGTCGTCGATGCCGTTGTTGCACTCGAAGTCGCTCAGGCCCACCTCGTCGTAGGTGCCGTCCACGCAGTCCGGGTCGTCGGCGTCGATCCAGTCGTCCTTGTCGTCGTCCAGGCCGTTGGTGCAACCCCAGGAGGGATCGTCCTCGCCCAGCTCGGCGCCACCTTCGATGCACTCGCCGTCCAGCATGTCGGCCCAGCCGTCGCCGTCGTTGTCCGAGCCGTCGCCGCAGTTGGTCTCCATGCCATCGGCTTCGTCGCAGTCCTCGTCGTCGGCGTCGACATAGCCGTCGCCGTCGTTGTCCTCGCCGTCGTTGCAGTCCCAGTCGCCGTTGGTGGTGCCGTCTTCGGCGGGTTCCTTCAGCTTGGAGTAGGCGTAGCTGCAGTCCGGGTCGTCGCCGTCCACCCATCCGTCACCGTCATCGTCGGTGCAGTTGGCGCAGCTGTCGTCCCTCTCCAGGGGATGGTCGAAGTTGAAGAAGCCGATCTCGCCTGTGGTATAGGCGATCACCAGGTCGCCCAGCAGCCCGAGGTCCTCGTTGTGGTCCGTCTTGACGCGATACTCGGTGACGCGGTTGACCTCCACGTTGAAGTAACCCCAGCGGGGCTCGTGGTAGTCGGCGTAGGTCGCGAAGATGCCGGTGGGATACCAGCCGTCGCTGACGGTGGGGAACTGGTAGAAGACCTCGGTGGGGATCTCCACGCTGGAGAGGCCCGTCTCGGCGTCGTAGTCGTTGGTGTCCGGCACCACCAGGGTGGCGCGGACCGGGAAGGACTCGCCCCCGATCCAGCTGACGGCCATGACGGTCAGCGTGATGCGCACATGGGTGGTGGCCTCGCTCACAGGAGAGGAGGAGGCGGCCGCCAGGTCCACGGGATTGCCGCTGTCATCGACGTAGGGCTCCCAGTAGAAGCGCACCGCCGTGTCATCCAGCGTGGTCTCGGGATCGTCGTCGTCACCGAAGCACTCGTCGATCTCGGTTTCGCCGTAGAGGTAGGCGCCGTCGGACCAGCAGGTCCACATGTCGCCGTGGTCGCAACCCATACCCTCCACGTCCTGCATCAGCAGAGGCGGGGGCACCGAGAGGTTCAGCGAGTTGGTGCCGTCATCGAAGAGC
Source organism: uncultured Enterobacterales bacterium (assembly GCA_964454135.1). Classification (GTDB taxonomy): domain Bacteria; phylum Myxococcota_A; class UBA796; order UBA796; family JAFGLY01; genus CAYVQL01. Next base: position 13,347 of record CAYVQL010000254.1, on the reverse strand, counting down.
ACGCCCGGGGAGTCTTCGCCCGGCGACATGTTCAGCGTGACCAGGGTGGCCTCATCCGCGTCGAAGAAGCGCTCGGGGGCTGGCCACTGGGCCCGGTACTGCAGCTTCTCCCGCTCGTCCTGCCAGGCCGGCTCGCAGTAGTGCAGGTTCTCGAGAGGCATCTCCTTGACGTTCGGGTCGCAGTACTCCGGGTATCCGCCTTCGCAGTAGATGGTCGCCACCTCTTCCGACATGAGCGAGGCGTGGTCGTAGTACCCCGTCTGGCCGACGAGGTTGGCGTTGTAGAAGTTGAACTGGTCCACCTCGAGGCGCAGATCCTCCAAGCCGCTGATGTAGGCGGACTGGCCAGGCCGCTGGATCTTCCACTCGGAGCCGGGCCCCTGGTCGGTGCCGCCGTAGAAGTTGATGTTCTGCGTGTGGTAGCGCGGGTAGGTGAACTCCATGAACTCGGCGTAGCCGTCGATGCCGGCGTTGCCGATGTACATGCCGTAGCCGGCCTCGAAGAAGTTCGTGATCGCGATGTAGGCGTTCTCTTCTTCGTAGAGGTTGCTATCGGCCACGGCATCGCCGTAGATGGGCCCCGGATCGAAGACGTAGCCGCTCTCGCTGTCATCATCGCCGAAGACGTCGTAGCCGAGCTCGTTGGCCACCACGACCTTCACCTTGCCGGCGGTCACGGGCCCCTTGGGCACCACGACGGTGACGCTGCTGTCGGTCCCTTCCAGGATCTCGGCGTTCTTGTCTCCGAAGAGCACGACGAGGCCGTCGACCTCCCCGAAGGCGGAGCCCTGGATGGTCACGGTGCCACCACCCACGTTGCCCTGCTCCGAGCTTATGTCCAGGCCGGAGATCTCGGGCCCTCCGCCCGAGTAGTAGGGCTCCAGGCCCTCGCCCATGAAGGAGCAGCCGGCGAGCAGTATCGCCAGGGCCGCCGGGCTGGGGCCTCTGCGCGCGGCAGCGGGGAAGAACTGAGGAGCTTTGCGTGTGCAGCGCATGGTCTATTCCTCCTCGTCCGTGAGGCCGTCGCAGTCGTTGTCTACCCCGTCCGCCGCAATCTCCTCGGCGCCTGGGTGGACTTCGTCGTTGCAGTCGTCGCAGTCGTAGTCGCAGGTGTTCCAGCCGTCATCGTCCTCGTCGGCGCAGGGCTCCGAGTACCAGAAGCGGCCCATCTCCATGGTGCGCGCCGCCAGCATGACCGGCGAGATCTTGCGCCGGTTGTCGTAGGCATCCTTCACGTCGGGGACCTCGGCATCCAGCAGCGTGGAGCGGCTGAAGAAGAAGACCACGCCCTCGGCGCCCATGCTCTGACCCATGGAGAGTGCGCTCTCGAGCATGTCGTTGGTCAACGTGAACTGGCCGTCGTCCTCCAGGCGGCAGGTGACCTCGGCTACGGTGTGGAAGGGGTCGCCCTGCATGGTGGGGACGGTGGGAGCCTCGTCCAGGGGCAGATCGCCGCAGCCTACGTCGTCGCCACCGGAGCCGGTCCAGTCCGGGTCGAGCAAGCTGGGGTCGAAGACCCACTCGCCCTCTTCGCAGGACATGGTCTCGCGCCCGCAACGGGGATCGCCGCCCGCGGCCGATCCGTTGACCATGTACTTGCCGAAGTACTCCATGTCCTCGCGGTCCACCGCGCCCAACACGCGGATGGAGAGCGTGACCACTTCGTCGGGGTTGAGGTGCTCACCCTGCTCATCGGTGGGCACGACCCACTGGAAGTCCACCTGGCCGTCTTCGGTGTCCCAGGGACCGGTGTAGATCTGGCCCTCACCACCGGTGTACTCGTAGTCCGGCGCGCAGTCGTAGGCCGAAGCGGGTGCGCCCAGGGGCTTGTCATCCACTTCGTCGGGCCGGTGGTAGACCAGGCAAGCCTGCTGGTTCCCGCCGTCCCAGCCCGTGTCCTCGGTCTGCTCTTCGCAGGCGCGCGTCACATCGCCGCCGATGATGGTGCCGGAGGAGTCGTAGCGTGGCCCGTTCCAGGACAGCATCACGCCTTGCTGGCGGTTGGGCATGGTGATGCGCGGGATGGAGTCCTCGCCTACTGCCGAGCTGGGCAGGGGCAGGGAGCCCACCGGGTCGTGCTCGCCGGCCACGCCGCCCGGGAAGCCGAACTGCATCTGCTCGCCGAAGGGGAAGTTGGCGGGCCTGAGAATCACCTGCTCCATGTCCGATGCGCTGTTGCTCTCGCCAGGGGCCCAGCCCATGGCCGGGGTGTGGCGCCAGCCGGAGATGGAGGAGTAGTATATGAACATGTCCTGGGTGTCCGGGGGGTAGTCCTCGGGCATGCGGTCCAGGCGGAAGCTGGCGGGGAGGCCGGACTCGGCGCTGCTGGTGGCGCACTCGCCATCCTGCCCGTCGGTGGCCCCGTCCCCATCGTTGTCCACACCGTCGCCGCAGTCGTCGGTGGTGAACTGCATGTGGGTGCCCACGTCGGTCGTGTTGAACGAGCCGATGGGCCCCGTGCCCTCGAAGACCGTGTAGCAGCTGTCGAGCGCGGTGGGCGCCGGCTGCACCGAGCCCACGCTGGCCGTGCCGTCGAGCATCACGTCGAAGATGTAGGAGAAGCCGTAGATCAGGGCCAGGGGCGGCTCGAAGTACAGATCGTTGGGCGTGACCTCGTCGAAGCTCAGAAGCCCCGAGAAGCCCAGGGACAGACCCGCGCCAGCGTAGTTGATCCAGTTGTACTCGATCACGCCGCCGTAGGGGGTCGGGGCCGGCCCGATCTCGTCGGGGTTGTAGCCCACGCCGACCATCTTGACTTGGGAGTTGGTGATGTCCCGGCCGCAACCAGCCAGGAGCAGCGCCAGAACCACGGAATGCGAAAAGGCAGTGCGCATGTCTTCTCTTCCTCCCTACCAGCCAGTGCCCAGGCCGATGTAGACCCGGAAGCCGGCAGGATGGGTTTCGTTGGAGAGCTCGTCGCCGATGGCGCTCTCGCTGGTGTCGTAGATGTCGTCGCCGTCCACGTCTCCGACGCCGCGAATCTCGTTGAAGCCATAGGCCACGCGGACGAAGCTGTCCCAGTAGGCCGAGTTGAACATCGAGGCCGTGACGCGCAGCTCCGCGCCCACGTCGTAGAGCAGGGTGTCGAAGAAGCTGCAGTCCGCGGCTTGTCCGACGCCCTCGTAGCAGCGATCCAGCTTGTCGGTGGGCGCGTTCTTGTAGGCCACGTCCTTGAAGGGGACCTCGCGGTAGATGTCGTCCGGGTCGTTGGCGATGCGCTCGTCCCAGGCGTTGCGCCAATAGAGGCTCTCGTCGTCCGGCGGACGGAAGGACCACAGGTTGCCGGCGCCGCCCATGACCTGTCCGTGGAGGGCGTCCACGAAGATGGGCCCGATGCCCTTCTTGATGTTGCGGGCGATGGGGAAGCGATAGGCGATGTTGCCCATGATCATGGTCTCGCCCAGCAAGCTGTAGGAGGGGTAGCCCGAGAACTGGGTGTTGGGCCGCAGCGAGTTGTTGCCCCAGTAGTAGGGGTGCTGCCCGCCAGCGCGCCACTCGTCGTTGTAGTTGACGTTGCGATCCACCCAGCCGAAGCGGCTGTCGAGCTGGATGCGATGCCCCGCGGCCCTGGCCTTCTTCATGAAGCCCGCGCCGAAGGTCGGGATGTCGAACATCCGCACCCAGCGCAGCTCGGCCTTGTTGTAGTGGTAGCTGTCCATCAGCTCGCCATCGTCCGGCGCGACGCCGCCGTAGGGCTCGTAGACCACATCGGTGAAGGCGTGGGCCAGGGTGAGCTCGACGTTGCGGCCCGCGCGCGGGTTGGCGCTGCGGCCGTCCCAGTAGCTCAGGTTGGACCAGTTGACGGTGAGACCGGTCTCCCAACCGTACTGGTAGGGGGAGAACTTGTTCTCGGACGTGGTGCGGAAGCCGTACTCCAGGAACATGCCGTACAGGTCGGTGTACCAGTAGTCGTTCCAGGGCAGATCCATGGTGGCCCAGACGATGTTGGCGTACTGCTGGTTCTTGCCTTCCCAGGTGCTCTGGTCGTCCGTGGTGAGGGGATCGTCGTCCTCGTCCAGGAAGTAGCCGTAGTCGTACTTGACCTCGTAGTGGTAGGCCATCAGGTTGAAGTTGGGATACCACATCTGGTTGAAGTAGCCGCCCAGGAAGAGCAGGTCTTCGCCGATCAGCACGTAGAGCCAGCCGCCGTGGTTCTCGACGTAGTCCTGCATGAAGACCTGGAAGCCGCCCTGCAGACCCACGTTGGTGCGCGAGTCGTTCTCGAGCCGGAAGATGGGCACCGCGCTGGGGGGCATCAGGGCCTTGGACCAGCGGTAGGGGTGGGTCAGCGCCTCGTACTCGGAGAGGTCCTCGGAGAAGGCCCAGTTGGCCTTGACCTCGGCCGCATCGGGCTGGGTGTTGAACAGGGCGGTGACGTCCTTGTTGAGGAAGTCGGCCTTGGACACCCCGTAGACCTTGTAGCCGTAGGCGGTGTTGTTGATGTAGACCAGGTTGCCTTCGGGCGTGATCAACGGGCACATGGCGCCGCCGATGACGTTGGTGATCTGCTCGACCGCGCGGCTCTCCAGGTCGTAGGCGAAGATGTTGTACACGCCCGTGGGATCGGCGGAGAAGAAGATGGTCTTGCCGTCGGCGCTCCAGTGGGCGTCCTGCTCCTCCCAGGCGTCCCAGGTGATGGCCTCGAAGCCACCGGTCTCGGCGTCGAAGATGTAGAGGTTCTGGCGGTAGTTGCGGAAGACCGCCACGGCGATCTTCTTACCGTCCGGGGACCACTTGGGCGCCTGCATCCAGGTGCCGTCGGTGAACTCGGTCAGGTGCTTCTTGTCGCTGCCATCCAGGTTGACGGTGGCCAGGTTGGTGGTGCCGTCGGCGTACTGCAGGAAGGCCACCTTCTCGCCGTCGGGCCGCACCGAGGGATCGGTGCCCCGCAGGGTGTTGGGAATGGGCCGGGCCGCGCCCTTCTCGACCACCGCGTACTTCTTGAAGCGCTGCTTCTTGGTCCAGGTGTCGTACTCGACGCCGTGGTCCTTCTCTTCACGCTGCACGATGTCCTGCACCCACAGCTGCTTCCACTCGTAGCCGTCGGCGTCCCAGTGCAGGCCCGACATCTGGGCGAAGCCGCCGCGCACCAGGTCCTCACGGCCGGTGACCACCACCTGGTACTTGCCGGGCACGAAGTCCCAGCCGTGCATGAAGTTGCCGGCCATCACGTCCGAGAAGCGCGCCATCTCGTCCGCCGCGCCGGGATTGGAGGGGAACTGGCCCGTGAAGGCCTCCATGCGGTCCACCGGGTACTTGTTCAGCACGACCGTGCTGCGGTTCACCTGGCCGAAGATGCCCAGCTCGGCGTCGTAGCGCGGCTCGATCTGCCAGGTGCCCGAGGCATGCCGGTCATCGAGCACCTCCATCTTGCGACGCCGCTTGGTGATGCCGTCGAACCACTCGTCGCGGGCCCCAGGTGTGGTGTAGTCCCAATCGACCGGCGCCATGGCCAGCTCGCGCCCCACCACCTCTCCCTCGGCCTTGATGGCCTCGTACTGCTCGCCGTAGCGCTCGTTCATATACTCGACCCAGTCGTTGTACAGGGTCTCGGCATCGACGCCCAGCACGTCCTCGACCACCGAGAACCAGTTGGGCCGCCAGCGCTTGCCGGCCTCGATGGCGAAGCGCATATAGGCGTCTTCGCCGAAGCGCTGCCGCAGGTAGATGTTGAAGGCGTAGCCCATCTGGTAGGCGCGCTCGCCGTCGTTCCAGTTGAAGGACTGAGCGCGGGTCTGCTGCTGCCGGAAGCTCAGCAGCCGCAAGCCCTCGTCCTCGAGCACGGAGTTGCGGAGGGTCTGGTCGCGGGCCGAGGTCCACCAGTTGCCCCAAGCCATCTCGGAAGCGCCCTCGGCGGAGCCCTCGGACCAGGAGAAGGGATCGGCGTCCAGGATGAAGAACTCCACGCCGGTGTCGACGTCGTTCAGCGTGTCCTGGTACAGGCCGCCGATGAGCACACCCTGAGTGCCTTCCGCCAGGTGGGCGTTGGCTTTGAGCGAGACCACGTGGCCGAACTCGTGATAGAGCACGTCGGACAGCCACTCCATGCGGCCGCGCTGGCGGTAGAAGTAGGCGCCCGGGTTGACCGAGACCTCGATCCAGTCCCAGGGGGGCACGGTGAAGCCCTCGAGGTAGTCGGACTGGTTGAGGATCGTGATGTGCACGCGCTCTTTGAGGTAGTAGTTGTAGTGGCCGCAGATGGTGGGCCACATCTCCTCGGCCACGCGCGCGGTCAGGCGGGCTGACTGCTGGGTCTCGAGGTAGTGGGGGTTGCCCTCCTCTTTGCGGCTCATCGGGTAGTGGACCGAGAAGTGCTCGGTGTCGATGGTGTACCACTCGAGGTCGGGATGGTTCGTCGGGAAGACGAAGCGGGCGTCGGCTTGGGGCGCGTAGAGCAGGCCCGCAGCGACGGCCAGCGCCGAACCGGTGTGCGCGATGTGCTTCAGCATGGTGGCGCTCTCCATCAGTAGCGGAGCTTGAGGGTACCGCTGTAGGTGTACCCCCGGGTGGGATGGATGGACTCGAGGGGGAAGAACTGCAGATCCTCGCCCCGCAGTGGGATGCCCACGCTGCCGGCGATGTCCAGCCCACGGGTGATGTTGAAGAGCAGACCGGCGACGGTGTCCAGGCTCCAACCGTCGGAATCCGCGACGGCGAGGAGGTTGTTGTTGCCCAGGAACTCTTCGCCGGTGGTGCCGATATAGGTGGCGTCGCGGTTCTTGTAGAGCAGATCGCCCTGCAGCACCACGGGGCCCAGCCCCAGCTGCAAGCCCAGCTCACCGAAGAAGTAGGAGCCGGGTTTCATGCGGCCGCCGAACTGGTACTCGGTGACCTCGATGATGTACTGCACCGTGGCCGACTGCCGGTAGGTGTAGCCAGCGCCCGCGATCAGGCCCAGCGGACCCGCTTGCTGCTTGGCGCGCACCCCCAGCGTGTAGTCCGGCGTGCCCGTGGAGATCACGAACTGCCCCACCGCGTAGGGTCCGCCGATGTACTGCCCCGGAGACTCGTTGCCCGCCGGCACCTTGACCTGTCCATACAGGATGATGCTGGTGGTGGGCGCCCTGCTCCGGAAGACCTCGAACTTGTACCCCATGGTGGGGTCGCCGAGACCGAAGGTGGAGGTGTCGGTCCCCAGCTTCTCGTTGGTCAGGTGCATGTAGTGGAATGGGAGCTGCCAGTACAGCTCGCTGCGGCGGGAGATGCCGTAGCGGATGTCGAGACGCTCGGTGGAGTAGGTCCAGTTGGCGTCTTCGAAATCCTGGGCGACGCCGTCGGCGTCCCAGTACCCAGTGGCGATCTTCCAGTCCACACCGAGACCGAATTCCAACCAGCCCTTTTCCATGATCAGCGAGCGTTCGACTTCGCGTACGGAGAGGGGTTGGCGCCCTGTTTTGGCCTCCCAGGCCGCGGCCATGGCCTCGCTCATGCCCAGCGACATGAGCAACGTCGTCAGCAGAATGGTCCTCATCAGGTATACCTCGGACGGCTAGCTAGCTTTTGGATGAGGGGCGGGTAGCTCATCCTGGGGGTCTCGTCAACCGCCGGAGGGCTCCCAGGACGGCCCGTCTCGCAGGGGTTGGAGGCCCCTGGTGGGCCCCTGTTGACATGCCCCGTCGCCTTTCTGTAGATACCCGGATCCCGGCCTAGGGGCAGATTCCCGATTCCCGAGCTTTTCAAGCGTTGAATAGCCCATTTGGTTCCAGTTTGACTTGTACAGGCGCGCCGAGTAATCTACGGCCTCCCTCCGACCCGAGCCCCCCATGCATTCACGCTTGTTCTCGTTGCTGGCGCGCTCGCTTCCTCCCCTGGCGCTGACGGGCTGCGCACTGCTGCCCGGCACCGTCGAGGAGCCCGCTCCAGCTTTCGCCGGTCAGGACGTGCGCCTCACCCTGTTGCACACCAGCGACGTGCACAGCCGCATGCTGCCCTACGATTTCACCCCCACCTGGACCGACAACACCCTGGGCCTGCCCGACCCCGAGGACATCGGCTGCAGCGCGGAAGACCGCTGCTATGGCGGCATGGCCCGCATCGCCTCCATCTTCGATCAGGAGCGCGCTCGGGCCTCGCGGGTGATGGTGGTGGACACCGGGGATCTCTTCCAGGGCGCCGCCATCTTCAACGAGTACCTGGGCGAAGCCGAGATGCGCGTCATGTCCGAGGCCGGCGTGGACGTGGTGGTGGTAGGCAACCACGACTTCGGCGAGGGCGCGGATCAACTGGCGCAGGTCTACGGCCCATACGGTAACTTCGACTACATCGCCGCCAACTACGACTTCGAGGATCCCAGCCTGCCCTGGGCCAGCGACCTGGGCGACTACGTCCAGCCCTCGGTGGTCTGGGAGCTGGACGGCTTCCGCGTGGCCTATATCGGCGTCGGCAACCTCTCGTCGCTCACATCGATCTACGACGAGTCCAACTCCATGGGCGTCATCCCCTGGCAGGTGGAGGAGTCCATCCGGCGCGAGACCGATCGGCTGGCGGACATGGGCGTCGATCTCTTCGTGCTGCTCACCCACCTGGGCCTGGACGACGACTTCGAGCTGGCCCGCAACATGAGCAACGAGCACATCGACATCATCCTGGGCGGCCACCACCACGTCTCCATGGCGCCCCCGCCGGTGATCACCAACCTGCACACCGGCAAGCGCATCCCCGTTATCCACTCCGGCGCCTTCGCCAAGTACGTGGGGCGGGTCGACCTGGTGGTGCGCGACGGCGACATCCTCTCGCTGGACTACGATCTGATCCCGGTCTTCGAGCACCTGGGCCTGGTCGAGCATCCCGACGTGCGCGAGATCCTGGACGACTACGAGCTGCTGCTGTCGCAGGAGTACAACCTGGACCAGGTCATCGGCTACGCCGAAGAGACCCTCTACCGCTTCGGCGGTGGCGGCGGCGACAGCATGCTGGGCAACTTCGCGGCCGACGCCATCCGCTACTACGAGGGCGTGGAGACCGAGATAGCCCTGACCAACACCCTGGGCATCCGCACCGACCTGGACGCCGGCGACATCACGCTGGACGCCATGTTCAACGCCATGCCCTTCGACAACACCATCACCACCATGTTCCTGTCCGGCCGCGAGGTGCAGGAGATGCTGGACTACGTCTCCTCCCGCTCGGGGGAGCGCGGCTGCAACGCCCAGGCCCAGGTCTCAGGCATGCAGTTCGTGATGAACTGCGACGAGGGCATCGCGGAAGAGATCCTGATCAACGGCGTGCCGCTCAACCCAGACGGCACCTACGAGCTGGCCACCAACAACTACATCGCCACCGGAGGCTCCGGCTTCGACATGCTGGAGCGCAACACCACCCAACTGGACACGGGGGTCTCCATCCGCGACGTGGTGATCTCCACCATCAAGGCCTATCACAGCCTCCCCCAGCCCGGTGTGGCTGAGGAAGAAGGCCGAATCGTAGCGGTGTACTGATGCGCATCTCTCCTCTCTTTCTCCTGGCTCCCCTCGCGGCGTCGACGGCTATCGGCTGTCACCGCACGGCCGAGGTCGACACCGACTCGCTCCACTTCCTGCAGGTCGAGGTGCTCGACGGTCCCGGCGGCAGCGAAGCCGAGCCCCTGGCCTTCACCACCGACGCCGCCGCGGTCTCCCTGCGCGTGCAGGCCCTGAACCGCAACGCCGAGCCCCTGGCCATAGGAGGCTCGCTGGACGTCAAGCTGCGCCCCGGCGAAATCGCCGGCGACGACGAGATCGAGCTGGTCGATGGGCTCTGGGAAGGCGAGATCTCCATCAGCAAGGGCTTCGGCCCCACGCGCATCTGGTTCAGCGACGAAGAGGGCGAGCGAGAAGAAGACGTGCAGCTGCGCGCACCCAGCTACGTCACCGGCGTCAGCGACGCCTTCTGGTACCAACTGCCCACCATCGCCGAGCTGCAGACCACCGACGACCACGAGACCAACCCCCTCGAGGGCGAGTTCACCGAGGTGCGGGTCGAGGATCGCAACGTGGTGGTAGTTGCCATCGGCATCGACGGCATGTGGGTCACCGATCTGGACGACGAGCCCGGCGACTACAACGGCCTGTTCATCTACTCCTACAACAAGCCCGAGTACTCCAGCCCCGAGGGCGAGTACGCCGACGAGCTGATCGACGTGGTGCCCGGCATGCGTTTGGCCATGCTGGGGGGCGGCAACCAGGAATACCTGGCCTCCACCCAGCTCTCCTTCCCGACCTACGAGTTCGCCTCCGACGAGCCCGCCACCTTGCCCGACGCCGTCGATCTGGGCGGCGACATGGCCTGCGAGGACGACCCCATGGAGAAGCTGGAGTCCTCGCTGGTGCGGGCCGAGAACGTCACCATCCCCGACTTCGACTACGCCGAGGGCTCGGACTTCTACGAGTACGGCCAGTGGCCCGTCACCCTGGGCGACTGCACGCTCTACGCCGAGTCCGCGGCCAGCGTGCCCGGCTTCGCGCCCTCGGACTACATCGGCTCGACCCTGGATCTGCAGGGCATGCTGAAAGAGGTCTGGGGCAAGTGGGTCATCATCCCGCGTGACGAAGACGACATCTCCATCGCCAGCGACTCCGCCCGTCCCAGCGCGCTGCGCGGCCGCAACCCCGCTCGCATGCGCCGCTGACAAGCCGCACCCCGCTTTTCTGAAAACGCTTCCAACCCGCAAGGATTCTCACGATGCTCAGCAGCCTGCTCCTGCTCGCTCCCCTCTCCGCCCCGGCCACGGCCGGCGAGTTCGTGGACACCTGGGTCACCCTGGCCTTCGAAGACACCAACGTGCTGGCCGGGCCCGACCAGTACAGCCCCTCCGCCAACTTCGTCGAGCGTGGCAACCGCACCTTCTTCGAGGACTACGAGTCGCGCTACTCGGACGACATCACCCAGAGCCACCTGGTCTTCTACCGCGAGGACGAGGGCTTCTGGAAGAACTGGTTCACCGAGGCCGCCTTCGTGATGCAGTTCACGCCCTACCTGGATCCGGACCAGACCGACGATGGCGTGGAGTTCGAGGATGACGGCTCCTACGTGCGCCTGGCGCGCCGCATCGGCGACAGCGACGACGACAGCTTCTCCATCACCGGCTACGCCATCGACGCCAGCCGCTTCCGCCTGGGCTACTCCTACGACCTGTCCTGGGGCGGCAAAGAGATCTTCACCGGCGATCCCGAAGCCTCCCCCGGCATCCGCTTCCAGCTCCAGAAGGGGGGCTCCTACCTCTTCGCGGGTGCCAAGACCTCCATCATGGACCAGGAGCAAGAAGAGGCCGGCGGCGGCGAGGAGCAGACCGAGGCCGAGGCGGCCGACAGCGCGCCCCGCAACCAGGCCTTCTTCGGCGTGCTGGCCGGCGGCGGGCTGCAGCTGGCCGAGAAATTCCGTATCGAAGGCGGTTTCGGCGCTTTCCAGCAGGGCCAGATCACCAACAACGCCGACTCCAGCTCGGCCCTGTACGCCGAGCCCATCAACGCCATCGGCGGCGCGGCGCAGGTGGCCTTCCGCAGCAACGCCGACCTGGAATTCATCCAGTCCTCGGAGCTGCGCCTGTACCGCAACAGCCCCGATTTCGTGATCGATAGCTACATCAGCCACACGGTGCTGGACGGCTTCGGCGTGCTGGTGCAGGCCGAGTGGAACTTGCTGGTGCACAACCTGCTCGACGCCGACAACGCCAGCCAGACCGTGCTCGAGCGCGCCATGGCCGGCGACGTGCAGACCCTCTTCGTCTTGGGCGCCACCAGCGTCGGCTTCGACCTGGTCTACAAGGACCTGCCCTACATCGTCTTCAACGTGCCGGGCGTCAGCTCCAACTACGCGCTGTCCAAAAGCTGGGAGATCACGCCCCAGCTCTACGGCCGGGTCAAGGCCTCCCACTACTTCGAGAGCGCCCGCCTGGCGCCCTCCATCGGCATGGGCCTGATGCAGCCGGCCACCTACACCAACAGCGACGGCTCCACCTACGTGGTCTACGACGAGACCGACATGGACCGCGTGCCCACGGGCCAGGACCCGGTCAACCGCCTGGGCGCCATCCTGGGCCTGGAGGTGGACGCCTCCAAGAGCGTCATGTTGGTGGGCGAGCTGCTCTACGCCATGGACAAGAACAAGTCCGACTACTCCACCGACGCCGAGGGCAACGAGATCTACGTGCCCGTCGAGAAGAACGAGTCCAACGAGCTGGGATTCAACGTGATGATGCGGGCGCGGTTCTAAGGCTCAGCGCCGCACCCCCGTACCCCGGAAGCTCTCGTTGTTGCGCACGCGCCGCGTGACCTGGATGGCGGCGTAGGCCTCTTCTTCGAACCAGCGCTCCAGCTCCTCGCCGGTGAGCGTGATGGTGACCGGGATGCGCAGCCGGTCGTAGACATCGGCCACCACCACGGGGAAGGGCCACTGGTGGTGGTCATGCACGGGCAGGTGGTTGGCCACCTTCCGCATGCCAGGGAAGGGAGCCAGCAGGCGGAAGGGCGTGTGGGAGAAGACCCGCAGGCCGCCGGCGAGGCCGCGGCTGAGCATGTGCAGCTGCTCGGCGGCCATGCGCGTGGTGAACTGGCGCAGGCCGCGTGTGGCCAGGGAGGCCACGCCCTGACGTGGGCCGTACATCCAGACAGACATGCGCCCCCCGGTCCTGAGCAGCTCGCCCAGGCGCCGAAAGGCTTGGCGAGCGCGCTCGGTGTGGTGCAGCACGCCCAGGCTGTACACCAGGTCGAAGCGCTCCTGGCGCAGGGGCGGGCGGTGCACGTCCCCCTGCACCACGTGCAGGTTGAACAGGCCCTCGGTGTTGCGCCGGGCGGCGTCCACGGCGTCGGAGGCGAGGTCCATGGCCACGACCTCGGCACCGTAATGCGCCGCGAACCAAGCGTGCCGCCCGAAGCCGCAGCCCGCGTCCAGCACGAGGCGGCCCAGGAAATCGGCCGGCTTGAGGGGTGAGATGACATCGAGGAAGGCCTCTTCCCAGACCCGCTCGGCCCGGTCGAAGGTGGTCCAGGCGTGGGCGGTGGCCGGGACGGCCGCCTCGGGCTCCAGCAGCAGGCGCGGGATGCCCTTGGAGATGGCGTAGCTGCGGCCGCAGTCCGGACAGCTGAGCTGACCGTCCAGGATGTCGGTGAGCTTGCGGTGCTCCCGGTCCAGTCCAGGCTGCGCATCGTCCTGCGACGGAAGATGGGCATGCCAGGCCGCCACCTCGGCCGTGCGCGTGATCTCCAACGCCAGGGGTGAGCCTCCGCAGGCGGGACAGGCGAGCCACTGAAGGAGACTGTGCTTCATTCGGCCCTCCGGGTGTTCTCAAGGCACGGGTAACCCGATGGCGAGTGGAGGTGGAGGGGAGGGGGTGCGGGGGGGAGGGGGGGGGGGACGGGGGAGGGGGGGGGG
>CAYVQL010000253.1:0-17018 GCA_964454135.1 uncultured Enterobacterales bacterium | reverse complement strand
GGACACCGCCTCTCCCCCCCATCTTCGCCGCTTGATGAGCGGCGCAGGGCTGCACTGCAGCCCTGAAACCGCGCTGCGTCAGGGTGCATACCAATCCTCGAAGAGCCGCACCTGCCCCAGCACCGTCCCGGCTGAGGCCGACAGCTCCCAGACCAGCTCGCCCTGCGGCGTGTACTCCCGCAGCAGACCTGCGCTGCCCCAGCTCACCATGGTGTTGCCGTTTTTCAGGCGCGTGGCCTGGCCCAGAAAGGCCGTCGCCAGCCCGGCGGACCTGCCGTATTCGGCCACCAGCTCCAGCCGCCCGGCGGTCTCGTCGAGCGCGTACTCCACGGCCAGCGAGGCCTCGGAGTCCTCGTCGGTGGCGAAGAGCAGCAGGTGACCGTCGTCGGTCAAGCTGGGATCGTGGGGAAAGTGGAAGGGGCCGTCCGCCTCGTAGCGCGGGCAGAGCGCGGGATCGGCCAGGTCCTCGTCGCTGCCGCCAAAGACGCGCAGGGGGGTTCCTGTGCTGCGGTCCAGCTCCATGACCATGTCCAGGTTGCCGAGGGCCACCAGGTAGCTGTCGCTCTGCTCGTCGTACTTCAGGGCGTTGGCGTGCACCCAGTCCAGCCCCTCGTCGTAGAAGCCTGGCCACCGCTCCACGATCTCGTTGGGCACCAGCCAGTCCCAGGTGCTGAAGACGGTGGTCAGCTCGCCGTCGGCAGTCGCCTCCACGATGGCGTCGCCCACGACGGCCTGGAGTTCTCCGGTCTCGGGATCGCTGTACTGGTCCTGGCGCAGGTCGGTGACGAGGAACGCCAGGACGCCCTCGGGCAGCTGGGCGAACATGTGGTGCGCCTGCTCGGTCTCCAGGCTCTGCTGGACCACTCCGGACAGATCGACGTGCCGGATCCGGCCCTGGCCGCTGTCTCTGTCCACGTCGAAGAGGTTGTGAAGCAGCCCTTCGCCGCTCTGCGCGAACTGCACGTCGGGGCCTTGCCCCTCGTCGAACTGCAGATACCAGGCCCAGTCTCCCTCCCTATCCAGCCCGAAGAGGCAAGGCGTGCTCATGGTGGCGCCCAGCAACCAGGTCTCGGGTGAGCGCGCCTGGATGTCGTAGGTGGCAGCCTGCAGCTCCGGCAGCTCGCTGGGCAGGCCCAGGGTCTCGGTCTGGCCACTGCACTCGGTCCGCTGGTCGCCGGATTCGTGCACCACGCGGTAGTGCGCATCGCTGAAGGGGGGCAGGCCCAGCAGCAGGGCGCTGGCCTGCGAGCTGGCAGGGGTGCGCAGCTGTCGCTGCTCATCCGGGCCGAACTCCACCCAGGATGTGCCCGAAAAAGGGGGCTCCCACTCCAGCTCGATCACGGTGGCCACCTGCTCCGACCTGCGGGCCTGGCACTCCATGGAGCCCTTGCAGGCGGCCGACGTGCTGGCGACGAGACCGAGCTGGAGAAGCAGGAGCCGGCCTTGGCCATCGTTCCGGCCGACTTGAGAAATACCGAGCGAGCCCATGGTGCAGGGGGAGGGCTTCCGGCTACAGGCCACCGGCTACCGAACCCGAATACGAAAGCATGAAATGCGACCTGGACCGGCAACATCCACGGCACCGATCAGACCGCCTGACAATCGTACCGCAGAGGGCGCGGAGAGCGCAGAGATCCTCTCTATTGGACCATTCCCTTCATTGTGGCGTAAACACAACCTACAAAGTAGATAATAGAAATACCGAGTGAAGCGCTGGCCCCTGCTTCCGGTCTCTGCGTCCTCTGCGTCCTCTGCGTCCTCTGCGGTGAACTGTCGCCGGTGGTGGCCCCATCTGGTCGGTGCCACATCCACGAAAGCCCCCTGGGGAGCCGGCCGGAAGCCGGCAGTCGGAGGCCGGACGCCTCCCAATGAAGCAGCGGCACGGCGATATCCCTGGTGGCCGCGCTGATGATCAGGGCCCAAGAGCCCCCCGGAGCCGGTTCCCTCGGGGGCGCCGACTGAGGGGGGCTGAAATAGGCGCAGCCTGCACAGGGCTCCGCTAACCCTTCGGCGGCGCGCCGGTGACGCGGTTCAGGGCGGCGGGCAGGTCGACGCCCAGGGCGCCTTTCAGCTCCTCCACCAGGGTCACGGCCTGCTGGGCGCGTCCGTCGCCGCTGGGCAGCATGGTGAGGCGCTCCACCTCGATGTCGCCCAGGGTGCCCATCAGGTCCTCGAGCACCTTGTCCAGCTTCTGCATCAGGAAGATGTCGCGCGCGCTCTGGCCGCCGTGCTTCCAGGTGGCGATCATCTCGTCCAGCACGGCCACGGTGGCCTTGCCGTCCTCGACGATCTTGCGGGCGTCGCCCTTGGCGTTGGCCTGGGCGGCTTCCATGGCGGCCTGGGCCGGAGCCACCACGTCGGCCTGCAGCCGGCGCCGAACCTGCTCCACCCGCGCTATCTGGGCGCGCAGCTCGGAGTCGGCCTTGGCGATGGCCGACTTGACCTTGCCCACCTCTTCCGCGATCAACGCCTCGCGCCGGGTCAGGGCGTCGGCGATGCGCTTCTCGGTGGAGGCGCGCACGATCTCCATCTCGGCCTGCAGCTCGGCGATGCGAGCGGACTCGCGGTTGCTGGCGTCTTTGATGAGCGAGGTGGCGCGGGTCTCGGCCTCGGCGATCTTGGCGGTCTTGATGACCTCGGCCGACTGCTTGCGGCCGATCGAATTGAGGTAGCTGACCTCGTCGTAGACGTTCTGGATCTTGAGCGTGTCCAGCACCAGGCCCAGCTTGCCCAGATCCTGCTCGGCTTCTTCCAGCAGCTTCTCGGCGAAGGCCATCTTGTCCTGGTTGACCTGCTCGGGGGTGAGCTGGGAGAGCACGCCGCGCAGGTTGCCCTCCAGGGTCTCTTTCGCGATGCGCATGATCTGGCGGCGGTCGCGATCCAGGAAGCGCTCCAGGGCGTTGGAGAGCAGGGGCTCGTGGCTGGCCACCTTGACATTGGCCACACCCTGCACGGCCAGCGGGATGCCGCCCTTGGAGTAGGCGTTCAAGACCGCGACCTCGATGATCATGTTGGTGAGGTCGATCTCGTCGACCGTCTCCAGCAGGGGGATGCGCAGGGCCCGGCCGCCCTTGATGTAGCGGTAGCCGAGCTCGCGCTGCCCGTCGCGGTGCACCCCGCCCGAGAAGACGAGCACCCGGTTGGGGGGGCAGACGTAGAGCAGGTTCTTGGCGACCAGCACGGCCGCGATGCCCATGGCGAAGACGACGAAGAGTAGGATGACGATCAGTCCGACGGCTTCAGTCATCGCAGCACCTCCTTCTGCTCGTTGATGCCTGAGAGGATGCCCGCCACGTCGATTCCGGTGGACTCGCGCAGCTCCTCCAGCACCTTCTTGACCATGGCCGGGTAAGACGCCACGTAGGCCGGCAGGGCCTGGCCCGTGCCGCCGTCCAGCAGCACCACCTCGCCCACGTCCACCTTGTTGACGCGCTCGACCACGCGCGTGAGCACGTTCTCGAGCTGCTGGATCAGGAAGATGTCCTTGGCGTCCGGGCCGGCGCTCAGCCAGGCGCGGGTCATCAGCTCCAGCACCTCGGCCAGGGCCCGGCCGTCCTCCTCGATGGCGGCGGCGGCGCCGCGCGCCAGCAGGGCTTCGGCCTCGCGCTTGGCCTTGGCGGGCAGGATCACATCGGCCATCAGGCGCTGCTTCTCGAGCTTCTGGCGGATCTCTTGCAGCTCCACTTCGGCCTCGGCCTGGGCCTGCACAACGATCTGCACCATGCGCTCTTCTTCGGACTTGGCGCGCGCTTCTTGTTCGCCCTTGAAGCGCCGCACGGCGTTGGCCTGCTTGACGATGTTGGTCTCGGCGGTCTCGTCAGCCACGCGGCCGCGCTGGTTGGCGTCGGCTTCCACGCGCTGGGCCTCGGCCCGCGCGTTGGACTCGGCTATCTCGGCGTCGCGGATGACCGTGGCTATTTGCTTGCGGCCGATGCTGTCCAGGTAGCGGGTCTCGTCGGAGACGTTCTGGATCTTGAGGGTGTCCAGCTGCAGGCCCAGCTTGCTGAAGTCCTTCTCGGCTTCGTCCACCAGCTCGTCGGCGAAGCGCAAGCGGTCCTCGTTGACCTCTTCCGGGGTGAGCTGGGCCACCACGCCGCGCAGGTGGCCCTCCAGGGTCTCCTTGGCGACACGGCGAATCTCGCTGTTGTCGCGCCCCAGGAAGCGCTCGACGGCGTTCATCACCTGCCTGGGATGGGAGGTGACCTTGACATTGGCCACCGCGTGCACCTTCAGCGGGATGCCGCCCTTGGAGTAGGCGTTGACCACCTGCACCTCTACGGGCATGCAGCGCAGGTCCATGGTGTCGATCTGCTCCAGGAAGGGCTTCTGCCAGACGCGGCCATGGAAGACGGCGGTGTAGCCGCCCTTCTGGCCCTCCAGGGCTTTGCCGCGACCGGCGATGACCAGCACCTCGTTGGGGCGCGCGATGTACAGAAACTGCTTCACCACGAAGAGGCCGACCAGTACGAGGAAGCCGGCACCCACGCCCAGGCAGGCGAGGCCGACGATGATGTCCATGGAATACTCCTGTTGGGGTTGGAAAGAGCTGGCGGTCAGTCGCCCTTGCGACGGGCCACGGGCAGGGGCACCACGTCGGCCACGTTGTCTTTGACGTCCACCACCAGCACGGGGGACTTGGCAGGGATGAGCTTGTCTTCGCGGGTGCTGGCCATCATCTCCACGTCGTTGCCATCGATCAGCAGGCTGATCTTGCCCAGCTTGCCCGGGCCGATGGGCAGCTCCACGGTGCCGTCCATGCCGCGCATGTGCGCGACCTTGGCGACATCGCCCACGCTGGAGCGCTTCAGGTAGCGGAAGACCAGCGCCACCACCCAGCCGATGCCCACACCAGTGGGGATGGCTGCGACGAGGGAGAGGATGCTCTCCATGACCGTGATGTGCAGCAGGGTGCCGGTCAGGCCGAAGCTGGCCAGGGCGAAGGTCCAGAAGCGCAGCGACAGGAAGGGCAGGTAGCCACCGATGGCGGGGGAATCGGCCGCCTCGGCCAGGGCGCCGCCGTGGTGCAGCTCCATGTCGTGGTCGGCGTCGGCGTCGGCGTCGGCGTCGACGTCCGCATCGGCATCGACGTCGAAATCGGCGTCGGCATCGACGTCGAAATCAGCGTCGGCGTCCACGTCGAAGTCCGCATCCGCGTCGGCATCGATATCGGCATCCGCGTCGGCGTCGTGGCCGCCCAGGATGATGCTGGCGACGATCAGCACGCCGCCCAATGCGAGAGATCCGAGGTATATGCCCAACAGCATCAGTCACGTTCCGCGTTGAGGAGGAGGCAAGCGGAAAAGAGCATAACGAAGGGGCCGCTGGCGGGCAGCTTTTTCAGTCCGTGCGGCTTCTGCCCTTGGTACGGAGGGCGGCGGAGAATATTCCAGCGAGATCGGATTTGGATCGGATTTGGCAGGCCAGGGGCGCGCTCAGGGCCCGTTTTCCGCGGAGAGCAGCTCGACCACTACGGGCACCAGGCTCTTCGCCACCGCCTGGTGACCCTCCTGCGAGAAGTGGATGGCGTCGATGAACCAATCGGCCGGGGGGGCGCCGTGCTCGGCCACGGCCTGCGCCTCCAGGTCCGCCAGCCTGGCGCCGCCCTTGCGGGCAGCCTGCCGCACCGCCTCCACGTGGGCCTGCTTGGCGCGGATGGGTTGGGGATCGAGCTCCTTGGCCAGGTACAGGTCGTCGAGGCCGCCCTCGTCTCCCAGCATGAGCCGCACGCGCCCCCGGTCGTGGAGCAGCGCGGCGCAGTCCGGCACTCTGGCCAGCTCCTTGTTCAGCGCGGCCAGCCTGAAGCCCCAGGCTTCCATCGTCGGACCCTCGATCCTGGGAGGGAGGCTCGTCCCGGGACAGCCGGCCCCGAGGGGTTGCCGGGTGACGTAGTTGGAGATGGGGGTGACGAACACGGATCCGGGGGAGCGCTCAGCGACCACCTGCAGGTTCTGGGCCATGTGGGCCGCGCTCATCAGCTCCTGGGCGGTGCTGATGGGCTCCAGGTTCTTGGCGGTCCTCCTGTTGAAATCCACGGCGAGGGAGGATCTGCCGAGCAGTCCCCGCAGCAGGTTGTAGAGCTGCAGCTGGTGCAGAGCCACCAGGCTGCGGGCCTGCAGCGCGCCGGCCACCCCGCGATAGCGGCTATGCATCAGGGCATTCCCCAGGTCGTTGTGCCCGGTGTAGACGATGACCGCCGAGGGCTGCAGCTTCAGCGCCTCCGGTAGGAGCAGCTTGATCTGGTGGCTGTCGAAGGCCGGCCTGCCCAGGTTGAGCACCTCCGTGCGCAGGCCGCGCTGCGTCAGCGCCTGCTGCAGCAGCGCCGGGAACTCCTTTCTCAACGGCAGCTTGCTGCCGCCGCGCACCGACGATCCTCCCAGCACGAGGATGCGGAAGACGCCGGGAGCGGGCAGCTCCGTGAAGGCCGCGATGCGGTCCCCGCGCTGGAACTCGGGAGACAGCTTGCCGCGTACGCGGGTGAAGGGCGAGGGCTCTTCGGACCAGGTGCTGCGCACCATGATCGGGGGATCCGGAGCGCCCATGACCAGTCGCAGGACCAGCTCCATCGCGACCAGCAACAGCAGGGCCAGGGCCAGGCCCAGCAGGGGCTTGATGGCAACTGGGATGCGGGTCTGTGCCCTGGAGGGCATGAGGGGCCTTCGTACGGATGGCGGTGGGGAAGCGGAGTAACGCGTCGCTACTCCACCACAAGAACCCGCGAAGAATACGCCCCTACCGAGACCGTCAGCTCATCCCCAGCCGCCTGCAGCGTCTCACCCGACACCACATCGTACCAGCTCCCGCCCGCGGGCAGCCCCGCCCACGCCAGCCCATTGCTGATCTGGCGGTCGGTGTCCGAGCGATTCAGCACCACCAGCAGGTGATCGCTGCCCGTGCTGCGCGCATAGGCGTACAGGTGCTCCTCCTCCCACCAGGAGCTCTGAGTCCCCTCGAAGAAGGCCGGGTGCTCCCGCCGCGCCGTGCCCAGCTCCGCCACGTGCCACAGCGTCCCAGCGTGCTGGTCCGGATGGTACAGCCCGTCCGATACCGCCAGCAGGTCGGTGGAAGCCCCGGAGTTCACCGCGCTGTCGTACCACCACAGCGGCTGCCGATTGGAAGGATCCTTGAAGCCCGGGATGCCCCACTCGTCCCCGTAGTAGATCAGCGGAAGGCCCGGGTGGGTCAACAGGAAGGTCCAGGCCAGGCGCAGCTTGGCGTAGTAGGTCCAGTCCGTGCTGACCCCGGTCTCCACGCACATGCTGTCGTCCGAGTCGGCCCAGCCGCCGGACTCGGCGTAGCTGGTCCAGCGGGACACGTCGTGGTTGCCCAGGAACTGGCTCATCACCGCATCGCCGTAGAGGTAGTCCGAGGTGGAGCGCGAGCTCATCAGATCGGGCAGGCTGATGCTGTAGTCGAGGAAGGCGCTGCGGATGTCGAAGAAGAGCGGGAAGTCGAACTGGGCGTCCAGCTCGTGGTCGTTGACGAAATCCGTGATCCAGTCGTAGCTGGTGGTGTAGGTCTCGCCCACCGTGTAGAAATCCTCGTCGCCGCCCACGTAGACGTGCTCCACCTCCTGCCGCAGGCGGCCGGCCAGGTTGTAGGGCACGCTGTGGGGCACGTGCTTGGCGCCGTCCACGCGGAAGCCGTCGAAGCCGAAGGTCTTGATCCACCACAGGGCGTCGTCGAGCACCTGGTCCAGGGGCTCGGGGTTGTAGAAGTTGATGTCGGGCAGGTAGCCGGCGAACCAGCAGACCTCCGGAATGAGGTCGAAGTTGCTGCCGTCGCCGTCTATCTCGCAGAGCACCTCGTCGTTGAACCAGTCGTCGGCGTGGTTCTGGTAGTAGGGGTGGTCCTCGTGCACGTGGTTGACCACCCAGTCCATCAGCACGCGCATATTGCGCGCGTGGGCGGCGTCCACCAGGGCCTTCAGCGTCTCCTCGTCGCCGTAGTGCTCTTCTACCTCCCGCGCCGCGTCGGGCCAGTAGCCGTGGTAGCCCGAGTAGGTGCCGCAGTCGGCATCCCAGGCGTTCTCGGCGTTGTCCTGGGGGTTGGCGATCCAGATGACCGTTACGCCCAGGTCGTCCAGGTAGGGCAGCAGGTCGATGAGCCCCTGGAAATCGCCGCCCATGTACGAGCCCAGGTCGTAGGTTGCGCCCTCGGAGGTGTTGAGCGAGATATCGCCGTCGGCCACGCGGTCGATGAACGCGTAGTACATCAGGCCGCCCTCCCAGTCGCGATCGTCCAACCAGAAGGGCACGTAGAGCTCCTTGGAGGAATAGCCGTCCTCGTCGGTGACCGAGAAGCGCAGCGTGTGGCGTGTGGCCTCCAGCCCGGACAGGCTCACCGAGAAGCCCTGGCCGTCCCAGGCGTCGGAGATCTCTTCGCCGTCCAGCGTGGCGGTGGCCAGTGCGATGGCGCCCCCTTCACCGCCCAGCTCGGCGCTGACCTGCACCTCGATGCCGCGTCCGGAGCGGTCGATGTCCACCAGCTCCGCCGTCAGCGTGGGCAGGGTACAGTTCTCCACCTCCACCATGGAGTTGCAGCTCTCCAGGCCCAGGCCGCAGGCGTGATCCCAGCTGCTCTCGGAGGCCTCCTTGTAGCCCTCGTCGCACTGGATGAGATCGGCGTCCGGATCGCAGGTCCAGGACTGGCTGCCCCCGGCTTCTTCCACGAACTTGTAGGGCCAGGCGCCCGGATCCAGCTCCAGCGAGACCGTCCACAGGCCGTCGCCCTGGTGCTCCAGGGGGGTCTGGCTGGGATCCCAGTCGTTGAAATCCCCCGCTAGGTAGACGGCCTCCGGGCTGCCCTGCTGCCAGTAGGAGAACTCCACCTCGCAGGGATTGATGGGAACGTCCGGATCGCCGGTGTCGCCGGGCTCGTCGGTGTCGCCGGTGTCGTCGGACGTGTCCTCCTCCGCGCCGAAGATCACCTCCACGGTGTTGCGCGCGCTGCGATCGCAGCTGTCGGTCACGTGCAGCACCACCTCGGCGCTGGAGCCCTCCACCCAGTCCTCCTTGGGCTGCAGGCGCAGGGTGCCGTCTTCGGCCCAGGCCACCAGCGCCTCGGCGTCGCTGCTGGCCTCGAACTCCATGTGCTCGCTGTCATCGACCACGAGCTCGGCCAGGTCCACCTGCACCTCCTCGTCCTCGACGTAGACCGTGTCCATCACCTGCCACATGGGATCGTCGTTCCAGTGGCAGCAGCCGCTGGCGAGCAACAGCCCGATCCCCAGGAACGCGAGGTGCGATTTTGGCTGCATTGGGGGCTCCTTCCTGTGAGAATCCTGCGAGTTCGTGTCGATGTAGTGATAGTGACTCACTGTTGAGTTACTATCATTTCCCACCGGCTGTCCAGCGTCAAGTGGAACTAGGCAGCAGCTCTGACCCCCTCTTCACATCTCGGTTAGGAACGTCCGCACCGACACGTTCAGGCCCCAGCTTTCGGAGGTCGCCATGCCCCCAACCGTCACGTTCCTCCCCATCCTGCCCATCGGCGCGCTCTTGTCGCTGGGCTGCGCCTCCGAGGACTACACCCACCTGTACGCCACCCAGCCCATGGCGCCCAGCCTGAGCCTCGAGGACCTGGAGTCCATGGACTACATGGGCCCGGTGATCATCGACGAGGGCGTGAACTTCTGCGTCTACTCGACCAGCGGGGAGCGCATCGAGCTGGCGTTGTTCGACGATCCCGAGTCGGCCCAGCCCACCCAGCAGTACCCGCTGGAGGAGTGGGGCAACGGCCTGTGGTCCATCTACGTCGAGGGCCTGGGCGAGGGGCAGCACTACGGCTACATCGCCTGGGGACCCAACTGGGGCTACGACGAGGCGTTCTACCCTTACTCGGAAGCGGGCTTCAACGCGGACGTGGATCCCTCGGGCAATCGCTTCAACCCCAACAAGCTGCTGACCGACCCTTATGGCAAGGCCTACCACCGGTCCCATGACTGGGGGCGCGGCTCGGCCGCCTCCGGGCCCTACCGCACCGAGTCCACCTACGCGGCCGCCTCCAAATCGGTGATCGTGGACTCGGACTACCAGTGGTCGGTCACCGAGGGGGAGTGGCGCGCGGCCCGCGCCTCGGACAGCCACGAGGGCCACGACTGGAACGATCTGATCATCTACGAGACCCACCTCAAGGGCTTCACCGCCAACACGGCCTCGGGCGTGGAGCACCCCGGAACCTACCGCGGCATGGGGGAAAAGGCCGAGTACCTGGCGGATCTGGGCATCACGGCCGTGGAGCTCTTGCCCATCCACCAGAAGGACTACTCCCTGGGCGGCTACTGGGGCTACAGCAACCTGTCCTGGTTCGCGCCGGAGCTGGATTACTCGGCCGACTACGAGGCCACAGGCGATCCGCTGGTGGTGCTGGACGAGTTCAAGTGGATGGTGGACCAGCTGCACCAGGCCGGCGTCGAGGTGATCGTGGACGTGGTCTACAACCACACCGGCGAGGGGGGCCTGTGGGAGGAAAAGGTCTACACCGGCCCCAACCCCGACGAGTACTACAACCTGAGCTGGGCCGAGGTGGCCTCCATCTTCAGCATGCGAGGCCTGGACAACAGCGCCTACTACATCGTCTCGGACGACGGGCAGGGCTTCCACGACAACACGGGCGTGGGCCACGACGTGCGGGCCAACCACGAGGCCACGCGGCGCTTGATCCTCGATTCCCTGCGCTTCTACGTCGATGAGCTGCATGTGGACGGCTTCCGCTTCGACCTGGCCGCCGTGCTGGGCCAGGCGGACGGCGATCCCAGCACCTGGGACGCCGATGGCACCGTGCTGCGCGACATCATCGACGACGAGGTGCTGCAGTCCTACAACACGCGCATCATCGCCGAGCCCTGGAGCATGGGCTCCTACAACGGCTACGACTACCTGCACGGCAGCTACCCGGTGTCCACGGACGACGAGGGCTACGCCTGGGGCGAGTGGAACGACGCCTTCCGCGACTTCTGGCGCCACTTCCACAACGGCCCGGCCATGGGCTACGACTACCCCCTGAACAAGACGATCTACTGGGACGCCATCGACGGCGGCGGCACGCTGACCGGCTCCAACGCCTTCTACTACACCAAGAAGCCCTACCACGGCGTCAACTTCGTCACCGTGCACGACGGCTACACCCTGTACGATCTGTTCTCCTTCGACGAAGCCCGCAACATGTGCGGTCCTCTCAACCCGGTCTGCTGCAACGACCCCTACTCGGTCTGGTGCGAATTGGACCAGCCCTGGGCGCAGGTGGAGCACGACTGGGGCGACGAGGAGATGAAGCGCCAGCTGATGCGCAACATCTTCACCCTGCTGATGGTCTCGCGCGGCACGCCGCTGCTGCTGGGGGGCGACGAGTGGATGCGCACGCAGTACGGCAACAACAACGCCTACTCCATCGACGCCGACAACTCGGCCAACTGGTTCCGCTGGGGCGAGTGGCTGAATGTGTCCAACGGCGAGCGCTACCGCATGCACGACTTCCTGCGCAAGCTCATCGCATTCCGCAAGGACCACAAGGCCGCCTTCGCCCCCAAGGATTGGGATGGTGGCATGGATCTGGACTGGCTCGACGCCAACGGCGGACCTATGGACGGCAAGGACTGGTCCGGCCGCCAGGTGATGCTGCACTACCACGGCGGCGAGGACAACGGCGAAAAGGCGGTGCTGGTGCTGATCAACGGCTACCACGAAGTGAGCTGGCACGGCCACAGCGCGACGTACATCCCTGCCGCGGCCACGTTCACCCTGCCCAGCGGCAACTGGGCGCGCGTGATCGATACCAACAGCTGGTGGGATTCCACCAACGGCTACTTCGCCGAGAACGCCGATGTGAGCCGCTACGAGTCGGTGAACGCCCTACCTGACGATCCCTTGGCGGTGACAGGGGGTTGCCCGAGCTCGAGCGACGACTGCTACAGCGTCGAGGGCTACGCCATCGTCGTGCTGGAAGAACAGTAGAGACCGGGCCAGGAGCGTAGAAAATGCACAAGTTCATTGGCAAGATCCTGAGCGGCAGCGCAGCTCTGGCCCTGTTGGTCCCGGGCACGGCCCTGGCTGGCGGCGTGGACGTGGGCGGCTACTTCCGCATCGCGGCCCGGCCCGACTGGCAGGGGGGCGACGGCAAGCTGGGCTACTGGAACCTCTACGGCCGGCTGCTGAACGAAGGGCCCTACGCCGCGGTGGAGATGAAGTGGGACATCCTGGAGCGCGACCCGGCTTCGAGCGCGGTCTGGACCAGCCTGCACGCCAAGGTGGAGGGCGCCTCCATCACCAACGCCGACGACGGCAACGGCTCGCTGGACCGGCTGCGCCTGTCCCAGGTCTACGCCAAGGCCGGCAACGTGCTGCTGCAGGACGTCACCTGGCAGATGGGCACCCTGGACACCTGGTTCGGCAGCCTGGGCCTGTACGATATGTGGCCGGCGCGGCTCTTCTACGAGACCATCGGCTTCTCCGCCCGCTACCAGAACGACACCGTGGACCTGCTGCTGGGCCTGGGGGACTCGGGCTACGGCATCAAGGGCGCCGAGTATGACACCATCATCACGCCGGGGGGCTCGCTGCGGCTCTCGCCGGGGGATCATTTCGAGGTGGGCTTCGGCGGGCAGTACAACCACGAGTCCCACGTGCTGGGCAACCGCCACGCCCCCTACCAGATCCCGGGCATCGAGTACGAAGACTACATCCGCGGCGAGGTGGTGGAGACCTGGGTGCAGGAGAACCCGGATCGGCTGGACTACTTCCCCGATCCCGAGGCCCGCGACGCCAGCTCCTGCAAGCTCATCGGCTACCTGGGCTTCGGCGGCTTCGGGCCTGTGCGCTGGAACAACTTCTTCATCAACTACCAGCGCCTGCACCCCGAGACCTACTACACCGAGGAGTACGACGGGCGCAGCTTCGACATCTACGTCACGGACTTCACGGACGAGCGCTTCCAGCTCAACCTGGGCAACGAGCTGCAGCTGATCCTGGTGCCCCACCACCTGGAAGCGGTCTGGGGCGTGCTCTACGGCGACTACCGCGACCTGGACAACGACATCGCCCCCAGCGACCACGACCGCAAGTTCGTCTCGACCGTGCTGCGGCTGCAGCTGTTCATGAGCGAGACCGTGCACCTGCTGGGGGAGTCCTCGGTGGCCAAGGAGGTCTCGCGCAACGGCAACGCCTACCGCGAGCACTGGGACTCCATCTTCACCAACACCGGCGGCGTGTCCGACTCCCGCGGCCTGGAGCACGGTGACAGCGACCAGCGCAACACCTGGCAGGGCAAGGTGGGCGTGGTGCTCAACCCGCTGGGGCCCGGCATCTACACGCGTCCTTCCCTGCGCCTGCTCTACGGCGCCCAGTACTCCAACCAGAACAACGCCTTCGGCAACGCGTTCGTGGAGGACCTGGACCAGTTCAACGATTTCGAGCTGCCCGAAGAAGACCAGCACTGGCACCACCTGGTGGCCCTCGAGACGGAGGTATGGTTCTGATGCCGCGCATGTCCATGTTTCTTGCCCGCTTCTGCGCCCCGCTCTGCGTCCTCTTCCTTGCCGGCTGCCTGTCGCGCCAGCAGCCCGTGCAGGCCCCAACCCCCGAGCCCGTGGCCGTGGCCGCCGTGCTGGGCGTGCTGGACAGCACAGCTGTGCAGGCCGTGCCCGAGCCCCTGGCCGAGCGCCTGGAGCGCGTGCTGCAGGCCCACAACCTGCCCGCCCGCCCAGTGGAGCCCAGCCAGTACCTGGAGCGCTTCACCAGCAAGCGCACCACGGCCCATCGCCTGAGCGAGCTGGCCCAGCTCTCGGGCGACGCCCACCTGCTGCTGCTGGTGGAGGCCGTGGCCGAGCACTACTCCCAGATGAATGGCCGCTACCGTTGGACCGTGGACGTGGACGCCACCATCGCCCCCAAGGCCGACCTGGCCCAGGCCTTCACCGTAAGCTTCAAGGTACCGGTCTTTCTGGACCACTACCACGAGAAAGAGCTGCAGGCGGCCGAGGCGGCCGGGCCCCTGATCGAGCGGAGGTTGGGGGTGTTGCTGGATGCCTACCTGGGTGGGCTCTGACGAGGATTCGCTGCGTCCTCTCTTGAGGTGCTAGAATGGCACCCATGCGCGGCCGTCTCTGCCAGCTCTGCGTCCTGTCCCTGCTGCAGGCCTGCTCCGCCCCCTCCATCCTGCTGGACAGCGCCGACCGCCGAAGCCCCTGGGGCGAGGAGGAGGGCGATGACGAGCGGGACGACTCGGGGCAGGGTGGGAAGAAGGAAGCGGACGACACCGCCGGCACCGAGCAGGTAGGCGACAACCCCAACGAGCACTCCTCGGACTGGATCTTCGGGCTGGACCAGCTGCACAGCGTGGATCTCACCATCTCCGACGAGGCCTACAACGCGCTGTCGAGCGATCCCTACACCTACGTGGAGGGCACGCTGGTCTTCGATGGCACCAGCTACGACAGCATCGGCCTGCGCATCAAGGGCCGCATCGGCTCCTACCGCTCCCTGTCTCAAAAATCGGCCTTCAAGATCGATTTCAACGAGTTCATCTCCGGCCAGACCATGGACGGCCTCGAGAAGCTGAACCTCAACAACATGGTCCAGGACGGCGCCTTCACCCACGAGCGCATCGCCTACGCCCTGTGGAACGAGATGGACGTGCCCGCGCCGCGCGTGGGCTACGCCTGGGTCACGCTCAACGGCTCGGACTACGGCATCTACACCCTGGTGGATGTCTACGACGACGTCTTCCTGGAGCGGCACTACCAGGATGCCAGCGGCAACCTCTACGACGGCGACTACTACATGTACGACAGTGGCTCGTACACCATGCTGGACTTCCACAGCAGCCTGCACGACATGTTCGAGCTCGATGAGGGCCAGGACGTAGGGCGCGCCGACATCCACGCCGTCACCGAGGCGCTGTGGTCGGTGGCGGGCACGGACCAGTACTACGACGTGGTGGGAGCCTTGGTCGACCTGGACGAGCTGGTGCGCATGTGGGCGGTGGAGGTGTGGGTCGGGCACTACGATTCCTACACCTACAACCGGAACAACTACAGGGTCTACTTCGATCCCGGAGACGGGCTGGCGGATCTCTTCCCCTGGGATCCCGACTGGGCCTTCTACAGCAGCACGCCCATCACCAGCCCCAGCGGCTACCTGACCACCTACTGCAAGTCCGACCCGGTCTGCCACGAGGAGTTCTACGACGCCCTGGAGCTGACCTGCATGACGGCGGACTCCATGGGCCTGGAGGAGCAGCTGGACCAGGCCATCGCCCTGATCGATCCCTACCTGGACGCCGATCCTCGCAAGGAGACCGCCACCTCCACCATCCGCAGCAACCAGGAGGCCCACCGGACCTGGCTGCGGACCCGCACCGCCACCCTCGAAGCCACGGGTGGGCTCTGAGGTGCTTGCGCCCCGCGCCGCGCTGCTGGCAGGCCTGCTGTCCGCCGCCTGCTCCCAGGAGCGGGCAGGGGATGACTCGGGCAGCGCCGCGCAGGTTCCCGCCGACCTCAGCGACTGCTTCTTCGACGCCAGCTGCCCCTACGTGCTCTCCTGCGCTCACCGCGGCGCCGCCCGCTTCGCGCCCGAGAACACCCTGGCCGCCATCGACAAGGCCCTGGAGCTGGGCGCCAACAGCGTAGAGCTGGACGTGCGCACCAGCGCCGACGGCGTGCTGGTGCTGATGCACGACAGCGACGTGGATCGCACCACCGACGGTAGCGGCGATGTGGACCAGCTGACCTGGGAGCAGCTGCAGGCCTTGGGCATTCCCTCGGAATTCGAGGGTGTGGACGACCAGCGCGTGCCCAGCTTCCTGGAGGCGCTGGAGCACGTGGCGGGCAGCCTGGTTGTCGATGTGGACGTGAAAGACGCCTCGGCCGAGGATCTGGCCGCCGACATCGGGGCCGCCGGCATGACCGGCGCGGTCTTCCTGCTCACCAAGAGCCTGGACAAGGCCGAGGCCTATCGGGCGGCTGATCCCGACATCGCCATCATGCCCAACCTGGACGACCCGGCCGAGCTCGAGGACTACCAGCACCTGGATCCCGAGCTGCTGGAGGCCGACGTGCTGGACATCGCGGAGGCGGCCGAGCTGGCCGCGGCGGCTGGCGTGCGCGTCTTCAGCCACGGCCTGGGCTTCGAGGCCGTTGCGGTGGGCAACGGCACGGTGGAGGACTCCTGGCTGGGCATGATCGAGGACGGCGCCCAGGTGATCCAGACCGACTACCCCGAGTTGCTGGCCGATTTCCTGGGCTCCTACAACGCGGCCCTGGCACGTTGAAAGGGGTGGGAGATGAGGGACGCGCTGCGATCTCCCCGGGGGGAGCGCCCATCAGGCGCCCAGTGGAGCTCCCTCCTGTCCTCGTGGAATCGACGCAGCTCGCCCTGCGAGGGCTGGCTGCGGTCTGCAGCTACGATTTCGCCCCCGACCTGCCATTGGCGCTGGCCGATGCGGACCAGTTGGCCCAGGTGATCCACAACATGGTGACGAACGCGGCCCAGGTCATGCCTCAGGGAGGTGTCGTCACGCTGCAGGGCCGCAGGGCCCGGCTGGAGTCCGGGCACGGCAGCGGCCTATCCGCGGGAGACTACCTGCGCGTCGTGGTCCGCGACGAGGGACCGGGCATCCCACTCCAGGAGCAGCGGCGTATCTTCGAGCCTTTTCACAGCAGCAAGGAGGGACACAGCGGCCTGGGTCTGACCACCGCTTATTCCATCATCAAACAGCACGCAGGCTGGCTGGGCGTCGAGTCGCGGCCCGGCGAGGGCGCCAGCTTCATCTTCTACCTGCCCGCTCTACCGCTTGACGCCGCGCCGTCGCTGGAGGAGAAGCCCCTGCTGCAGGGCAGCGGACGCGTGCTGTTGATGGACGACGAAGAGCAGGTGCGCGAAGTGGCGGTGGGCATGCTCGAGCGCCTGGGCTTCGAGGTCAGGGCTGTGAACGAGGGTCGCGCCGCGCTGCGGGCCGTCCGCAGCGCGCTGGAGAGCGGGCACCCTTTCCAAGCGCTGATCATGGACCTCACGGTACCGGGGGGG
>CAYVQL010000252.1:0-17073 GCA_964454135.1 uncultured Enterobacterales bacterium | reverse complement strand
GGGCCGACGACGACGGCGACGGCACCACCAAGGACGAGGGGGACTGCAACGACGCCGATTCCTCCATCGAGCCGGGCAACAAGGAGGTGGATGGCAACCTGCTGGACGACGACTGCGACGGCGTGGCGGACCAGGGCAAGGACGAGAGCGACGCCGACAAGGACGGCTATTCCATCCTGGCCGGTGACTGCGACGACACGCGGGCCGAGGTGTATCCAGGGGCCCCCGAGGAGAAGGACTCCCTGGACAACGACTGCGACCTGCAGGCCGACGAGGACTACGCCAACCGCGTCTGGTTGAACGATGGCACGGGCCTGTTCACCACGCTGGAGGAGAGCGGGGTCGAGGCGGTGGATCAGAGCACGGCTGCCGCCTTCGCCGATGGCAACCGGGACGGCCTGCTGGACATCTACTGGGGCAACTGGCTGGAGCAGTACCCCAACGACCCGGCGGTGCAGGATCGCTACTTCGAGGGCCTGGGCGGCGGTCTCTTCGTCGACGTGCAGGAAGAGGCCGGCCTGGTGATGGAGACGCCCCTGTCTTGCTACGGCGTGATCTGGTGCGACTACAACAACGACGGCTGGCAGGACATCTACGTCGGCAACTACCACCTCTACGCCAACCAGCTCTGGCAGAACCAGGGCGACGGGACCTTCGTGGACGTGGCCGAAGAGCTGGGCGCCGCCTTCGACGACATCGATAGCGGCTATCCGCAGTGGCCCGGCGGCCACAGCTACGGCGGCGACTGGGGCGACTACGACAACGACGGCGACGTGGACTACTTCATGGCGAATCTGGCCCATCCGCGGGTGCAGCCCTGGAGCGATCCCAGCATGTTCCTGGTCAACCTGGGCGAGCCGGACTTCGCCTTCGAGAACCAGCGCGAGGAGCTGGGCTTCATCTACGACGAGGGCGATGTCAATGCCGCCTTCGCCGACTTCGACCACGACATGGACATCGACATCGCCGTGGCCTCGCTCTACACGGGTCACTACAGCCGCCTGTACCGCAACGACGGCGAGGCCGGCTTCACCGACATCACCTACGAGAGCGCCACGGATGTGCACAACGCCGTCAGCGTGGTCTGGACGGACGTGGACGAGGACGGCGACCTGGACCTGATCTGGGCCGACCGCGAGGACGCCCCCTACGTTCACCTGCAGCTGAACCGAGTGGGCCAGGATCGCAACTGGATCCAGCTGGACCTGGTGGGCAGCGAGTCCAACCGCGACGCGGTGGGCGCGCGGGTGACGCTGGAGGCCGGCGGCGTGTCCCAGCTGCGGGATGTCAAGGGCGGCGGAGGCCACTCCAACACCCAGTCCACGCGCATCGTGCACTTCGGGCTGGCCGACGAGACCAGCCTGGACCAGGTGACGGTGCGCTGGCCCAACGGCACGGAAGAGAGCATCGCGGGCCTGGCACCCAATGGGCGCTACCGGGTGGAGGAGGGGAGCGGCAAGGGGGAGCTGCTGTGGTGAGGGCTTGAGTCAGCGGCGCCTGCGCATCAGGCCCAGCCCAGCCAGCAGCAACCAAGCCCAGCCCGCGGCCGGCCGCGCTGCGGCCCCGCAGCCGCAGCCGTCGGTCGATGTGCCGCGGGGCCCGCCGGGGTCAGGATCCTGGCTCTCAGGAAAGGCCTCGTCTTCATCGCCATCGTCCCCAGTGTCGCCGGGCGCGCCGCTGTCTCCGGTGTCGAAACCGCCGCTGTCGCCGGGGCCGTCCAGGCGTGTCAGGCGCAGCGCGTCGAAGACTATTTGGGTCAGCCCGCTGTAGGGCTCGCCCGTGTTGTCGTCCAGGCGGACGAACTGGTCTTCGCCGGCGTCGAAGTCGAAGCTGCCCAGCTCGCTCCAGCCGTTGTGGGCGCTCTGGTCGAGCACCACCTGCAGCAGGCCGTCGGCGTGCGCGATTTGATAGGACGCCTGCTGGGACTGGGCGTAGGAGGTGTCGATGTAGACTTCTACCAAATAGCTGCCGGCCTGCTCCAGGTTCAGGTTCCAGATGCCGTAGTTGTCCACGTCGCTGCTGTCGGTGGTGTGGGTCCAGGCCAGCGTGCCGCCGTAGCCGGCGTAGGCCGTGTACCAGTAGGCGCTGTTGCCCCCGTGCTCGAAGCAGATGTCCGTCTCGTCCACGGTGCCGCCCTCGGGGGGCAGGGCCTCGCAGGCCGGGCAGTCCTCGGGGCAGGTCTCGGGCGTCTCGTCGCCGTTGCAGATGCCGTCGCCGCACTCGAAGCTGGCGCCGGCGAAGTCCAGCAGGTCGTCCAGATCGCCGTTGAAAAGGTTGGTGTCCACGTTGCCCGAGATGCCCGAGACCGACCCCGAGCTGCTGGTCTGCCAGAAGTCCCAGCGATCCCAGCAGTCGGGGATGTCGGGGCAGCTCACCTCGTACTGGGCGATCCACAGGGGGTAGTCGGAGAAGTCGCAGCTGCCCACGTCGTCGTTCCAGGTGTAGAGCCCGGTGTAGATGATGGGCTGACGGCCGATGGCCGGCTCCACCACGTCCATCCACTGCTGGATGGCGCTCTGCACGTGCGACTGCGAGTAGCCATCGCTGGTCTCCACATCCAGCACCGGGGGCAGGTCGCCGTCTTGCAGCTCGCCCATCCTGTCCAGCAGCAGCTCGGCCTGGTCCTGGGGATCGGTGCCGGGCCTGAAGTACTGGTAGGTGCCGCGCACGATGCCCACCTCGCGGGCCCGTGACCAGTTGGTGTCGTACTGGGTGTCCTCGTAGAGCCCGTCGGCCACGCGGATGAAGGCGAACTCCACCGAGGTGTTGGCCACCGCGTCCCAGTCGATGCTGCCCTGCCAGTAGGAGACGTCGATGCCGTCGATGGTCTCGCCGTCGGCGCAGACCACGTCCCAGGCGAAGGCGGTGCGCGGCGCCTCGCCGACCGACGGGGCCTCCGGGGGCGAGCAGCCCCAGAGCGTGGCGAGGAGGGCGGTTCCGACCCTCATGGCTAGCCCCGACCCCGCAGCACGAAGACCGCGCTGGCGCATACCGGCCCGCCGATGTTGAAGGTGGCGGCGTGGTCGATGGCCGGCACCTGCAGCGCCGCGGGCACGTCGCCCACGATCTGCTGGTAGCACCAGCCGGGCATGGCCACACCCGTGGCGCCGATGGGGTGGCCCTTGCCGATGAGCCCTCCCGAGGTGTTCAGGGGGCCGTCGCCCCCCACGGACGCCCGGCCCTCGGCCCAGTACGCGGCGCCACGGCCGTATTCGGCCTTGCCCAGGATCTCGGCCGCCATGGCGCCCATGATGCTGAAGCAGTCGTGCACCTCGCCCAGCGATATCTGGCTGGCTTCAATGCCTGCCATGCGGGTTGCCTCGGCCACGGCGGCGTAGGCGCCACCGGGGCGCAGGATGTCGGTGCGCTGGGAGGCGTCCAGGGGATCGGTGCGCTGGGCGAAGCCCGCCACCTCCACCACGCGCTCCGGGGGCACGTCCAGGCGCTCCAGGCCCCGATCGTTGCAGATCAGCAGGGCGGCGTAGCCGTCGGAGATCTGGGAGCACTCGAAGGTCTTCAGGGGCAGGGGCGGGGCGATGTAGCGGTTGATGCCCTCTATGCGCAGCACGTCCTCCACGCCCACGCGGACCTTCTTCATCTGGGCCAGGGGGTTTTCATTGGCGTGGGCGTAGCAGGTGACCGGCACGTGGGCCAGATCGCGCTCGCTGACGCCGTGCTCTTGCATGTACTGCGCCATGATCTCGGCGAAGATGTGGGGAAAGACGAAGAGCTTGCCTGGGCGCTGGGCCTCGTGCGAGGCGATGCCCAGCACCTTGCCGATGCGCTTGCCGTCCATCTTGCCCGTCTCGTCGCGCATCTTCTCCACGCCGATGGCCAGGCCCACGTCGGCCACGCCGCCCAGCAGGCGCCAGATCAGAGACAGGATGGCCTGGCCCCCCGAGGCGCAGGCGTTCTCCACCGTCTCGATCATCTTGCCCTCGAAGCCCGGGGTCTGGGCCAGCAGGCCTGACAGCAGCATCTGGTCGTTCAGCAGGGGCGTGCAGCAGCCCGCCAGGCTGACCGCGTCGACGGCGGCGGGCTCGACGCCCAGGGGTTGCAGCACGCCCAGGGCCGCTTCGCGCAGCATGCGCTCCAGGCTGGTGTCGAAGAGCTTGCCGAAGGCGCTCTGGTGATAGCCGACGATGTAGATGCCCATTGGGAACCTCCTATACCTGTGGTCTAGTGGCATAACGCGCGGAACGGCGCGGCCAAGCGCCTGCGTCAGAAGGGCGTCGAGTACCGGATAGTCTCCATCCATCTGGCGGGAAGGTGGGGCTGTTTCCCCACGACAACGCCTCCACCGGCATCGGCGGCATCCTGTGGTTCTGTTCCAGCGGCGACCCGCCGCACGGTCCAGCGACGGCGACCTGCTACGCTGGATCGATGTCCCCCGTTCGCCCGCGCAGACTCGCGCTCCTGACCTTGCTCGCCCCGCTGCTGCTCGGCGCTGAGGGCAAGGATCCGATCCGCCTGCGCTTCGTCTTCGCAGCCATGGACGAGCGGGAGCGCGCCTCCCTGCTCGACGGCGTGCAGCGCTTCAACGAGGCCCGCCTCTGCGTGCGGGTGGATCCGGTGCCTTACCAGTGGGCAGGCTACGGCTTCCACGACTCTCTGGTGCGCATGCTGGCCCTGGAAGATCCCTCGGCGGACATCTACCGCGTCGACCTGCCCTGGATTCCGGAGCTGGCCCACCCCGGCTGGCTGCTGCCGCTGGATCCCTACCTGGATGACCAGGACCGCGACGCCTTCGTGCCCGTGACCCTCGAGGGGGGCAGCTACCAGGGCGTCACCTACGGCCTGCCCATGAGCCTCAAGGGCAACCTGCTCTTCTACCGGCGCGACCTGTTGGAGAGGCACGAGCTGGCGCCTCCCGCGACCATCGCCGAGCTGGACGTCCAGGCCCGCCTGCTGCGGCGCGAGGAGGGGCTGCCGGTCGGGCTGGCCCTGCACCACGCCTACCTCTACAACGACGTGCTGCCCGTGCTCTGGGCCAGCGGGGGAGAGGTTCTGTCCCTGGACGGAGGGCAGGTGCTGCTCGACAGCCCTCGCAACCAGGCCGCCCTGCAGGCCCTGGTCGGGCTCTTTGGCGATGATCCATGGGCACCGGTTCCGCTGGACTGGTTCGCTGGGCTGCAGGGCCAACCCTACCAGGCGCCCTACCAGGCCTTCGCCGCCGGCGAGGTCCCCTTCCTGATCAGCTGGTCCCAGCGCTGGGGTGCGCTGCGGTCCGAGGTCCCCAGCCTGGAGGCCAGGGTGGGCGTCGCAGCCATCCCTGGCACGGATGCGCAGGCGGGCTCCTCCAACCTGGGCAGCTACTACCTGGCCGTCAGCCGCTTCAGCGAGCATCCGGACCACGCCGCGGACTTCGTGCGCTTCATGGCCTCTGCCGAGCAGCAGCGACGGCGGATCGATCTGGCTGGCGAGGTTCCCGCGATTTCGGCCTTGCTGGAGGACGCTGCGCTGCTTCGAACCCACCCTGGCATTGCCCAGATGGCGCCGGCGCTGACCAGGGCGGGGCGCCGCCCGCCTGTTCCCAACGAGCGGGAGGTAGGTGGAATCCTGGAGCAGGCCTTCCACGATGCGGTGACAGGAAAGAGCACGGCGACCGAGGCCCTGGGTGCAGCCGACGACCAGCTGAAAGAAGCCTGCGAAGAGCCTTCTGCGCCATCTCCCACGCCCTCCTCCCTCTTCCCGGAAGCCCTGCCCAGCGACGCCTCGTGGACCCGTCCCCTGTGGCTGGCCCTGGCCGTCGTGCTGGCGGTGCTGCTCCCCCTGGGGCTGCTGCTCTGGCTGCGTCAGCGGCTGCAGCTGAGCGTGCTGACCACGCTACGCGACAAGCTGCTGCTGTTTGGCAGCGTCACCGTGGTGATCCTGGCCTCCACCTCCGCCGGCGTGGCAGGTGCCATCGCCTTCCGGGCGCAGCAGCGAGAGCTGGCGCAGCAGCGCGGCTTCTTCCAGGATCGCATGGAGGAACAGGCTGCGACCCTGGCCAAGAACCTGGGGCTGGCGCTCTCGTTGCTGGGGGAAGCCGTTGCCGACCAGGGCGAGGAGCGGGCTCGCGCCACCCTGATGCAGCTGCTGATGGCCAGCCAGTTCAGCGAGGATCTGCTCTTCGCGGAGCTGCTGGACGCGGACGGCGCGTTGCTGTTGTCGGACCAGGACGGCCTGTACCTGGAGGGCGAAGCCCGGCGCGCCGCGCCGCCACAGGACCTGCGCCAGCGTGCCAGCAGCGGGGCCATCAGCACCAGGCTGCACGCCCTCCCGGGCGTCACGCCCCATCTGGAGGTGCTGGTCCCCCTCTACCAGCGCGGTGTGCGAACGGGCAGCCTGCGGCTGGGCTTCTCCCGGGTGCGCTACCTGGCCCAGCTGGACGAGACCGAGCGTCGACACGAGCGGACGCTGCGGCAGATCGCCCGCTGGAGCCTGGCCGCCTGCGGCGCTCTGCTGCTGTTGGGCCTGGTGGCCTTCACCTGGTTCTCCAGGCGCTTGTCCCGGCCCATCGTGGCCTTGACCCGCAGCGCCGAGCGCATCCGCAGCGGAGACCTGGAGGTGGATGTGCGGCCTGGTTCGCGCGACGAGCTGGGGCTGCTAGCCGAGACCATGGCGGAGATGGTGCAGGGGCTACGGGACAGGGATTTCATCAAGGATGCCTTTGGCCGCTACCTGACCCGCGAGCTGGCGGACCAGCTGACCGCCGATCCCGCTGCACTGCAGCTGGGCGGACACCAGCGCCAGGTCACCATCCTGATGTCCGACCTGCGCGGTTTCTCCGGGTTGGCCGAGCGCCTGGGCCCCGAGCGCATGGTGGGCCTGCTCAACCGCTACCTAGGCGCCATGACCGAAGTGATCCACAGCCACCAGGGCATGATCAACGAGTTCATCGGCGACGCCATCCTGGTGCTCTTCGGCGCCCTGCAGCCGCGCCCCGACGATGCCGCCCGGGCCATCCGCTGCGCCCTGGCCATGCAGAGGGCCCTGGACGAGCTGAACCGCCAGAGCCAGGCCGAGGATCTGCCGCGCCTGGCCATGGGTATCGGCGTGAACAGCGGCCAGGTGGTGGCGGGCAACATCGGCAGCGAGCAGCGCGTCAAGTACGGCGTGGTGGGCACGCCCGTGAACCTGGCCGGGCGGCTGGAGTCGCTCACCGTGGGCAGCCAGGTGCTGGTCAGCGCCGAGACGGCGGACGCATCGCGCCTGGAGCTCGTGTCCGGAGGCCCGCTGTCGGTGGAGGTGAAGGGGAGAGCGGAGCCCCTTTGCTACTACGAAGTGCGGGGCATCCGGGGCGAGCCGGAGCTGCAGCTCGCCCCCGTCGGCGATGACGACGGAATCGCCATGGAGCTGCTCGCGCGCGTGGCGCTGCTGCAAGGGAAGAGGGTCGCTGCGGAAGAGCGCGAGGCTCGCACCTTGCGCGTGGGAACGCAGCGCATCGTGATGGAGGGCCTGTCGGGTGTGGCGCCGCTGGACGGCGTGCGCCTGAGGCTGCTGCTCCCCCCCGGCCGCTGGAGCCAGCCCATCTACGGCAAGGTGCTGGAGAGCGGGCGGGAGGGGACGGAGCTGCGCACTCATGTCGCCATCACCTCGGCGGAGCCAGAGGATCTGGCCATGCTGCGCAGGCTGCCAGATCGAGACGGATAGCCCCGACTGTCAAGATGCTGCATGGTCTGCAGCTGCGACGTGGTGGGCGTTGTAGCATCGACCGGCGATGCCTGATCCCGATTCACCACAGCGGCTTTCCGTCTTCTCGCCATGATGACGCGCGGCTCGCCCCTGGCCAAGCTCGCCAGCCTGTCGCTGGGCCTGATCTGCGCGCTGGTGATAGCCGAGCTGGCGCTGCGGCTGTTGGGATTGGGATTCCTGCGGGAGCAGGCGGGGGGCAACGCGGGGATGGACGAGGGGGAGGTGCGCACTATTCTGTGCCTGGGCGAGTCCAGCACCGCCCTGGGTGGAGCGCAGGCTTATCCGCGACAGCTCGAGCGGCTCTTGAACGCCAATGGAGGAGGCCAGCGCTTTCGTGTGATCAGCGGCGCCCGACCCGGGATCAACTCCGACTACCTGCTGAGCCACCTGGAGGAGAGCCTGGCTGAGACGCGCTTCGATGTGGTCACGGTCATGATGGGCATCAACGACGAGCTCAGCCTGTTCCAGGAGCTGGACGATGCATCCGAGGGGAGCGCCCCGTGGACGAAGCTCAAGCTGTACCGCCTGGCGCGCTTCCTGGGCGCGCACTGGCAGCAGCGGCGCGAGGAGAAGCTCTTGCGCTCGACGATCGAGCAGCTGAAGCAGGCCTGCGGGGACTCCGGATCCGACGCCGCTGCGCGCTTCGCCCCGTGCAAAGAGCTGACTCTGCTCTATTGGAAGAACGGCATGCTGGAGG
This sequence comes from uncultured Enterobacterales bacterium, assembly GCA_964454135.1. Classification (GTDB taxonomy): domain Bacteria; phylum Myxococcota_A; class UBA796; order UBA796; family JAFGLY01; genus CAYVQL01. The sequence goes on along the minus strand of CAYVQL010000252.1, from coordinate 8,699 downwards.
AGGAAGAGGCGCAGCTGCGGTGGCTGGTGCAGCACTACGACAGACCCCAGCTCGCCATCGACCTGGCCAGGATCACGGACGACCCACAGGAAAAGGAGCGTTTGCTGCTGGGAGTGATCGACCGTTTTCCCGCGAAGGAGCACGCCTTCAGGTGGCTGGTGGCGCTCTACGCGGAGCAGGGACGGAGCGAGGAGAGCGCAGCCCTGCTGAGTCGGCTGATCGAGGCGGATCCCGTAGCGAAGTACTACGTGGAGCTGGCCAAGCACTACCGAGGGGAGGGCGAGCTCGAGGAGGCGGAGCACGCCTACCTGGATTCCCTGGACGCCAGCTACAACTTCTACGCCCTGCGCGAGCTCGGCACGCTGTACGGGGAGCAAGGGCGCCACTCCGAAGCCATCTGGCTGCTGAAGCGCTCGCTGGAGTTGCAGCCCTGCGCCGAGAGCTTCGCTGTGATGGGCAAGATCCTGCTGGCAGCGGGTCAGCTGGAGCAAGCGGAGCTCGCCTTCGAGCAGGCGATCACGGCGCGGGAGGAGCGCTGCCCCTACAGCACCTACAGCTGGAACACCAACTCCCTGGACATCAACGAGGCCCGGCTGTCGCTGGCTGGAATCCTGCACGCCAGGGGAGAGGAAGAGCATGCGAAAAGCCATCTCGATCAGATCGGGAGCGGCCAGCGGATGGCCCGCAACTACCGCCAGCTGGTGGAGGTGGTGATGGCTCGTGTCGAGCGGCTGGTGGTCGTGCAGTATCCCAACAGGCGCATCGAACCCCTGCGCGCCCTGGTGCCGCAGCAGGAGGGGATCGTCTTCGTGGAGAACCTGGACAACTTCCGAACAGCCGTGGCCGCGGAGGGCTACAACGCCTACTTCATCGACCACTACGGAGGGGACTTCGGACACACGACCGGAAAGGGGCACGCCTTGATCGCGCAGGCCATCGCGGAGGTCATCCTGGGCGAGTTCTACCCAACGCAAGATCTCGAGCAAAGCGCGAGCTCGTCGGACAACCCGCGCTGAGGGCCTGATGGCGCAGCCCGGCGCGCACGCCCGGCCTTCACTCCCCCTACGGACCTTCGTTGAGCGCGTAGAGGTCGTGCAGGAGGGTGTTGTGACCCAGCAGGTAGCGCTCGGGCCACACCAGCTCCCAGCTGGTCTGACCGTCCTGGGTCACCTCTCGCAGCACGCCGCCCGAGCCGTAGTTGATCAAGGTGTTGCCATTGCCCAGGCGCGTCGCTTCACCCGCGTACTCGGCGTAGTCGTCCATGCCCTCTCCGTAGCTCCAGATCTCGGTCAGGGTCTGGGACTCGTCGTCCACGGCGTACTCGCAGGCGCGCTGCTGCCCCTCTTCTCCGGGCACGTGCGTCGACACCAGCAGGCTGCCCGTGTCGGTGTAGTTGGGGTAGTGCTGCCAATCGAAGCCCGCCTCGGGCGGATCGAAGGACCAGCTGCCTTCCAGCGCGCCCCACTGCCGCAGGATGGCGCCGTCCTGCAGGTCCAGCTCCAGCACGGTGGCGCTGGAGAAGATGGAGAACAAGGCCGTGTCCGTCTCTGGCACCCAGTTGACGGCGTTGGCGTAGCAGTTGGAGTCCAGCGTTTCGGAGCAGCTCCAGATCTCCTGCCGCGCGCCGTCCGCGTGGAGCGCCTCCAGGATCACGTTGTGGGACTCCAGGAAGCTGCTGAAGATGATGCGCCCATCGTCGGTCTCGTCAAAGGCGTAGCTCAGCCCGGCCACGTCGATGTCCTCGGCGTAGCTCAGGTCCAGGTTGCGGCGGTGCAGCTTGGAGCTTTTTCCCTGGTCGAAGTGGGAGTACTTGGAGTTGCGCTCGAAGATGAGGTGGGTTCCGTCGCGTGAGACGCGGGGAAACATGCTGCACATGCTGTCCGGGATGACGTAGTACCAGACCACCCGGCCCTGCCGGTCCAGGATGAACAGCCAGAAGGGACCCGCGAACCAGTACTCGGGATCGGCGTCGATGCTGCCGAGCAACCAGCGGTCCGTGCTGGCCGTCGCCGGATCCCAGAAAGTGAGCTCGGGAAGGGGCAGCTCTTCTGGCAGCTCGCCGGTCACGGCGCTCCATTGGTCTTCGCTGATGAGGACCTGGTCGCCGATCTGGTTGACGACGCGGAACTCCACCTTCGAAGAGGCTGGCACGCCCAGGATGACCTCGCTGTGTTGGCCCGCGTCCCTCGGCGGGGCCGGCGACTGCTGCCAGGCGTCGTCTTCGAAGCTGAACTCCAGCCAGGCGGCGTCGCAGGCCTGCTGTTGGGTCCAGCTGACCTTCAAGATGGTGGCGATCTCTTCGTGAAGCTCGACCGAGACGTCGCTGATGGGGGCGTGGACGAGCTGCGAATCCTCACCTGTGTCGGGGAAGACGCTGTCGCTGCTATCGGCGGGATCCGTGCTGTCCGGAGTCGACTCGGACTCGGACGAAGAATCGTGGTCGGGAGAGACGACGATCGCGGGCACGCTGTCCGTCGGGCTGGACTGGCAGGCCATGAGGAGCAGGAAAGAAAGGCTGGCCAGGGATCGTGGTCTGCTCATGCGCTTCTTTCGAGCTGGGTGAGGTGCACGTCCGGATATTGCGCACTTGACACGTGGTCCCTTCGATGGCTCGGTGCCATGATGAGAGTTGTCATTTTCGGCACCGACCATTTCCGCCGACAATGTCGGCGGAAACAGTCGGCGCCGTTTTTTTGGGGGGAAGACAGATTCTTCCCCCCCTATCCGAGGCGGACACCGCCTCTCCCCCCCATCTTCGCCGCTTGATGAGCGGCGCAGGGCTGCATACGCAGCCCTGGAACAGCGCTGCGGAAGCTCCTCGAACTGTCGGCAAGACTGGCGGCTTCTGTTCGGTGCCTCATTTTCAGACAGATTCCCGCTGCTGTAGCTACGCTCACAGCGGCCAGCGATCGGAGACGCGCGGCTGCGGACAGGGGGCAAGCGGCAAAGATTTGGCCAGGGTCAGAGCAGCGAACCCTGTGCGCCGACCTCGCGGGCCCGCTGTTCCCTGAACGCGTCCACCACCAGCTGGGCCGCGTCCTCCAGCGAGAGCTGGGACAGGTTCAAGATGATGTCGTAGTTGTCGCTGTCGGTGATGTCCTTGCCGAAGGACTGCTTGATGAAGGCGCGCCGGCTCGCTTCGCGGCTGCGGATGATGCTGCGCGCCCTGGCCGGTGTGATGTGCAGCATCTTCGAGAGCCGGGCTACGCGCCGCTCCAGGGGGGCCACCACGCGCACGCGCAGGCAGCTCTCAGCGGGCAGGATGTAGCCTGCGCCGCGACCGATGATGACGCCGCCGTGCTCGTTGGCCACGTCTTCGAAGAGCCGCTTCAGGTAGCCCAGGTAGTCCTGGGGCTCGATCCTGCCGTGCTTGAACTGGCGCCACAGGCCGCGCTGATGCAGGATGGCGTCGGCCCATTCCTCGAAGGTCGAGCGACCCCGTTCATCCGCCGCCTCCACGGCTTCGGGGCTGGTCCTGGCCATCTCGGCGATCTTGTGGATGATGTTGCGATCGTAGAAGCGCAGGTCCAGGGTCTTGGCCACAAGGCCGCCAACCAGCTTGCCCCCGCTGCCTGGGCGCGTGGAGATCGTGATCACCTGCAGCGGGCCAGCGCGCCTCTTCTCCCAGGGTTCCTCCAGCCGCCTCCAGTGCGCCAGCTGACGGTCGAGGTGATCGTGCATCCATGAGGGGTTGACGGTCATGGCGACTCCTTTGGCATGTCGGGGCAGAGGCGTTCATGTCTGGCGCCCACGCCAGATCCTGATCTTCTCATGATCTTGCTGCCCTGCGCAATACACGCTTGCGCAGTCCAGGATGCCCAGAGAGGCGCGCCGAGCGCCTACCAGGCTCGAATCACTTGCCGCGCCTCGCCACGGCGCTGGCCACGCGCATTGCGGGCGGCGCGCCGCCCTCCGTCACTTCGAGCGCCCGGTCACCTCGACGGTCTGGCTCACGTTTCCGTCTTCGTCCGCTACCTGGAAGATCAAGGTGTAGGAGGTGGCATTGGCGCAGAGCACGTCATCGGCCTCCTCGGTGAAGGTGGCGGTGCACTCGCCCTTGTCGCCGCATACCAGCGTGTAGGAGGCGACCTCGCTCCCGCCGCTCTCGACGCTGACCCAGCTGTTGTCCATGTCGAAGGCCGCCAGGGTGTCGGCACCCTGCGGATCGTCGGCCTCGCAGACGGCCATCCACTGGAACCACGTGTCCTTGTCGCCAGCTTCGTAGCACCAGGCGTCGGCGGACGCGATCACGGGCGCATCGGGATCCACATCGGTGTCGCTGTCGGTATCGGCGTCCGCGTCCGCGTCCGCGTCGGTGTCAGCGTCGGCGTCCGCGTCCGCATCGGTGTCCGCGTCGGTGTCTGCGTCCGCGTCAGTGTCGGTGTCGCTCTCCTCACCGCCATCTTCCGGATAGCAGCCCTCGCCCTCGGGGCCGTCTTCGAGGACGTAGCCTTCGGGGCAAGGCTCGCACGACGCAAGGAGGAGGAAGAGGCTGATCGCGGCGCCTCCATGCAGCAAGCCCGCTTGGGTGAGGTCCTTCATCGACATGTCCATTCCTTCATGCGCTTCGTTGTAGACGGGGGTGGATCCCCGAGAGGCTACCCCCAATCAGGTTGGCGATCAAGGGGAGGGGGCCCGACCCTGGTGGTCGGCCGCGGGTCGGCCAACGACCGGGGGAGACTGTCCCGCGGTTGGCGCCGCTCGAGATATGGTAGGCTGACTGGGACTCGCGAAGGCCAAGAGACGATGGAACTACGCGCCATTCGCCAGGGCTTCTGGTTGGGACTGCTGTTGGCCGTAGCGCTCTACAGCGCGCTGGTCTGCGCCTACACCTGGCCCGCGGTGGTGCATCTCGACTCCGCCATCATCGGCAGCGAGGAGCTGGATCCCCACACCCATGTCTGGAAGCATTGGATCCTGTCGCGCTCTCTGGCGGCCGGAGACGGACTGCCCCATACCACCAACCTGATCTACCATCCCGATGTCATCGACCTGTGGCGCTCCCACGCCAACCAGCTGGATGCCTTGCTGCTGTTCCCCGTGACCATCGTCTTCGGGCCAGTGGCAGCCCACAACGCCAGCGCGCTGCTGGGGCTTCTGGCTACCGCCATGGCGGCCTTCTTGCTGGGCAGGTGGCGCTTCCGGAGTTGGACGGTTGCGTATCTGCTTGGTGCCCTGGTGGCCTTCAGCCCTCCCATGCACACCATGCTGATGAGCGGCGCCACGGAGCGACTGCATGCGCAGTGGGCGCTGTTCTTCCTGCTCTTTCTTCTCCGTACGCTGCAGAATGGCCGCTGGCGCGACGCCCTTCTGGCCGCCGTATTCCTGGTCCTGGCCTGCGCAGGGTCGTGGTATCTCGGCCTCCTGGTGTGCATCTACGGCGGCGTCTACGCGCTCTTCCACCTCGTGCTGGGGTTGGGAGCGGTGAAGCGGGAGGTGCTGGTCCAGCGGCTGCTGCCGGCGCTCTCCCTGGCCGTCATCGCGCTCCTGCCCCTGGTACTGCGGCTGCAGGATTCCTTCTCGTCCATGAGGGCCTATGAGCTCCGCGACATGGAACTGTCCGGACACTCCTTCCTCGACTTGAAGCTGTGGCTCGGGCGGATCGATCTCCCGCCGGTGGTCTCCGCAATGCACCAAAAGGTCGTCCACAGCCAGCACAAGACGGCCATCACCAGCCTCACCCTGGCGGTGCTCGCACTGGTCGCTCTCCCCAGGCGACCCGACGCGCGCCTGCTGTGGCTCGTCGCGCCCCTGGTGGTTCCTGCCGTCGCCCTGATGAACATCTTCGGTTGCGGTCCCTTGCTCTACCAATACTGCAAGTTCAACGTCATGACCACGGCGGCGCTTGGTATGCTGGCTGCCTACGGGCTGCGGGACCTGCTCCGTTGGGATGCGCTCCGGCACGCCGGGCGACAGGCCGTGCTGGCTGGACTGCTCACCCTGCTCCTCCTGGCCGAGTTGGCCCTGCTCTCACCCCGCGCCCTCCCACTCCCCAGCGCTGATGCGAACGTTCCATCTGTGTACCGGTCCTCGCTCCTCGAGTCCGCCCCGCGCGCGCTGCTGGAGTTCCCCCGCGCCATCCAGGGCACGCCCCTCATCCTCTCAGGTCTGGAGCCAGCCAAGCGCTATATGTACTACCAGACCGTCCACGGAAGGCCCATCTCCGCGGGCCTGGGCAGCTACGTCAATCCCTACGCGCTGAGCGGATTCCAGCTCACGTACGGCAGCCCCCTGGGCGGCGTCCTGCGTCGCCTGCAGGGTCCGCCCGATGCCTGGCCCGAGGAGGCGGACCTGGACGCCCGCGCCCTGGTGGAAGCCGGCTTCGGCCACTTCGTGCTTCACGGCGAGCTGCTCTGCGAGCCGTCTTTCGAGGTCATGAGAGCGCTGCTCACACGACTGCTGGGCGAGCCCGCCCTCGAGGCCGACGGCGTGGCGGTGTGGGAGCTCGAGCACCGTGTGTTGAGGCTGGGATCCCACGATCTCAACCAGATCTACGGGGACAGGAAGTGGAACTGCGTGCGTTACTGGCGTTGCCTCCAGGCCTTTGATCCCTATGATCCCGCTCGGGTGGAGCGGCTGCTGCAAGCCGTGGCTTCCTTGCCGGCCGACGAATCCGCGCTGCAGTCCGCGGGGGCCGCGGTGCTGGAACAAGCCCTGGCCGACTTCCCCCAAGACTACGCGGATCGTTTCCGATTCGGTCCTCTCACGGCCGAGGGCGAGATCTGGGCCGAGCGAATGCTACATGCCCACCTGGATTTGAGAGCCGCAGCGCGGCAGGCTTCCGCGGTCCCACCGGCGGATCGTTCGTCGAGGTAGCCTGGAGATCCCCGGCAGGGGGCGCCAGACGCCGGTCCGCGGGATGGGTGTTTCCCTCGTGGGTAGGCTGCTTAGGAGGAGCGCAAGAACGCGACCCTAGGCGGCGCGGCGCCTTGCGTCACTTGGAGCGTCCTATCACCACGACGGGCTGGCTCACGTTTCCATCTTCGCCCGCCACCTGGAAGACAAAGGTGTAGGAGGTGGCATTGGCGCAGAGCACGTCATCGTTGTAGACGTGGATTGATCCCCGAGAGGCAATCCCCAATCTGGTTGGCGATCAAGGCGCGCGTACGAAGCTCCCGGACGCTCTGCTGCTGGCGCCCAATGACGAAGTGCGCGGTGGCGCTGCTCAGCAGATCGCCTCACCCCATCATCCCACCCATGGTGCCTGAGGGCGGCAAACTGCCGCGCTTCTTCCTGACCGCCCAACACCGCGAGGCCCGGGTCCGTCAGGCGGTGGAGGCGATCGGCGCCTACCGAGCCCCGATTTCTACGGAGACCGCGCTCTCGTCGACCTCCAGGTCGCCCCGAGCGAGCGCGATCCGGTCCCATGGGAGGCGGATGGTTCCCAACCTGAGGATGGCCAGGGGATGGGCGGCGGTTGTTGCCCTACTGGAGGGGATACGCTAAATAGATACTTTGTCTTTCGGCCGTTGGTCTGCATGGTCGGGCAGGACTTGTTCCTCAAACGCCTCTCTTTTCCGAGCGGGATCTTCCCTCCACTCGAGCCCAGGGTGAAGCGGCTCGGCCTGGGCACCGGGCTGCGGCAGTCGCGCTCCCTCACACGCAGGTTGTCATGATGGACAGTCTTGGACGTTTCTCCGCCATTCTTGCTCTCGGTCCGGTCCTCTGGCACGTCAATGTGGCGCAGGCTACGCCCCGACTTGCCGATGGGTCGACACCGCTCCGCATCTTTGAGCAGAACGTCGAGGCGGGTGGCGAGTTCGTCCCTGGGGAGCTGCGCGTACGTGGAGAATCCGTAGACCAGGATCCGGAGGCACTGCGGGCTGGCGCTGCCCCTAGCGGTTGCGTGTTTCGTCGCCAGATGGGGCGGCGGCCCCTGTACCTGTTCGACTGTCCCACTTCGACGCCCATGGGCGAGATCATCGAGGTATGGCAGCGCGTGGACGGCATCGGCTGGGTGGAGCCCAGCTTCTACGAAGAGCCCTGTGCGACGCCCGACGACCTCTCCTCCGACCAGTGGCACCACTACAACTACGGCCAGACCATCGACGGCAGCGCAGGCAGCTCGGGGGCGGACATCAGCTCGCTCAACGCCTGGGACGTGACCACGGGCAGCAGCTCCCTGGTCATCGCGGTCATCGATACGGGGGTATACGCGGATCACGAGGACCTCTCGTCCCAGATGTGGGAGAACACCGCCGAGGACTGCAGCAACGGGGTGGACGACGACGGCAATGGCTACGTGGACGACTGCTACGGCTGGGACGTGGGCGATGCCGACTCCGATCCGGATCCCACCACTTTGCCGGCAAAGACCTCCAGCGGGGGTACCTGCAAGGCCCACCATGGAACCTTCATCGCGGGCCTGGCCGGCGCGGAGGGGGACAACAGCGTGGGGTTGGCCGGCGTCAACTGGGATGTCTCGATCATGAACCTGAAGAAGCACCCGGACGCGACCTGTTCCACCACGAGCACGCAATCCGTGGAGGCCATCAACTACGCCGTCGACAACGGTGCCGACGTCTTGAACCTCTCCTTCTCGAGCTCCAGCTACAGCGCCGATTTCGAAGCTTCGCTGCAAGATGCCGATGCTGCAGGGATCATCACCGTCATCGCTGCCGCCAACGATGGCGATGACCTGGACAGCACGACGCTCTACCCAGCCTACTACAGCTGTACAAATGCGATAGTCGTGGCCT
>CAYVQL010000251.1:0-17213 GCA_964454135.1 uncultured Enterobacterales bacterium | reverse complement strand
GCAGCCGCCGCCCCCACCGCCGCCTCCGGCGCCGCCGTAGGAGGCGCACATGGCATTGCCCCCGCCGCCGCCCCCGCCGCCCGCGCCGCCCCAGCCGTGGGTGCCGCTGGTGCCGACGAAGGCGTCCGCGGCGTGGTAGACCCCGGAGGTGAAGCTGCCGCAGGCAGCGCCTGCGGGGCCATGGCTGCCCTGGCTGCCGTCGGCGCCGTCGGAGCCCTGCTGGCCATCCTCGTCGTGGGCGCCGCCCCCTCCGCCACTGGCCCCCCCGCCGCCGCTACCGCCCGGTGCGCCGCGGCCCGAGCCGTGCCCCGGCGGGCCGCCAGCTCCGCCGTCGCGACCCGAGCAGCCGGCGCCCCCGGTGCCCTCTGCCGGCTTGCTGCAGGTGTCGCAGCCGTTGGAGCCGTCTTCGCAGCCGTCTTCCCCCTCTTGGCCCGCATAGCCTGAGGCTCCCTGGGTGCCCCGTGAGCCGGATTCGCCCTGTCGCCCGCTGCCTGCGACCACCATGCAGCTCTCCAGCAGCAGGCCCGAGCTGCTGTCCAGGACCAGAGCGAAGGAGGAGCCGCCCGCCGTGCTGGCGTCGTCGGCGCTGAGCTCCAGCTGCTGCCAGTGGGTCGGCCCTGTCCAGTCGGAGAGCAGCTTGCCCTCGGCAGGCAGCGTGATGACGGGCAGCACGCCCTTCGTGCGGGTCCAGCCCTGCTGCGCCTCGTAGCCGCCGGCCAGGTTGACGCCCTCTTCCAGCTCGGTCTGCAGGCTGACGGTTCCCTCGGAGATCAGGATCCAGTCGCGGCCCGAGCTGGCGGCGGCCAGATAGGCGGGCGTCAGGCTGCGCTTGGGCGTGTCGGCGCTCAGGCCGTCGTTGTCATTGCTGCCGGCTTCGGGATCGACGAAGACCGAGGCCTGCAGGTCGCCGTCGGTTCCGTCGCAGTTGCTGTCCAGGTAGGCCATGTCGGGCTCGTCGTCGGCCCCTGGGTGGATCTCGGCGTCGCTGTCGTCGCAGTCTCCTTCCTCCAGCGTGTCGCAGCCGACCTCCACCGAGCCGATGCAGTGGCTGGCCTCGCAGAAGCAGTCGCCGTCGTCGTCGAACATGGCGTCGGTCTCGTCCACGTAGCCGTCGCAGTCATTGTCTTCGCCGTCGGCGTCCTCGGAGGCGCCGGGATTGATCCCGGGCGCCTCGTCGTCGCAGTCGTCCGCGGCGTCGGGGCCCTCGTAGTCGTAGCAGGAATCGTCCACATAGCCGTCGCCGTCGGCGTCCTTGTCGTCGACTGCGCCGTTGCAGTCGTTGTCCTGGGCGTCACCGCAGGTCTCGTCGGCGCCGGGATGCGTCGTGTCGTCTTCGTCGTCGCAGTCGCTGGCGTCCTGCATATGGTCCGCGGGGGCGGCGCAGGCCTCCAACGGGGCCTCGGGATCGCCGTAGCCGTCGCCGTCGGTGTCGGCGTACCAGGTGCTGGTGGGGTGGCCCTCGTCCACGTCGCCGTCGCAGTCGTCGTCGATGCCGTTGCAGGCCTCGTCGGCCTGGGGATGGACCGCGGGGTCGCCGTCGTCGCAGTCGGCGGGCGCCTCGAAGCCGTCGCTGTCGACATCGGTGAGGCCGCCGGTCGAGGGCGTGTACCAGGTGGACTCCCAGCTGCTTCCGCAGCCGGCGATGTACAGGATGGGTAGCAGAACTCGCGGCAACACGGCGCACCTCTCCTGGCGAGTCTAGTAATGCGCCCTGCGAGGCGCGCTACCGTCGTTCTGCGAACACGCCGCCGCAGCACGCGGGTGGCCGGCTCGGCATGGCCTGCCCAGCGGCGCCGCGGAGCGCGCGCAGCGCAGGACGTGGCGTCCTTCACGAGATCCTGGGGATGACAACATCGTGACTTCCGTGGTTGCAGGGACGTCTGCGCTGGAGCGATGAGAACATCAGTGAAGGAAGAACCACCCCCATGAATCCCACTGCCGTCACCGCGACTCCGTCCAGCCACGATGCGACAGTCCGTTCATTCGCCCCAGCAAGCACCGAGGGGAACCATGAACAGCTGCTCAAGCAAGATCCTGTCAATTGTTGCGAGATCCGCCGCTACCGCTGGCATGGCGCTGGCCCTGGGCGCCCTCTCTTTGCAGGAGGCCCGGGCCTCGTCCTTCGCAGGTGAAGAGGTCCTGACCCTCGAGACCTCCGCGATCCCCAACGTCCTCTTCCTCCTCGACCTGTCTTCGTCCATGAACGAGCCCTGCCCGAAGGCGTCCGACGCGGGCTTCAGCGGAAGACCCACCGGCTCCAAGGGCAAGTCCTCCGAGGAGCCCTGCATCCAGGAGGTCCTGGCGTCCCTGGACCGGATCACCCAGCACTACGACTGGGCGCGCTACGGCATCGTGGGCACGGCGGACAGGGCCAGCAAGGACGTCTACACCCCCATCGTCGCCCTGGGCGCCAATCACGCCGACTTCAGCGATGCCATCGCCAGCTGCAAGTGGTGGGGCCCCGACCACCCTTCCTACTTCGGTGGCAAGGCTGGCAAGTGCAAGGCCTTCAACAAGGACGTGCGCAACCTGGGCGAGGCGCTGGCCAGTGTCTCCCAGGACTACTTCTCGAACACCCGATACGACGATCTGAGCGTGGACGAGGACGCCCCGCGCGACGGCTACGGAGCGGACTGGAACCGGGCGCCCATCAAGTGCGACTGCCAGCAGAACCACGTGATCATCATCACCAACGGCCGGCCCCAGGAAGACGACAACCCTTCCCTCTACGCCAACGCCCTGCACGAGGACGCCACCTGCGGCGAGTCTTCGGAGGAGTGCCTGTTGGACAACGTCGTCCGCGCGGTCTACGACCAGGATCTGCGCGGCGATCTCCAGGACACGCAGAACATCGTCACCCACATCGTGGGCATCGGCCAGGACTTCCACACCGAGGCGGACATCCTCTTCGACGCCGCGAGCGCCCAACAGAATGGCGAGGGCCTGTACATGGTGGCCGATGACGCCGGGCAGATCCTGGGCACGCTCATCAACATCATGGCCAGCATCCGCGCCGGCCACCAGAGCCGCTCGACGCCCGTGCTGAGCAGCGATGGCGCGCACCTGGTGCACGGCTACTACGAGCTGGACGGCGGACTGCTGGGCAAAGGCCACCTGCTGACCTACGACATCGACACCGACCCCGACAGCGACACCTACGGCCAGATCGCCCACGAGTCGGGCGACCTGTACGACGGCAGCGGCAGCGCGCGCTGGGACGCGGGGGAGCTGCTGACGTACCGGCCCGTGGAGAAGAACGAGGTCCAGGACGCCGACATGGATGGAGCGGGCTCGCGTGACATCTTCACGTTCGTCGACCAGATGATGGATTCCTCTCTGGCCAGCGATGCCCTGTTCCATCGCCGCATGCCCTTCGACGCCAGTTTCGCCCAGGCCCTGAGCGCTGCGCCCTGGCTCCTGGAACACTTCCTGGATGACTCGGAGACCGATGGGAACCTGAACGACGCCCATTCCGATCTCAACAACGACGGCGTCGTCGACCACGGGGACATGCAGGCGTTGATCGACTTCACCCGGGGCTACGAACGGGCCGAGTTCAAGTACCTCGATCCCTACCGTGGCAGCTGGAGGCTCGGGGACTTCCCCCATTCCACCCCCGCGGTGGTCACGCCGCGCTCCGATGTCTTCGCCATCGATCCTTCCTACCGCACCTACCTGAATGCCCTGGAGGACGACGAGACGGTCCCCTCCATGATCTACGTGGCGTCCAACGCCGGCATGCTCCACGCCTTCTACCTGGAGGACGTTCCCGCCACCGCCTATGACGAGTCCGGTGAAGAGGCGTGGGCCTGGGTCCCTGGCTACCTCCTGGAGAAGGACCACCACGCCGCGTGGGCAGGCCGCCTGACGGACCCGATGATCTACGGCCGCAGCTTCCTCTTGGACGGAACGCCCATGGTGGAGGACGTGTGGATCGACGAGAACGCAAACGGCGCACGTGACTGCGATGCCGCCGCCATCGAGAGTGTCTGGGACCTCGAGCACGCCTGCGAATGGCACCGGGTGCTGGTGGTCCAGCAGGGCAAGGGAGGGCCGGTCACGCTGGCCCTGGATGTCACCAACCCCCTGGATCCCCTGTACCTCTGGGAGCAGCTGGACATCCCCGAGCGCGAGATCCCTCCTGGCTGGAAGGGCGACGAGTCGGCAGTGCATGGGGAGAACTGGTGGGTGAAGCCCTCGCAGGGACACGGGCTCGGCCACGCCGTCATCACGAGGGTCTACGACGCCCGCGATCCCGACCATGCGGCCTTCCGTCCCGTGGCCATCTGGGGTTCCGGGCGCGCGGCTCCCGCCTCCGCCGGCGACAGCTACTACAGCGCTACCGAGGCCAACCTCTTCATGTGGGCCATCGGCGACGACTACTTTCGGGGCACGTCCGCCGAGTGGAACTCGCAGGCCGTGATGTTCAACGTGGATTCCGACCATCGCTCCAGCACCTGGGAGAACTCCGGTGGTTTCCGCATGACCGGGGGCGGCTCCAACGGGCATCCGGAGGCCGACAGCCACCCCGGCTCCACGCTGGACTTCGATCACGACGGCCGGATGGAGTACGGCTACATCGCCGCCACGCCCACCGTAGTGGACGTGGACTCGGACGGCGGCTCCGATGTCATCTACTTCCCCGTCGCCACCACCTACGGCTCCGAAGACACTGGCGACTCGCACCGCACCGACATCGACGGCGCCGGCCAGGTCTGGATGTGGAAAGGCCTGATCGACTCCTCCGCCCCCGACGACATCATCTGGTGCGAAGAGCCCTTCTACGATCCCTACGCCACGCTCGGCCTGCGCCCGACGGTCAGCGAGGCCGCCACGGCTTCCTGGTTCCACGACGGCACCTTGGGGCTCTACTGGGGCACAGGGACGCCCGATGGGCTGGGCTCGGATGAAGCAGGATTCTTCTTCGCCGTGCGGGATCCGGATCCCGCAGGCTGCGCCGCCGCGGAGGAGTTGGCCTGCAGGGGCGACCTCGGCCACCTCGAGCTGGAACCCGGCGAGGAGCTGACCTCCAAGCCCATCGTCTACGCGGGCGTGGTGTACTTCACCACCTACACGCCTGAGCAATCGACCACCTGCGGCGCGGGAATCGGTCGCCTGTACGGGCTGATGTACGACGACTGCAGCAAGGGGCTGGACACCGACGAGGACGGGATCGAGGACGACTGGTCCATCGAGATCGACGGCTACACCTCTGGCCTGACCATCAGCGACCAGGGGATCATCTACGTGGGCAGCTCGAACGCCGGGGAGCCCGTCATCACCGCCGTGAACGCCTCCACGGACGACCTGCGCGGCGTGGAGACCATCATGTGGGCGAGCCCGGACAGCTGGTAGGGCGTCCGCTTGGCGGGCGCTCGCTGCCCGGGGGCGGCTATCTCAGCAGGAGGGACGGCAGGCCGTGGTCATTCGCCCACAACTCTTCGCAGCTGCTCGAAATCGCTCTGGCCGTCCAGGATCTTCGCGATGCCATCCTGCATCAGGGTGCGCATGCCCTCCTCCATCGCCTGGGCGCGGATCTCGGCCGCTGTCGCGTTCCTGTAGATCAGGTCCCGCATGGCATCGCTCTTGACGAGCAGCTCATGCACACCTGTGCGGCCCTTGTAGCCGGTGCCGTTGCAGGCCGCGCAGCCGTGGGGCTTGAAGAGCCGCAAGCCCTGACGACGGATCTTCAGCTCGCTGAACTGCTCTCTCCCGTAGAGGTCCGCCAGCGTGGCGAACTCGCGCTCGGAGACCGCGTAGGACCGCTTGCAGTCCTTGCAGAGCACGCGCATCAGGCGCTGGGCCAACACGCCGAGCAGGGCGTCGGAGAAGGAGATGGGATCGAGTCCCAGGTCCAGCATGCGCGTGACCGTCTCGGGGGCCGAGTTGGTGTGCAGGGTGGAGAGCAGCAGGTGGCCCGTCAAGGAAGCCTCCACGCCCGCGCTGGCGGTCTCGTGGTCACGCATCTCGCCGATCATGATCACGTCCGGATCGGCACGCAAGAACGCGCGCAGAGCCGCCTTGAAGTCGAACCCGATCTTCGGATTCACCTGCACCTGCTGCAGCCCCTTCTGCGTGATCTCCACGGGATCCTCGGCCGTCCAGATGATGCGTTCCGGCGTGTTGATGCTGCCGAGCACCGCATGCAGCGTCGTGGTCTTGCCAGAGCCCGTGGGTCCCACCACCAGGAAGATGCCGTGGGGCATGGAGGTGAGGCGCACGGTCTCGGCCAGGTTGCGGGCGGACAGGTTCAGGTTCTCCATGGGCATGGGCTCGCTGGCCGCCAGGATGCGCAGCACCGTCGCCTCGTCGCCGTGGACCGTGGGCAGGGTGGCGACGCGCAGCTCGATGGGCCTGTTTCGGTAGTGGACCAGGCACTTGCCATCCTGGGGAATCCGGCGCTCCGAGATGTCCATGCCGGAGATGATCTTGATGCGCGCGATGACCGGACGCAGGAACTGCCCGGGGATGGCCAGCACCTCTTGGCAGACGCCATCGATACGCAGGCGCACGCTGGCCTTGGAGGGCGCCTTGGCGGGCTGGATATGGATGTCCGATGCCCCCTTCTCATAGGCCATGGCGATGATCTTGTTCACCAGCTGGATCACCGAAGCGCTGTCTTCCGAAGCTTCCTCGGGGACAGGCGCAGGCAGGGGCTTGGGCCTCTCGACCGGCTGCCGCTGCTGCAGCTCGTTCAGTACGCGCTGCACATCCGCACCCCGCACGTGCTTGGCCGAGGCGGGGCGCTCCAGGAAGCGCAGCAGATCCTCTCGCACACCTACGCGGTAGGCGTAGCGACGCGCCTTCACGACCCTCTCCACGTCCATGATGCGGCGGACATCGCTGGGATCGTCGATCAGGATCACCGCCTCCTCGCCGTCCCAGCGAACCGGAACCCATCCCTGGGCCTGCAGGTAGGCCTTGCTCAGCTTACCGAGCAGCTCCTCAGGCAGATCCACGCTGTCGCTGAAGCGCATGAAGGGGACCTGGTGGCAACGCTCCAGGGAGACGCCGATCTCCTCCAGGCTCAGAACCGCCTCCTTCATCAAGAGGCTCGCCACCGAGGCGCTGCCTGCCTGCATGCCGCGTTTCTGGCAGCGGATCAGCGTCTCCTTGCGTATGCGGCCCGTCTGCAGGAGGTAGCTGAAGGGTTCGGAAGTGCCGCCGAGCTCGTAGTTGAACTGCTGCGCGAGCATGTCCGCCAGCACCATGGCCGCCTGCAGATCGCTGGGGCCGAAGTATCCCCCCCCCGGCGGTTGATGACCTGCAACACACCCACCAGACCCTCATCCCACATGATCGGAACCACGATGACCGACCGCGTCACGAAGCCCGACTCCTTGTCGTAGCGGGAATCGTAGGCCAGATCTGGGTGGATTGACCGCAGAGAACCTGGATTCTGCACGTCCATCACGCAAAAAGAGCGCTTGCTCATCGCCGTGAAGCCGGCGATGGAGCGGACGTCCATGGCCAGCTCGATCTCCTGAACACGTCCTCCCGATTCGATCTGGGTGAAGATGCGCTGCCGCACGGGATTGCGTTGGTAGACGGTGACGCGCTCCGCCCGCAGCAAGCGCTGGACGTCGTCCTGCAGGCGTGGGTAGACCTCGAAGAAGCTGTCCGCCGCGCTCAGCTTGTGCGCGACGGTGTCCAGAAGATTCTGAAAGTCCATCTTGTGGATCTTCGGCGTTTTCTTGAACATGGTGTGCTCCTTTTCCGCGACGTCGAGACGACGCGCTGTCCGACTCATCGCCACCTCGCCGAGCACGGTACGTCAGGTTTTCGTGGAGTCCCGCGACGGAGAGAGAATGGCATTCTCTACTCGGAACTCTTGACATCGGCCGACATGGGCGCCCTCCTCTCATGCAGCTGGCAAGCGGTCCGCACGCCATGCGCCGAGAGCGGCTGGGGCGCGGAGCGCCACCGGAGAACTAGCGTCGCTTCTCGATCACGCCGCCGATGGTCAAGCCCAGGGCGGCAGCGCCCGTGCCGGCGGCGGTCAGGCCGAAGGCCAGGCTGCGGCTGCGGTATCCATCCATGCGCTGCTGCCACTCCTCTTCGTCGGAGCAGTCGATCACGAGCTGCATGCAGTCGTCCTGCTCGCTGCGCCGCTGGCCGACGTTGACCAGGGCGGCCACGGCGAAGCCCAGGGAGACGGCGGCCGCGCCGGCGGCCGGGTAGAGCAGGCGCTTGTAGGCGGTGGGGGAGTACTCGTCGGCCCCCAGCGCCTCGGCCAGCCCGGTGCTGCCGCGGGCGAAACGGGCCGGGTCCAGGGCGGCGTGGGGCAGCTCGTCGCCTGGGACCAGCAAGCCGCTCCAGATCAGCTGCCAGTCGTCGCTGGCCACTTGCAGCAGGTAGGGCCTGTCCGTGGGCCGCTGGGTGGCGGTCTCGCCGTCGATCACCAGGCGGAAGCCGGGGGCCGAGGCCAGGGGCAGGGTCTCTGCGGCCGGGGCGTCCTTGGCGGCCTGCAGCACTTCGTTCAGGGGGCTGTCGGGCGGTGCGACCTCTCCGGGGTAGCTGAAGCTGGGCTGGGCGGCGTAGGCGGAGCGCAGGGATGCCAGGCTGCCCTGGTCGTCCTCGGACAGGAACGCGGCCAGGGCATCCACGCCGTGGAAGGGGGCGGCGTCGTCGGGTTCCAGCACGGTCTCGAGGCAGTCGACGTCAGCCCGGGCCTGGGCGTGGGCGGCGAAGAAGGCCTCGGTGTCCATGATGGCGTAGGCCGCCAGGGCGTCCTGGATGGTCTGGGCCAGGTCCTGGCTGGAGGCGGGGCAGGCGGCCTGGACGCTGGCTGGGGCGAGCAGGAGGGCCAAGGCGGCGAGCTGGGCGCTGCGGGGCATGGTGCTTCCTCTGGTTGCTTGGCCAGCGTAACAGGGCTCGCTCTCAGATCATCCCCTCCTCCTGCAGCGTCCAGCGGATGGCCTCGGCGATGAAGCGATGCCCCTGTACGGTGGGATGCACCGGGTCCTGGAAGAGCTGCTCGTCGTCCAGGCCCGAGACCCAGCGCAGCGTGGGGAGGTCCACGTAGGTCAGCGCGTGCCGCTGGGCGAAGCTCCGCAGCAGGGGAGAGGGCTCGGCTCGGCCGTGGTAGACGGGCTGGATCACCACCAGCCGGATCCCGTGCTCCTGGCAGGTGTCGTGGATGCGCTCCAACGCCAGGCGGCGATCCTGCAACGGGACGCGCTGTCCGATGCGCTGGAGATCGGGTCGGGCCGAGGCCTCGGGGAGGTCCGAGGGCAGGCGCCGCAGCAGCTGGCGCAGGCCCAGGTAGAGCTGGCTGCGGTAGGCCAGCCCCAGCAGGCCGCGGAAAGGACGGCGCAGGAGGTAGAGCTGGCGGTCGGTGTGGCGCACCTGGACCAGGAAGTTGTTCTCGTCGCGTACGCCCTGGGGCAGGGAGTCGTTTCTCTCGTGGTAGATCAGCACCCAGTCGGGCTCCAGCTGCCCCCCCAGCTCTTCCAGGAAGACCGAGGACTGCCAGGTGGTCCAGGCGCCCACGCCTGCGTTGACCACCTCGTAGCGTGGAGGGCCCCCGTCGGCGTTGAGCAGCTCCTGCAGCTGCTCCGAGTAGGTCGAGCTGGCCTCCACCCCGTGACCCCAGGTGCTGGACTCCCCCAGGGAGAGAATCCTGATCAGGCCCTCGGGTTTGGGCATCGCCAGCTCGTCGTCCCGCAGGCCCAGCGAGTTGAAGCGGTAGCGCACGGGCTCGGAGGAGCCGGAGTCGAAGCCGGGGCGCAGGGTCCAGAACAGGGTAGGGTGATCCTGGAAATACTGCGTGGCAGGGTGCAGATCGTGCAGTTGCGGCGTCCAGGCGAGCCGGAACGCGACCTCGGTCAGCCCTGACACGAGCGCCAGCGTCAGCGCGCTGAAGGCCAGACGCTGCGCCCAGGTCGCGGGTGCGCTGCGCCTGCGTAGTGGCGGCACGAGGGACATGGCAGCTGTCTATCGCGCCGACTGCGCCTGGATCCCTGCGATCTGGCCATCCATGGAATCCGTGTGTACGCTTTGGGATGATCAATCCATCTGGAGGTGATTCTTCACCAAGCGTCTCGCGCTCTTTCTGCTCTTGCTCGTCGCGCCTCTCATGCTGGGCGGTACGCCCTCCTGGACCGCGGCCCCCCCGCAGACCTTCTCGCACTGGGACACGCCGCCCCCGCCCTTCCCCGAGCACTGGGTGCAGGAGCAGGGGCTCTACGCCCTGGCTGGGGGCGACCTGGCCGACAAGGCGGCCTTGCGCCGGGTTGCGCGGCACGCCGAGGAGGCGGTCCCCCGCCTGGCGCAGTTCCTGGGCCTGCCCACGGGCAAGCAGCTGCGCATCTACCTGGCGCACAGCCAGGAGCAGTTCGCGGAGCTGCAGCCCGGCTCTCCGGAGTCCTGGGCTGACGCCACGGCCTATCCGCAGCGGGCCTTGATCTTCCTGCGGGCGCCTCGCGTGCGGCCCGGCACGGCCAAGCCCCTGGAGCAGGTGCTGGACCACGAGATCACCCACGTGCTGCTGGGGCAGGGCTTCCACGGCGAGCGCGTGCCGCGCTGGCTGCACGAAGGGCTGGCCCAGTACGCGGCCCGCGAGTACACGCCGGAGCTGACGCGCCAGATCGGTCGCGGCATGCTGGGGGGCAACCTGCTGGAGCTGGAGGCCCTGGTCCAGGGCTTTCCCATCGATCCCATGCGGGCCCGCCTGGCCTACGCCCAGTCGGCCGACCTGGTGGCTTTCCTGCGCAACCAGTACGGCGAGGAGTCCCTGCGCGTGCTGGTGCGGCAGCTGGCCGGCGGTGCGCCGGTGGGCGCGGCGTTCAGGGCCGCCACCGGGCGCAGCATCCTCGAGGTGGACCGCGCCTGGCGGGCGCGGCTGCAGAGCAGCAATCTCTGGCTCTCTCCCCTGGGAGACGACCTGATCTGGTGGGGCCTGGGCGGCCTGCTGCTCGTTGCCGGCGCCCTGCGCGTGCGGCGGCGCAACCGCCGGCGCCGGGCGGCCATGGAGCGTGAGGAGGAGGCGCTGCTGGCCCTGGAGGCCAGCTGGGGCGGATCGCCGCCCTTTGAGCCCTGGGATCACCCCCTGCCGCCAGAGCCTGCGGAAGCGGGGCCAGAGGACGAGCCCGCTTGGAACTGATCACCGATCCCGACATCATCGGCGGCTACCTCTGCGACGCCTCCAACCTGCGCGGCTGCGCCGAGGCCCTGCTGCGACCCGGCAGCGCCCAGGAGGTGGCCGAGGTCCTGCGGCATTGCCAGGCCCATGGCATCCCGCTGACGGTGACGGCCCAGCGTACCTCCACGGTGGGAGGGCCCGTGCCCGAGGGGGGCTGGTTGCTCAGCACCGAGCGCTTGCAGCGCGTTGCGGGCATCGACGAGCGGCACGCCGAGGCCGAGGCTGGCCTGCTGTTGGGGGAGCTGCAGACCGCTGTCGAGGCCACGGGCCGGCTCTATCCCCCCGACCCCACCAGCCGTCAGGAGTGCTCCTTGGGGGGCTCCATCGCCTGCAACGCTTCGGGCGCGCGCTCCTTCCGCTTCGGTCCCACCCGCAGCTGGGTGGAGGCGGCGCAGGTGGTGCTGGCAGATGGCAGCATCCTGGAGGCGGACCGCCACACGCCCCTGCCCGCCGGTTGGCGGGCGCCGTCCTTTCGCCCGCCCGCGGTCAAGCACGCCGCCGGCTACGTGTTCCAGGATCCCCGCGCCCCTGCGGCTCCCAACCTGCTGGACCTGCTGATCGGCAGCGAGGGCACCCTGGGTGTGGTGACCCGCGCCAGGCTGCGACTCTGCGAGCTCCCCTCCACGGTGATGGGCTTGATGGCCTTCTTCAGCCAGGAAGAGGCCTGCCTGGACTTCGTGGAGCGTGTGCGGGCGCGCGGTCGCCGGGGCGATGAGCTGGTGAATCCCTGGTGCCTGGAGTTCTTCGACCGGGCCAGCCTGGACCTGGTGCGGCCCCTGGTGCCGTCCATCCCTGCGGCGGCTGCCGCCGCCATCTACCTGGAACAGCCCCACGAGGGCCCGCCGCCGCTGGACGCCTGGTGGGCCGAGCTGCGGCACGAGGGCGCGCTGCCCGACGACACGCTCTTCACCGGGGACGAGGGCGGGCGCCGCGCCATGCACGCCGCGCGCCATGGCGTGCCCGCGGCCGTCAACGAGCAGGTGGTGAAGAACGGCATGCCCAAGCTGAGCACGGACTTCGCCGTGCCCGATGCGGGCTTCCGCGAGCTCTTCGCCGCATACCGGGAGGTGGAGCTGCCCACCGTGGCCTTCGGCCATATCGGCGACAACCACTTGCACGTCAACCTGCTGCCGCGAGACGCCGGCGAGCTGGCCCGGGCGCGGGAGATCTACCTGGGGCTGGCGCGCCTGGCGGTGCGCCTGGGGGGCACCCTCTCGGCGGAGCACGGCATCGGCAAGCGCAAGCGCTCCTACCTGCCCCTGCTGGTGCCGCCGGATGTGCTGCAGGCTTGGCGCATTCTGAAGCGTCAGGCGGATCCGGGCTGGGTGCTGGGCAGGGGGATCCTGCTGGAGCCGCCTGCTTGAACCCCGTGCAACTCCCGCGTTCCGCGCGCCCCGCTCGCCGGGTTACACTCTCCTGGCTCTGGGAGGCATAGATGCGCGTCCACCTCTGCTACTTGATTCTCCCCCTTCTGGCGGCGGCTTGCGAACCCATGGAGAACCCGGGCAGCGCCTTGAAGCCTGTCAAGGTCTCCGCTCCAGCGCAGCTGGCGCCGGCCGCGGATGCGGAGGGCGACCTCGTCTTTCCCGATGAAGAGCCCGTGGTGCTCTCCTCCGACGAGCTGGGCCCCAAGAACGCCGAGCCCGAGCCGGAGCCGGCGGCCGTGGAATCCGCGCCGCCTGTGGTCGCTCCCGCGCCCGTGCCCACGCCCGTCCAGCCCATCGCTCCGGCCAACTGCATCCAGGTCGTGCCGAGTCCCGCCCCCAGCGCCAGCCAGGGCTGGCCCCTGCGCCTGGTGGCCACGGTCCCCCAGGCCCAGCCACCCCGCGCCATCGTGGGCCTGCCCAGCGGCGACGAGGTGGTGGTCACCCCGGGCACCATGATGCCCGAGGCTGGCGTGGTGGTGATGTCCATCGGCGCCAACACGCTGGAGCTGGTGGAGATCAACGCGGCCGGCGACCACGCCGAGGTCAGCTCGCGTACCTTGCAGACCCAGCAGGGGGCAACAGCGCCCGCGGGGCAGTAGCTACTTCTCAGGCTCTTTCTTCGGCTCTTTCTTGGGCTTCTTCTCAGGCTCCTTCTCGGGGCCTACGTCGCCCAGGGCGTTGTTGTCGTAGACGTTGTCCTCCAGGGTGGGCTCGGCGTCGCCTTCGATGAACACGCCCCAGCCCGCCGAGTCGCGGACGGTGCTGCGGAGCACCGAGGCCGAGGAGGCCAGCGTGATGTTGGCGCCCTCGTCCGCGCCGCCCTGGGCCACGTCGCAGCTGACGAGCCAGGAATCATCCGCTCCGACGCCCAGCGTGATCCCGCGCCAGGCACCGGAGATCCCGTCTTGCTGCAGGAAGCTCATCTCGCTGGCCTGCAGCGTGGCGGCCTGCACGGCCAGGCCCGTGCCTTTGGCGAAGAGCAGCTGGCCGCCGGTGAGCTGGTAGCTGCCGGCGTAGAACTCCAGGTCCGCCAGCACCAGCAGGGGCGCGCTGGGCCAGCTGTCGATGGCGAAGCCCTCGCCCCAGAACAGGTCGCCCGCCACGCCCACGCCGTCCCAGCTGCTGCCCGAGTAGTCGTTTTCGCCGATGGCGCCCACCTGCTCCAGGGGCAGGACCAGGCCCAGGCCCTCGCCCGAGAAGCTGTTGCCGTCCAGGCCGCCCTCGGCCAGCCCGCCGGTGATGGTGAGGGCGTCGCCCTGCGCCCCGCTGATGCTGCTGTGGACGAAGCTGAAGGCTTCGGCCGCGGAGGTGACGGTGGCGCCGGTCAGCTGCGCGTAGGCGAAGCTGGCCGCGGCCGATGACTGGATGTCGATGGCGAAGCTGGTGTCGCTGCGGCCCAGCAGGGCGACGCCCGCGGTCTCGTCGCCCTGCGCCTCGAGCGTGCCGTCGGCCACGGTGAGGTCTCCCGCCAGCTCCAGCGTGGCGCCCGGCTCCAGCTCCAGCCGTCCGCCCCCCTGGACGACGACGCCGGCGGACACGTAGGGGTAGTCCAGCCCTGGCAGGAGCGCCTCCTCGCTCAGCTCCTCGGCCGGCAGGTAGACCACCTCGCTGCCCACCTCTTCGTAGACCAGGTCCTCCAGCAGCTGGGCGGCCGTCCAGGGCAGCAGCAGCGGCGTGGGCAGGAAGGAGATGCGCAGCCCGGAGAGCTGCGTGAACTCGGTGCCCTCGGCCTTGATGCCCTGGTTGATGCCGTAGCTCAGCTCGACCTGGGAGAGGTCCGCCGTGCCCCCGTCCAGCTCGATCATGCCCCCGCGGGCGCCGGCGTGGGCCAGCGTGAACCAGGCCAGCTCGAGATCGGCGTCACTGGCCTGCAGGCCGTCGCAGTCGCCGGCGTAGGGAAAGGCGGCGTTGCTGCCCAGCAGGATGGGACTCTCCTCGGTCCCTACGGCCCGCAGCGCGCCGCCCTCGACGCGCAGAGCCGTGTCCATGTCCATATAGACCTCGACTCCCGGTTCCAGCGTCAGCTCGCCGGTGACCAGCAGGTCGCAGCTGATCACGTGCGGCTCGCCGGCTGTCCAGGTCTCGCTGCCGCTGATCTCGCCGCAGTGCTCGATCCCGGTCTCGCCAGCGGCCGAGTCCGGGTCCACGCCACCACCCTGGCAGCCGACGGCGAGGGAGAAGCTGGCGAGAAGGAGCTTAGCGGCGCGGGCAGGGGCCTGGCTGGACACGTGCACCTCGACAGGACGGCGGTCTGGGGACGGGGCTGCCTGCGCGGCCGCTCGGTGCCACCCCGAGGTCGCCGCGCGCCAGTCGCTCCCATGATAGTTCACCACCGGCCAGCCTGATCGTCCCTGGATTATGAAACCAGGGGCGGCCTGGCGCTTTCACGGTGGGGAACTTCGCGGGGGAGGGGGAGCGCGAAGCGCGGTATGGGACGTACGTAGTGGAGGGGACCGCCCCTCCCCCATAAATTTCCAGTTAGCCCGATCCCGATGATTCGCCTCGCCCTGACAGCGCTGTTCTTCGCGCTGGCGGCCAACACCGCCTGGGCGCAGGATGAGGCCCCCCCAGCGCCCCCCTCTGCGATTCTGCAGGCCAGCCCCGGGTTGGAGCAGCTCTTCGAGGGCGACCGCCTGTGGTTCGGCGGTGACCGCGGCGCGGCTGTGGCGGCCTACCGGCGCGCGGCGCGCAGCGGCGAGCCCGCGGCCGAGACCATGGCGCGCCTGCGCCTGCTCTGGTTCTCGGGCAACCTGGGTATGGTGCGTCACGGGCCGCGCCTGGACCGCGCCCTGGACGCTTGCGGCTCCGCGGCCTGGTGCGACATCGCCGAGGCTGATTTCCACCTCTTCGCGCCGGCGGAGGTGGGGGCGCGTCGCGATGCCGTGGCGCCGCTGGCGGCCCGGGCCGCGGCCGAGCTGCCCGGGCCTGCCCTGGCGCGCAGGATCCTGGCCGCGGGGCCTGGCCAGGACTGCCAGCGCCTGGCCGAGCTGCCGCGCGACGGCCTGGGGGACGGCCTGCTGGCCAACGCCGGCCAGCCGCCGGCCTGGCCCGGTACCTGGGTGCTGGGCCTGGGCTTGGTGGGCGCCCCAGGGCTGGGCTTTGGCGGCGCACTGCACTTCGTGCACCCCGACCTGGCCTGGGGAGGGCACTACCTGGCGCTGGAGGCGGGAGGCACCAGCCGCGGCAGCGGCTGGCTGAGCGCGGCCGGAGCCAGCGCGGGCCGCCTGCACGGGGTGGGCAGCATGGCGGTCTCGCGCTGGGTGCTGGATGTCTACGAAGGAGACCAGGTCAGCTCCTGGCTGCTGGAGGGGCTGCGCGTCTCGGCCGGGCCCGGCCTGCGTCTGGGCAAGCAGCGCCTGCGTCTGGGTGGCAGCCTGCGCCAGGACCGGGCGGATGGAGACAACGCCTCTGGTCACGGGGCCTGGGCCTCCTGGATCCTGGACCGCCGGCGCGGCTGGGGGGGCGGCCGGCGCGGCGGATCGCTGGGCCTCGACCTGGACAGCGCCATCCTTACGCTGGGCGCGGACTACCCGCACCTGTCCGTCGGCCTGGATCTGCGGGGCTTTCTGGGCGGGCCCTGGGGGACGGTGCTGGCCGGCCGACTGCTGGGCGAGCGGGCCTTCTTCGAGGACGCGCCCTTCTACCGCCTGCCATCGGCCGGGGGCGCCGAGATCCTGCGGGGCGCGCCGGCTGGGCGCTATCGGGGCGCCACCCTGGCCGCCGCCGACCTGGAGCTGCGGCGCATGGTCGTCGGACCCCTGGAAGCGGTGGTCTTCGGGGCCGCGGCCTGGGTGCAGGACGAGGGGCTGCACCCGGGGGGTGGAGGCGGAATCCGCGTCTTGCTGCCCCCGCGCCACCTGAACGCAGTGCGCCTGGACGTGGCGGTCTCAGACGCCGGTTGGGGGCTGACCACGGGCTGGGGCGAGGCGTTTTAGAGCGAAAAGGCACGAATTTGATAGGGAGGAGCCTATCCTCACGGCTGTCCGGCCACTTCCTCGAGCGCCATGTCCAGCCCCTTGAGGAATTCGCGCTCCATCTCGCGAAGCGCCTCCCCTCTCTTGCGCAGGAACGTCTCATCATCACCGCTGTTCAACGCTTGGGCGGCCTCGATGGACACGAGGTGCCGTTTGAGGATCGCCTGGCTGCCAGGATCAGAGGGATCGCGGATCGCATGGCGGAGCTCAGCGATGCCTTCTGCGGTGCAGACGACTCTCGATTCCGGTGACCGAGAGGGCAAGCGCGGATGGACCTTCTCCACGGCGGCGGGGCCAGTGGCACCTAGCGCGCGCTGCCCCCTCTCTTGTGCCTGCAGGTCGGAATTAGAGCGCGCGAGAAGCAGGAGGAAGGCCTTGGTTCGCGTGGCTTGGTAGTAATAGCTGGTCAGGGCAGGGATGGTGTCGGCCTTCGGTTCGACGAACGTCCCCTCCTCATCTGCGAGTGTGGCTAGATTCTCGATCTCGTCCTTGATCCTGTTTCCCGGCTTCCCTGTGAACCAGGAATCGTAGGTGGTCCTCCAGAACCACCTCTCCAGTATGTCGTGCAAAGTCTCGGGAATCTCCCCCCCCAAGCGGCGCGCCAGCTCGGCGATGCCCAGGAGTTGGGAGGCGTAGGGCAGGACGGCCGGGCCGCAAACTCCAATCTTG
>CAYVQL010000250.1:0-17246 GCA_964454135.1 uncultured Enterobacterales bacterium | reverse complement strand
GCCCGCCAGCGCCAACGGCGAGGACGACCAGTTTCTGGCAGCACCACCCCCCGAGAAGTCTTCCGCTGCCAGAAACCGAAACGCCGCCGCCGCACGCACCACGTCCACGCCCACCACGTTCACGAGCGGCACAAGCGGGGTGGAGATCAGCATTGGAACGGCATGACGGCCTATACCTCTTCATCGCGCCGCGCCGCCCGCCGCAAAACCCACAGGTAGCTGCACAACTCCCCGCAGTTGAAGGGGATCAGGTTGACGTCCTGGATGACCTTGCCCGGCCCGATGACCGGGCAGGTCGGATACCAGTCGTTCGTCCAGCCCTGAGGGAGTTGGTGGGGTCCGTCATCATGGGGTAGGTGATTCCGTACTCGCTCATCCAGGCGTCGAGCGTGCCGTCGTCGTCTCCGTCGAACATCACACCCAGGATGATCGCGCCATCGTCGCCCTGCCGCTCCCAGCATGTCTGCAGGTTGGGGGCGTCGTCCTGGCAGCCCCAGCACCAGCTCATGAAGAGATCGAGCATGACGATGCGGCCGAAGAACTGGTACAGCTCCACCTCGTCGCTGTTCTGGTCCACCAGGGTGAAGTTGTACGCGGTGTCGCCCACCTCCCAGCCCGTGCCCGCCAGGCCCGGGGGGACATCCGTGGCGGCGGCGTGCCACCAGGCGTTGTCGGGGCCATAAGGGCTGTTGTCAGCCTCCGCCGCGCTATCCACGTCGTCATCACAGGCGATGGACAGGGCGAGCAGGACGGACAGAGAACGGATCATGGGCACTTCCTGCCACTATCGCACTCGATATGGTTCCCTCGACAAGCGGCCTGCCCCCACCCTCGACGCCGCCTCCCCAGTCCGCCATGCTTCGGGAGGCCCTCTCGTCAGATCCCCCTCGAGTCATGCGCACCGTCTTCGTCCTCATCGCTCCCCTCCTCCTCCCCGCCTGCCACAAGCAGGAGCGGGGCAAGCGCGCCACCGACGACACGGCCCACGACAGCGCCCCCACCCACGACACCGGGCCCGCCACAGAACCTGACTGCGACACCGGCATCCTCGACGACGACGGCGACTGCGTGCCCGCCGCCTGCGGCAGCGGCACCTGGGGCGACCTGGAGTTGGACGAGGGCACGGTCTACGTGGACATCGCGGCCGCCGAAGGGGGCGACGGCAGCGATACAGCGCCCTTCACCTCCATCCAGGCCGGGCTGGACGCGGCCGGCGACGCCGGGGGCGGCATGGTGGCCGTGGCGGCCGGCAGCTACCCGGAGGCGCTGGCGCTGGACCGCGGGCACGATGGCGTCCGTCTGGCCGGACGCTGCTGGGAGCTGGTCATCATCGACGCCAGCGCCGGGGGCGAGGGGACGCCGGGGATCGACTTCGACGCTCGCTCGTGCGAGGCGGAGATCTCGGGCGTGACCGTGAGCGGAGCGCGTGATGTCGGGTTGTTCGTGGGGGCGGGGAGCCTGACGTTCCGGGATTCGAGGGTGGCAAGCGGCGACTACATCGGCATCATGGCCTACCAGAGCGGGATGTCCGCGACAGCGCTGGCAGTGGAGTCCTGCGAGATCTCGGAAAACACCTACGCCGGTGTCGTCTCCTACGAATCCGGCACCAGGGTGGATCTCCGGCAAACCACGATCCAGGACACCCAGCTCGAGGCCGGAGAGCACGGCTACGGTGTCATCGCCATCGACGGTGCGACCCTGAGCGCTGAGGATTGCCAGATTTGTGGGAACCACTCGGTCGGCCTGATGGCCTATGACGCCACCGTCAACCTGCGGGAGACGACCATCCAGGGCACCGAGCCTGACGAGTACGGAGCGCACGGGTACGGTGTCGAGGCCAAAGGAGGGGCGGTCCTGGCGGCCGAGTCCTGCGAGATATCCGAGAACACCGCCTTCGGCGTCCTGGCCTACGAAGCCGGCACCTCGGTCAGCCTGCGGGAAACGGCCGTGCTGGACACACGGTCCGGTCAAGCCGGGGATTCCGGATTCGGTATCGCCATCTATGAGGGCGCAAGCCTGGAAGCAGAGGACTGCACGGTGTCGGGGAACACCGCGACGGGCATCGTCGCCGCGGATACCGGCACCGCGGTGGCGCTGCGGGGCACCTCGGTCCAGGACACCCTGCCCACCGAGAGCGGGGAGCTCGGGTACGGCGTGGCAGCCATGGACGGCGCGGTCGTGGAGTTGGAGGGCTGCCAGGTCTCGGGAAACACGGCGGTGGGCGCGGGCGCCGGCTATGCCGGCAGCTCGCTCACGCTGCGCGACACCACCATCACGGACACCAGGCCGAGCCGGCATGGGCAGACCGGGAACGGCATCGAGCTGTTCGACGCCGCGAGCCTGACGGCGACGAACTGCGAGGTCTCGCAGAGCACGGGGGCAGGCATCGTCGTCGAGGGTGACAGCGCCACCGTCACGCTCCAGGACACGAGCATCACGTCGACCAGGCCGGGGGAGCGCTACACCGTCGGCGTCGGCATCGCCGTCCAGGGAGCCGCGACGGTCGAAGCCACGGGCGTTGAGCTGTCTTCGAACGAGGGACCCGGACTCTATGTGGCCGTCGAAGGCAGCCACCTGAGGTGCTCGCAGTGCATCCTGCAGGACAACCAGTTCGCTGGGGCGGTAGTGGCTGTCGAGGCTTCTCTCGAGCTCCACGAAAGCTTGATCGAAGGCACCACCGAGCAGGAATGCCTGGGCGGCGGCGTGGGCATCTATGCCGCACCCTGGTTGGTCGGGCCTCCCACCCTCTCACTCACAGCCACCACCATCCAAGACAACCCAATCGCAGGCGTCTGGCTCTCCGGCGCGGGCAGCTACTCGTTCTTGGAAAACACCATCCGTGGCGGAACGGGCTGGACGCGCAGCAGCCTGACCAAGTGCGGCGACGCGATCTACGCCGGGGCCGGTGTGGCAGCATGGGACGGGGCTGCAGGCCTCTTGCTGGAGGGCAACGAGCTGCTGGACGGCCGAGGAGCCGGCCTGTTCCTGGACGACGCCACGGCCACCCTCTCGGGCAACACCTATTCGGACAACGCCGTGGACCTGGTGATGCAAGGAGCGGACTGCGCGACGCCCCCTGAAGGCTATGACGACGAGGCCCTCGCCTCGGTCGAGCTCTGCCCGACCTACGACTACGCCACTTGCAGGGACGAATTCAGGCTGTACCTCGAGCTCGCGAAACCGGAGTCCGGGCACGGCGTGACCTTCACGCGCCCCGCCCTGCCAGAACCAGCCCTCCGGCACCTCCCCCCGCTGCCGGTCAACCGCGCATCGACCTCGACGCCCCCCCCCTGATCTGCCATGCTTCGAGAGTCTCTCTCGTCAGCCCGCCCTCGCGTCATGCGCCACGCCCTCATCCTCATCGCGCTCCTCCCCGCCTGCCACAAGACCCAGCGCCGGAAGCAGGATCCGCAAGACACCGCCCCCGCCCACGACACCGGCCCTGCCACCGATCCCGGCTGCGACACCGGCATCCTGGACGAAAACGGCGACTGCGTGCCCGCCGCCTGCGGCAGCGGCACCTGGGGCGACCTGCAGCTGGACGAGAGCACGGTCTACGTGGACATCGCCGCCGCCGAGGGGGGCGATGGCAGCGAGGACGCGCCCTTCACGTCCATCCAGGCCGGCCTGGACGCGGCGGGCGACGCGGACGGCGGCATGGTGGCCGTGGCCGCCGGGACCTACCTGGAGAACCTGGAGCTGGGACGCTCGCACGGCGCTGTGCAGCTGGCCGGACGCTGCAAGGAGCTGGTCGTCATCGACGCCAGCGCTGGGGACGAGGAGACGCCGGGGATCGACGTGACTGTCAGCTCATCCGAGGTGGCGGTCTCGGGCGTGACCGTCAGCGGTTCGCAGTACATCGGGGTGCGCGTCGGCTCGGGCACCCTGACGATGCGGGACTCGAAGGTGACGGACAACGCGTACCTGGGCCTCGCCGCCCACCAGTGGGGGCTCTACGAGACCTCGCTGGTCGTGGAGTCCTGCGAGATCGTGGACAACCAGGTGGTGGGCGTCCTGGGGCAGGACGCCGGCACCTCGGTCGCGCTTCGACAAACGACCATCCAGGGCACCAGGCCCAGCGCCAGCGTCAGCTACGGCTACGGCATCGACGTCTACGGGGGCGCGAGCCTGGAGACGGAGTCCTGCCAGGTCTCGGAAAACACGACGCTGGGCGTCTTGGTCGAGGATTCCGGCAGCAGCGCCCAGCTCCGCGACACGGTCATCCAGGACACCCAACCCGGCGACGACGGACTGTTCGGCTACGGCATCCAAGTCTGGCGCGGCGCGACCCTGGTGGTAGAGGACGGCGAGCTGAGGAGGAACACCGGCGTGGGCCTGCGCGCCCACAGCGAGGGCACCAGCGTCACGCTCCGCGAGACGAGCATCGCGGACACGCAGCCCGCTGACGACGGACAGCTGGGGTACGGCATCGAGGTCCACGAAGCGGCGAGCCTGGAGGCGCAGGCCTGCCTGATCTCGCGCAGCACGAGCTATGGCATCCTCGCGACGGGCGCGGGCACGACGATCAGCCTGCGAGAATCGACCATCGAGGACACTCAGCCCGATGCAGACGGGGCCTACGGCTGCGGCATCGAGGTCCGCGATGGCGTCAGCCTGCGGCTGGAGGCCTGCGAGGTCGCGAGAAACGCCGAGTTCGGAATCGTGGCGTTCGAGGCGGGCACGACCGTGGACCTGAACGAGACGACGATCCAGGACACCCATCCCACGGCAGCCGGGAGAGAGGGAACGGGCGTCAGCGCGCAGAGCGGCGCGAGCCTGCTGGCGGTGGCCTGCCACGTCTCAGGCGCCGCGTCGTTCGGCATCGACGCGAGCGGATCTGACACCTCGGTCGTCGTGAGGGAATCGACCATCCGGGACACCTATGGCGACGCCTACGGCATCTTCGGCTACGGCCTCAATGCCAGCCAGGCCGCGAGACTTGAAGCGGAGGACTGCGACGTGTCGGAGTCCGCCTGGGTCGGCGTCGCCGCGTACGATCTTGGCACCACCGTAGACCTTCGCGGAACGACCATCCGCGACACCCGACCCAATAGGGATGGGGATGACGGCCTGGGCATCGCGGTCATCAGGAGCGCGCAGCTCGCAGCCGAATCCTGCACCGTGTCGGGGAACACGGCAGTGGGGGTCTACATCGATGGACCGGACGCCAGGGCCACGCTGCGGGACAGCCTCATCACCTCCACCAAGCGCGGCGGGATCTACACGGTCGCTATGGGCCTCTGCGTCCAGCTGTCCGCAGTCGTCGAGGCGACGGATACCGAGGTCTCTTCGAACCAGGGACCCGGGCTGCTGGCCCTCGGCGTGGACACCCAGCTGACCTGCTCGGGCTGCACGCTGGCGGACAACCAGTTCGCCGGCGCGGTCGTGGTGGAAGACGCCTCCCTCGAGCTCACCGACTCCACCATCGGGGGCACGACCGTGCAGGAGAACATCGGAGGCGGCGTGGGCATCTTCGCCGAGCCCTGGTTGGAGGGCCCCCCCACGCTCGCGGTCTCCGGCTCCACCATGCAGGACAACGCCATCGCCGGCGTCTGGCTCTCCGGCGAGGGCAGCTACCGGCTCTCTGACAACCACATCCACGGAGGAGCGGGCTGGACGCGCGAGAGCCTGACGAAGTGCGGTGACGCGGTCTACGCGGGAGCTGGCGTGACGGCCTGGGACGGCAGCTCCGGGCTCCTGCTGGAGGACAACGCTCTGCAGGACGGGCAGGGCGCCGGCCTGTTCTTGGACGCCGCCTCCGCCTACCTCTCCGGCAACAGCTACGCCGCCAACGCCGTGGACCTGGTGAGCCAGGGCGCGGACTGCGGGGCGGAGCCCGAGGGCTTCGAGGGCGAGAGCCTCAGCTCCGTCGAGCTCTGTCCGACCTACGACTACGCCACCTGCGGCGACAAGTTCGCGCTGGTCCTGACGCTGGCGGATCCGGACTCCGGCAAGGCGATCATGCGCCCGGGCCGACCTGGACCGGGCGTGGCACAGCTCCCAGAGCGGCTGCCCACACGCCCGCGCGCCCTCCGACGCGCACCCATCCTCCCGCCGACACCGAGCGCGGAACGCCCAGGGGCCCGCCAAGGGACCGCGCAGCGCGAAGAAACGGCGCCGCTGTCCCCTGTCGCGCCCGGGACGCCTTGAGAGGCTCGCCGTGCATCGCCCCAGCCGCAAGACAAGCAAAGCCATCCTCGCGGCCCTGCTCATCCCCGCCTGCCACAAGCAGGAGCGCGACAAGCGCGCGGTCGACGACAGCGCCCCCGCCCACGACAGCGGCCCAGCCACCGATCCTGACTGCGACACCGGCATCCTGGACGACGACGGCGACTGCGTGCCCGCCGCCTGCGGCTCGGGCACCTGGGGCGACCTGCAGCTGGACGAGAACACGGTCTACGTGGACATCGCGGCTGCCGCGAAAGGCGACGGCAGCGAGGGCACGCCCTTCACCTCCATCCAGGCCGGGCTGGACGCGGCGGGAGACGCCGGCGGCGGCATGGTGGCCGTGGCCGCCGGCAGCTACCCGGAGACGCTGGACCTGAACCGCGGGCACGATGGCGTCCGCCTGGCCGGGCGCTGCAGGGAGCTGGTCACCATCGACGCCAGCGCGGGGGACGAGCAGACGGCGGGGATCGATCTGGACATCGGCTCGTCGGAAGTGGAGGTCCGCGGCGTGACGGTGAGCGCCTCGCACAGCTTCGGGGTGCTGGTCGGGGCGGGGACCGTGACGATCCGGGACTCGCAGGTGGAAGGGAGCGCCTACGTCGGCATCGCCGTCCACCAGGTGGGTCTCTACCAGACATCGCTCACCGTGGAGTCCTGCGAGCTGCTGGAGAACAGGGTGGCGGGTGTCGTCGCCTTCGACGCGAGCACCTCCGTCACGCTCCGCGAGACGACCATCCGGGACTCCTGGCCAGGCGAAGACGGCCTCTTGGGCTTCGGCATCGATGTCTATGGCGGCGCGATCCTGGAGGCCGAGGCCTGCGTGCTGATGGACAACGCCACGACTGGTGTCATCGCATTCGAGTCCGACACCAGCGTCACGCTCCGCGAGACGACCATCCAGGGCACGGGCCCCAACCAGGACGGGGAGTTCGGCTACGGCATCGCAGTAGAGGACGGCGCGCGCCTGGAGGCTGAGGCCTGCCAGATCGCGGAGAACACGACGGGTGGTGTCGTCGTGTCCGGTCCCAGCACCACGGTCCATGCGTGTCTGGTTAAGCATTACACCGCCTTGTACCTGCAGTATCCGGCAGCATGGAAGGACATTGGGCCTGTGCAGGTCACTCCACCTGCGCTGGACGGGGTCACGAGCACGAGACCGATCCCCGTTCGAGCAGGCTTCTCGACGAGGCTCCTACATTCCCCTGGACCGAGGAGGCGTCTTCCAGGTGGTGCGTGGGCGTCCATATGGTAACATTAACCACCAATATCAGCCTAATCGATCACGGATGCACCACGGTCATATTGCGCGAGACGACCATCCAAGACACCCAGCCCGGTCCGATGACGGTGGCCGGATGCGCCACCATGGCCTCCGAAGGCGCCAGCCTGACTGCGAAGAGCTGCGATTTCTCGGGAAACACTGCGGTCAGCGTCGGAGCCCATGAAGCGGGCACATCGGTCGATCTGTACGAGACGACCATACGAGATACCTGGCCCGACCAGAGCGGAGAGCGCGGAATCGGCATCGGCATCCTCAACGGCGCGATCCTGAACATGGAGTCCTGCGACGTGAAGGGGAGCACAGCGGTGGGCGTGGTCGCAACGAACAGCGGCACCAGCGTCACACTGCGGGAGACGACCATCCAAGACACCCAACCCGAACAGGACGGCACCCTCGGCTACGGCATCCAGATCGGCGACGGCGCATTCCTCGCTGCAGAGACCTGCGCAGTGACGGGAAACACGCAGACTGGCGTCATCGCCAGCGGTCTGGACACACAGCTCTGTCTCGAGGACTCCCGCATCGCTTCCACCAGGCGCGGAGAGCGCACGACCGTCGGCATTGGGGTCGCTTCCCAGCGAGGCGCGACCATCACGGCCTCGAACATCGAGGTCACCTCGAACGAGGGGCCCGGGCTCTACGTCGTCCATCAAGACACGCTCTTCACCTGTTCAGCCTGCACGCTCGCCGGCAACCAGTTCGCTGGGACGGTCGTACTCGAAGACGCGTCTTTCGAACTCATCGACTCCATCATCGAAGGCACCGCCATTCAGGAGAACATCGGTGGAGGTGTCGGCATCTACACCGATTCCTGGATGAGCGGCCCCCCGGCCCTCTCCGTCACCGACAGCACCATCCAGGACAACCCCATCGCCGGCGCCTGGCTCTCCGGCGCGGGCAGCTACATCATCACGGGCAGCGCCATCCACGGCGGAGAAGGCTGGACCCGCGAAGGGCTGACCAAGTGCGGCGACGCGGTCTACGCCCATGACGGGGTGACCACCTGGGACGGCAGTTCGGGCCTCTTGCTGCAGAACAACGAGCTCTTGGACGGCCTGCACGCAGGCTTGATTCTGGAGAGCGCCTCTGCCACGCTCTCGGGCAACAGCTACGCGCGCAACGCCGTGGATCTGGTCAGCCAGGGGGCGGACTGCGCCACGCCACCCGATGGCTACGAGGACGAGAGCCTCGGCACCGCCGAGCTCTGTCCGACCTACGACTACGCCACCTGCGGTGACGAGTTCATGCTCTTCCTAGAGCTGGCGGAGCCCGAGCTGGGGCATGGCGCGGCCCAGGCGCGCCCGGGGCCAACGTACCCAGCCAGCTCGCCCATCCCCAAGCCGACGCAACTCCCCATGGTGCGATATGCGGACCTGCTGCAGCTGCGCCCCGTCCGCCCCCGGCCAGCCGAGGGACGATCCAGGAGGGACGCCGCTCAGTCCGGAAAAAGCAGGTAGTCGATTCTCCCGGCGTATGGCCTGGCGCCCGTCGGCCACCCCGCAAACCTCTCGCCTCGCGCCACGGGCGGACGAGGCGCCCCGGACCGCCACAGCCCCCCCGCACCTGGGGCCCACGGGTGCGCACGCGCCACGCCGAGCCCCGACGCTGGCTGCGCCAGCGCCAGGTAGAGCATGAACTCGTCACCGCAGACGGCGTAGTCGTAGTAGGGGCAGAGCTCGGCGGTGCCGAGGAGTTCGCTCTCGTAGCCCTGCGGAGCGGAGGAGCAGCCCGAGCCCTGGCTGACCAGATCCACGGCGTTGTCGGCGTAGCTGTTGCCTGAGAGCGCGGCCGAAGCGTTGTCCAGGAAGAGGCCGGCGCCCTGGCCGTCCTGCAGCAGGTTGCCTTCCAGCAGCAGGCTCGGGCTCTCCTCGCCCAGAGCCACGCCGTCCCGGGCGAACACCGCGTCGCCGCACTTGGTGAGGCTGGCGCGGGCCCAACCCTCACCGCCTCCGATGGTGTTGCCGGTGATGGTGTAGCTGCCCGCTCCCGAGAGCCAGAGGCCGGCAATGGGATTGTCCTGGATGAGGGACCCGCTGACGGTGAGCGTCGGAGGGCCGCCCGCCCAGGGTTCGGCGTAGATTCCGACGCCGCCGCCGAGATTCTCCTGCAAGCTGGTGCCCTCGATGGTGGAGTCGATGAGCTCGAGGGAGGCATCGGATGCCAGGACCGCTCCAGCGAACTGGTTGTCCCGCAGCAGGCAGTCCGAACAGCGAAGCCAGGTCCCTTCCTGCACGACGTAGATCCCGGGCCCTTCGGTGGAGGTGACCTCGATCCCCGTCGCCTCGACCCTGGCTCCCAAGTACGCATCCAGGCCCGTAGCCGCGGTGTAGACGTCGTCGTTCATCGTCGCGGTGATGCTCGTGTCCAGGAGGGTGGCCGAGGTGCCGGTGCCGGTCGCCAGCACGCCCGCCGAGTAGTTGCCCTCCACATGGCATGACTCCATGGCCAGGCTCGCGCCGCCCCCCACCCCGATGCCAAAGCCGGTATCGCCTACCACGCCCGGGTGGGTGTCCTGGACGGTGGTCTCGCGCAAGAAGACCGAGGTGCCGAAGCCACTGGCGGCGACGCCCGCCGTGACGTTTCTCAGCACCTCGCAGGACTCGGCCACCAGCGTCGCTCCGCCCAGCGCCACCAGGCCCCAACCGGTCTCTCCGCTCTCGTCGGGCTGGGTATCCTGGATGAGGCTGTGGCGCAGGGTGAGGCTGCCCGCGTCGATGGCGGCGGCACCTGCGTAGGTGTTGCCCGCCACGTCGCAGGAGTCGGCCTCCAGGCTCGCTCCACCCTTGACCAGAATGCCGACCTCGTCTTCCTCGCCCTTGCCGAGCGAGCAGTCCTGGACGGTCGTGGCGCGCAGCTCCACTGCGGTGCCCAGGCCCTCCGCGCTGACACCGATCCCTGTGTTCCGCGACAACACGCATTCCTCGGTCTCCAGAAATGCGCCATCGTCGACTTCGATGCCGTAGCCCATGCCGGTCTCGCCAGGCCAGGTGTCCTGGATGACGGTCTCGCGCAGCGTGACCGCAGTGCCAGCGGAAAGGGCGGAGATGCCCGCTCCCGTGTTCCCCGAGAGGGTGCAGCCCTCCAAGATCAGGCTCGCGCCAAGGCTGACCTCGATGCCGTACCCGAGCCCTCCCTCCTGCCCGGGCTGGGTGTCCTGGATGGACGTGTCGCGCAGCGTGACCGTGGTGCCGCTGTTCCCCACGCAGAGGCCCAATGCGTAGTTTCCCGTCACCTGGCAGGCATCCATGGCCAGGGTCGCGCCATCGTGAACCTGGACGCCATATCCGTATGTCTCATCCTCCAGGGGCTGGCTGTCCACGATCCTGGTCTCCCGCAGGCTGACCGCCGTGCCGGAATCGACAGCGAGGACGCCCAGCAGCTCATTCCCCTCGATCACGCAGGATTCCAGCTCGAGCGAGGTGGTCTCGGCCCCGACCTGCATGGCCACGACGCCGACATACTCGTTCCCCACGAAGCTCGCGTCCCGGACCGTCACAGCCCCCGATCCCACGATCAACCCCGGCCAGCGCGCCCCGCTGACCGTCACTCCCGAGATCCCCACCTGCGCCGACAGGGGATCCACGGCGATCCCCGGCGTGTCCTGGTCCCCAACGCTGGCGTCGATCAAGACCAGCTCCTGGCAGCGCCCCGCCAGCTGCACGTCACCATGCGCACTGGACAGCTCCAAGGTCTCCGGGTAGCTCCCCGCCGCCACCGCCACCATGCCGCCTCCGGCAGCGCCCACCGCGTCCAGGCCGGCCTGGATGGAGGTGAGAGGCGCAAGCTGGCTGCCGTTGCCCCCCACCCTGGCCGCGATGTCCACGAAGACCGTGCTCGCGTCCGTCTCCAGGTCGCCCCAGGTGCCCGTGCCGCAGGCCGCGGGTACGCACTCGCCGTCATCGTCGAGGTAGCCGCTGTCGCAGAGGGGCTCGGTCTCGTAGCTGGGGCCGGTGTCGGAGGCGGGGCCGCTGTCCGTGGGCGGAGGCCGCTCGCTTCGCTCCCGATCACAGGCCAGCAGGGCGATGGAGACGGGGAGTGCCAGGACGCAGCGAGATCTCATGTACTCGACGCCGATCCGGTAGAAAGGGCCTCCGCGAGTATGGCAAAGCCGGGAGGGCACGTCGAGGCCGATGCGCACGCTGCCGCGTTGCCAGCTCGTGGCGTCCGCCCGTCTTCAGCGCAAGTCCTTGGGCACCGTGGACTGGCCCGCGGCGTCGTTGCCCCAGCAGCTGACCTTGCCCGCCCCGGTCAGCGCGCAGGAGTGGTAGGTGCCTGTCTCCAGGGACGCAAAGGAGCCAGCGGGCGCCCCCAGCTGCCCGCCCACCGAGTCGTCTCCCCAGCAGGTGGCGCTGCCGTCCTCCTGCAGGCCGCAGCAATGCCGCGTGCCGCAGGCGATATCGATCATGACGCTGCCATCCGAGAGCTCAGGCGTGTACAGGTCGCTGTTGCCCCAGCAGGACGCCACCCCCTCCTGATCCAGGCCGCAGCTCACGACCATGCCGGCGGCCACGGCGCTCCAGAGGCCTGAGGGCGAGTCGTTCAGCCCATTGCTGCCCCAGCAGCTCATGGCTCCGTCGCTGTCGATGGCGCAGCAGTGGGTCTGGCCGCAGGCCAGGTCCACGTAGTTCTCTCCCATCGGGGGGGTGGTGATGGCGTAGCCGGAGGGTCCCCAGCCCACCAGCGCCCCGAAGTCGGTGATGCCGACGCCGTGCAGGTGCGCCCCCTCGATGGCGGAGTAGCCGAAGCTGGCGGGCGTGGTCTGCCCACAGCCGCCATCGCCCCAGCAGCTCAGGGACCCGGCGGCGGTGATCCCGCAGGTGTAGTGCCAGCCGGCTCCGATGGCCGTGAAGCTCTCGCTGGGCACGTCCAGCTGACCGTGGGCGTTGGAGCCCCAGCAGGTGACCGAGCCGTCGTCCAGCAGGGCGCAGGAATGGGCGTGGCCGGCGCTCAGCTGCAGCGCGCGCCGCACGCCGGCCAGGCTCTCGCTGGCCACCAGGTCGATCAGCAACAGCCCCGCGGCAGCCAGGGCCAGGCGCCGGCGCCGGCCCGCCGCGGCCAGGACGGCCAGGACGGCCAGGCTCCAGGCCAGGCTGGCGTGGCCGCCACAGCCGCAGTCCTCCTCGGCGGGAGCTGGTTCATCCTCTGCCGGCGTAGCGCTGTCGTTCTCGTGGGAGTCCCATGGCGCTGAGCTGTCCCCGGGCTCGCTGTCCCCGGGCTCGCTGTCGTGGGGCTCCGTGCAGTCCACGTCCACGCAGACCTCATAGGCCTGCTCAACGCTGCCCACGTCCGTGTCCAGTCGCAGCACCAGCTCGAAAATTCCGGCCTCGGTCGGAATCCAGGACAGCGCACCGGTGGCCGGATCCACGCGCGCATCGGAAGGCCCGTCACTCAAGGCCCACCAGTAGGGCTCGTCTCCCGCGCCCTCGGGAATGTACTCCACCGACACCCCCGCGCTGCCCTCGCCAGGAGGCTCGGAGACGATGGCGGGCGCCTCGTACTGGGCCTCTTTCAGCAAGAGCGGCCCGGCCGCGCCGTCGTGCTCCAGCAGGTAGCTTTCGTCCGCCTCGGCCAGCAGGTAGCGCACGCGCTCGCCGCCAGTGGCCTGAAAGACCGCCACCGACGCGCCATCGACGCTGATCCTCACCTCGCTGGGCGCATCCATGGTCAGCTTGACCAGGCAGGCCTGGTCGGTCTCGACGGCGATGGTGGCGTCGCCCGCAGAGGCCTGCCAGTCCCCCTGCTCGCTCCAGCCCTCCTCCAGCGCCGCGGCGCAGATGGGCGGCTGGTGCTCGGCCAGCAGCCCCCAGGCGTACATCTTGCCGCCGGAGGTGGTCTCTTCGGCCGGCGCGTCCGCCTCGTAGAGGTTGCGCACCAGCGGGTAGACCTGCGGCTCCTGCGGGACCAGGTGCAGCCAGGAGCGGGTGGAGAACTGGTACTCGAGGTAGTTCTCGCTGCCACCGGACAGGGTGGAGAGCATGGTCCGGTCGTCGACGTAGATGGTGTCTGTCAGCGTGGTGGCCAGCCGCTGCACGTTCAGGTCTTCGATCAGGATGCCCCGCTCCCAGAGCATGGCCGCCAACGCGACGCTCACCTCGGCATGTCCGACGTCCTCTCCGGCGTCGATCACGTCGTCGCTGTAGTAGGGCCAGATCAGGCCCCCGGCGGGCGTGCTGACCAGGTTGTGATACCAGCGGGCGCCTATCTCGGTGGCCCGCTCCAGGTACTGCTCGTCGCCGGTCAGGTCGTACAGGTGCAGCGCCGCGATGGCCATGACGTTGCTGCCGTTGAGCGGGTTGGGCGTGCCCGCCTCCGAGCCCAGGAACCTGGCGTCGGCGTGGATGTAGTAGTAGCCGCCCGGATGCCACTGCTCCTCGTGGTAGGCGAAGGTCTCCACGGCGCCGTCGGCGTAGGCCTGGGCGTGGGCGCTCAGGGGCTCGCCGTCCCAGGCCGGGAGCTCGGCGTAGCGGGACTCCCCGATCAGCGAGGCCAGCTCCAGCAGCGGCGTCAGGATGGCCCCGGTGTGGATCACCCAGCAGTAGGGCTCGCTGCCGGTGTAGTACATGTCACGCCAGCAGGGCGTGGCCTTGCCGGTGTAGTCGGTGACACCGCGGGCGTCGTTGCGCTGCTCCATGACGCCGTCGGCATGCCAGACGGCCTCTTCCAAGAAGCCGGGATCGCCCGTGGCCCGGTACATGGCGTTCAGGCCCTGGATGAAGGGGGCCTCGTAGCCGCTCAGGCCGGGGCCGTAGTCGTCGTTGGAGTCGCGATACCAGTCGCCCTTGTTGACGTTGTCCATGCCCTCGACGAAGGCCCAGCGGGGCGTGGTTGCGCTGGCGATGGAGATGGCCAGCAAGAGGAGCGGAGTCATGCCTGGGAATCCCCTACTGGTGCTGCTCCACCCAGGCCCGCATGAAGTCGGCCCGCCGCTGGATGAAGGTCTGCACATCGGCGACGTGGGCCTCGTGGGTGGCCATGCTGTAGAGCTTGTTGGGATCCTGCTCCAGGGCCTCGCTGATCTGCTCGGCCCACTCGCCCCAGCGGTCGATCAGCTCGTCCTCGTCGTAGATCTCCATCACCTCGGCGATGTCGGAGATGTAGCGCTGCCGCCACTCGGGATCGTCCCGGAAGAGCACGAACTGGGGGCCGTTGCCGCAGCGGTAGTAGGTGAGCGGATCCACCGTGTAGGACTGCACGTCCAGGTATTGGGAGCCGTCGAAGGTGAAGTCCAGGTCCGAGGGGACCCACATGAAGCCGCGATCCGGGTGATCGTACAGGTAGAAGTTGTGGTAGCCGTAGACGAAGCCGTCGGTGTTGGGCAGGGCCGCCTCCATGGCCCAGGCCCACATCACGTCGTCCATGTCCATGTACTGGGCCAGCGCATCGGGATCCGAGGCGTAGACCCACGCCGTGACGTGCTCGGAAATGGAGGCCTCGGCGTTGGATGTGGGGTTCGTGCCCTCCTTGTAGCAGGTGCCCGTGTAGTCGTCGGGAAAGCTGCGCTCCAGGAACTCGTGGTCGATGTCCTCGGTGTTGGAGTAGAGCCCGAAGTAGACGCCGTTCAGGGTGAGCTTGATGTTGTTGGCGCAGTAGGCGTGCACGCCGTTCTTACGGAACCACCAGGACGCCACCCGGTTGCGCAGCATGGTGGTCTCGTAGGTGGCGCCGTCCAGCACGATCTTGCGCAGGCCGTGGAAGCGGCCGTCCTCGTCCGTCTCGTTGAACGAGATGCTGAGCTCGTACTTGTCGGGGTAGGTGTTGCCCCGCAGGCGCACCATGGCATCCCAGGTGTCCCCTTCCCAGGTGAAGACGGTCGGGTGCCAGTTCTGCTGGTAGGTCTGGTGGTCATACTCCAGCGCCGCCATGTCCTCGGGAGTGAGATCGAGGGCTATCTCCGGCAGGTAGTCCTGGCTGTAGAAGGACGGGCAGCCCTCTTCGTCCAGGGGGAAGGGGTCGTCGCGGCCCAGGGGGCCGGTGTCCGTGACGCCGGGCACCTGCTCCGGGTCGTCGTCCGCTGCGCCCACGTCCTCGACGGAGCTGTCGCCCCTCGGCGGAAGAGAGGAGCCTCCCGGGGCGGCGGAATCGCCCGAACCCCCGATGGTGGGGGCGCAGCCGGCGACCAGGAGCGCGAGGGGGAGCATGCTGCAAGGTTACCTCGACCAGGGCGCGGCACCAAGTGCTTCATCGCAGCGGATCCACCAGCGAAGCGGGCCGCCCCGAGAAGGAGACGGCCCGCGAACCGAACGAGCTCGCATCGTCACATGGCGCAGAGGCTCCCCTCGAAGACCTCGCGCACCGCCTCTTCCACAGCTTCCTGCACCTCGTCGCCGATCTCGACCGTGATGCCGCTGTCGATGCTGTCGGCCAGGTCGTAGCAAGCGTTGCGCAGGATCGCGGTGTCCAGCTCGGCGCAGACGGCCTCGATGGCCGCGACCACCTCTTCCACCGGCACGGTGACCTCGTTCTCCTCGGGGATGGCCTGCACCTCGATGTCGAACTCGCCGCAGACGCCCGTCATGGCCACGGTCAGCGAGATCTCGACGGTCAGGGGCTCTTCCAGCTCGTAGCCACGGGGCTCGAACCAGTCGGCGGGGGTGTTGATGTAGTCGTCCAGGTCCAGGACCACCTCCTGCACCTCGTAGACGGACTCGGCCCGCAGGTTGCCCGAGGTGGGGCAGTAGCACTCGGCGCCCAGCGGCCAGGTCAGGGGATCGCCGTACTCGCCCTCTTCGTCCTGACCCAGCTCGTAGCTGGTGCTGGCCTGGCCGTAGGCGGTGGTGGTCTCCACCTGGCCGTTACCCCACAGCTCCATGGCACGCGCCTCGAAGTCCAGCTGCATGGTGGCGTCCAGGCTGACCTCGGAGTCGCTGCGCGGCTCGACCACCGAGATGGTGGCGGCCTCGGCCTCGACGTCGGCGCTGTAGATGGTCCAGATGCCCGCCTCGTCGCGCCCCATGGCCACAGCGCCGGTGATGTTCACGTCATCGACGGCGAATTCCTCGGAGAAGCTGGCCACGTACAGGCCGCGCTCGATGCGCTGCAAGTTGGCCTGGCCCTCCAGGCCCTCGCAGGCCGAGAAGTCCAGGGTCAGGCCGCCGCCCAGAGCGATGCTGGGCTCGACGCATTCCGCGGTGGAGGGCACGGGCGGACCGGAGGGGCCGGCCTGGTTGTCGTCGGCGATGGCCGTGATGGCGGCGTAGTCCTCGTCTTCCATCATGGCCTGCGCGTCTTCGCTGTCCAGCACTGCCGAGGCGGCGGCGCCCACGGCCAGGATGGCGTTGGCGGACTCGGCGTCGGGGCCCGTGGCGGCCAGCTCGAGACCGTCAGCGACGCCACTGTCGATCATGACCCAGGGCTCCTGCTCCGGGGCGTTTTCGGCGTTCTCTGTGTCCTGGGGGCTATTGCCACAGGCGGTCAGGCCGAGGGTGGTGACGATGATGGCGATGGTGTTGATGTTGGCGCGCATGATGTTCTCCCTTGCTTCTGCTTCGGTTCTGTTCCGCTTCCGTTTCGACGCTTGCCTTGTCGCTGCGTCTTGATGATATTATCGGCGCAAAAACAGGCGCAGTCGTTAGGAAAAATGGGCTTTGTAATATCTTTTTCATACCTTGCGAAAACCTGGAGGCCTTTGATCGGAGACCTCAAGCGCCAAGATCTGTGACACAGGCTCGGGGGCAGGGACAAGCTGGATTATGGGCGAACTGGCGCCTGTGTTGCGCTCCGCGGCGCGCAGGCGGCCTCAAGGTTGAGCCTCTCGTA
The DNA here is from genome assembly GCA_964454135.1 of uncultured Enterobacterales bacterium. Lineage (GTDB taxonomy): Bacteria > Myxococcota_A > UBA796 > UBA796 > JAFGLY01 > CAYVQL01. The sequence continues at coordinate 40 of CAYVQL010000250.1, read as the reverse complement.
AAAAGCCAGGCCCAATGCAGCGGACGCACTCCTCTCGTAG
>CAYVQL010000249.1:0-17287 GCA_964454135.1 uncultured Enterobacterales bacterium | reverse complement strand
AATCGGCTTTCAACCCTGGCAATGCATCGGTTGGCCGCAAGGATGACCGAGCCCGTGCCCTGACGCTTGACGGTGCCGCTGCGGAGCGGCTGCACCAGGTTCGGCTGGTGGTGGGTATCAATCGCGATGCGACGTCCCGCCTCCCCCTCCCCCGAGCCCCCCTCACCCGAGACCCCATCCCCCCATCGCCCACCACCCACGAAGCATAGGCGTACCCCACCGCCGACAGCGGTGGTGCTACTCCTCCACCCCCAACAAGAACAGCAACGTCCCCTCATCCCCCAGCCCCAGCAGATCCTGCAGCCCGTCCCCGTCGAAATCGCCCACGATGGGAGCGCTGAGCAAGGCCGTGTCGCCCCACAGCCCGAAGCTGGGCGCCAACCCGCCCTTGACCGGGCGGCCGATCCAGTAGTCGGAGCCGTCGGCCGCCAACACCTCCAGCTGCCCGTCCAGGTCCAGATCCGCCACCGTGGGCACGCCGTCGACGCCCATGCCAAAGCTGTCACCATCCCACTCCACGCTGACCTCGCCGCTGCCGCCGCTGATCAGCTCATCGGTGCCGTCGCCATCCAGGTCGGCCGCCACCAGGGCGCAGCCCTCGGCGCTGCCGGCGTGCAGCTCGTCGATGCCGTCACCATCGGTGTCAGCCGCCACCACGCAATGGGCCGAGGCCAGGTCGGCGTTGCCCACCACGTTCAGATCGGCGTCCAGCAGCGAGGCGCTGCCGTCTTCGGCCACCACCGCCACCTCGGCGCCATCCGCCAGCTCGCCGCAGGCCAGGGCCACGGCGTCCGCCTTCACGCGGCCGGTCTCGACGAAGTCGCCCTTCTCGTCCTGCGCCATGCGCACCAGCACGCCGCCGTCCATGTCCGCCAGGCCGTAGAAGACGCCGCCTATGCGGTCCAGGTCCAGCACCTGGGTGGAGCCGTCGAAGCTGATATCGCCCAGGCCCGTCAGGCCCGGCACGCCGCCCTTGTCGGCGGGATCCACCCGCCAGACGCGCAGCACGGGCACGCTGTAGACCTCGGCGAAGGCCGCCATGGTGTCCAGGGCGCCGTCGGCGTCCAGGTCGGCCAGCAGGGGCGCCGCCAGCAGATCCGAGTAGTAGGCCTGCCAGTCGCCCGAGACCGTGGCCCAGGGATCGCCTCCCTCCACGCCGGGGTAGACGCGCAAGGCGTCGGCACAGACGGCCACGTCCGGCTGCCCGCCGTGGTCGAAGAAGCCCACGGCCAGCGGGCCCTGGTGCTCCAGGCCCTCCACGGAGCGGTACTTGTAGTCCTGATCCTGGAAGTGGATCAGGTTCAGGCTGGGGACCTCCAGGGCCACGATGTCCGCCAGGCCGTCTCCCGACAGGTCGGCGAAGGAGAAGGACGGATCGTAGAAGCTCTTCTGGTAGCGGGTGTTGCCGTTGTCCATGATGAAGAAGAGCACCGACTGCTCCACGCCACCCTCCTGGTAGGAGAGCATGGCGGACTCCTCGGTGCCGTCCCCGTCCAGGTCGCCTGCACCCAGGAAGCTGGCGGGCACCGCCAGGTTGGTCTCCAGGCTGGAGGGGTAGGTCTCGGCCCAGCCCTCGTCGCTGCGGTAGTAGCGCTTGAGCACCGAGGAGTAGTTGAGCAGGTTCAGCTCGGCCGAGCCGTCCTCGTCGGACTGGGCCAGCTGCAGGTCCACGCTGGCGAAGCCGAAGCTGTGCTGCTCCAGCTCGGAGAAGCCCCAGGCCCCGTCGCCGGCCCAGAACGAGACCCAGGTGCTGCTGCCGTCATCCAGGGCGATGGCCAGGTCGGGGTTCAGGTCGCCGTCCACGTCCCCCACCGAGGCGCCCAGGATGGCGCGACCCTGGCTCGCGAAGGCGGCGCCCCAGCCCATGCCGCCGGCGGAGCGCCCGCGCAGCAGCACGATCTCCTCGACGCTGCGCACCATGGCGTCGGGCACGCCGTCGTTGTCCACGTGCACGGCCTCCAGCTCCAGGATCGGATCGGGCATCTCGAGCACCAGGTGCGGCTGCATGCCCGGCTCGGAAGACTGATACCAGACGTTCGTGTCGTCCGCCAACAGCACGCCACCCAGGAGCGGCACGATGCGGTTCGCCTCGCCCAGCTCGTTCGCGTCCAGCGGCGTGGCCCAGCGCAGGTCCCAGGGTGGCAGCTCGCCTTCCACCGCCCAGCAGCTGACCGCCCCACCCAGGGTCAAGTCGCCCGCGTCCCCACCCGTGGGGATCACCTCGAAGAGCTCGCTGGCCGTGGCGACCACGTCGAAGTCCGCGTAACCCGTGGGGTCCAGCGCCTCCTCGCTGTCCTCCAGCACAGCGGTGCTGCCGGAGAGAGAGACCGTCACCGAGCCCCCGGTGACCGACGCGCCATAGCGGTTGATCTGCCGCACCGGGACCTCGAGCGTCAGCCCTCCCACCGTGGGCACGACCTCCAGGCCCTCTGGGGCGTCCGCCTCCACCAGGGCCACCAGGTCCGACCACTCCTCCTCTTTCTTGCAGCCCGACAGCACCAGAGACGACAGCGCGACGAAAGCGAGACCCATGATCACCTCCAAGAGACCGGCATCCCGCTGGGGAGCGGTCTTCTTCTGCTTCCACTTCCACAAAACAGTCTACGGCCTCAAGGGGATACCTGCAGCGTCGTGACAAAAAAAAGCGGCTTAGCACTCCGACAGCCGGGACCACGCTACTCTGGCAGCGTGAAGAAATCCCCGGCAAAAGCGAGCTCTTCACCGCTGGGCTGCCACAGGCTCTCCAGGTTGCCCCAGGAGTCCAGCGAGAGCACCCCCTGCGTGGCGGAGAACAGCAGGAAGCGCTCCGCAGCGGAGTCCCAGGCGCAGCTGCTGACGTCCTCGAGCAGATCGATCCCCAGCAGATCGGACAGCTGATCCTGGTTGGGGAAGGCGTAGGGCTCCCGGTCGCCGGCCTGCAAGCTGCTGACCGCGTAGACGGCACCCAGGGCCGAGCAGACCACCGTGTCGTCCTCGATGCCGTTGTCGTTCAGATCCGGGCCGAAGATGGCGCTGATGGCGCGCCCCTGGCCGTCGTCGAAGTCCTGCACGGACAGCGTCAGGCTGCCCGAAGCGGAGTCGACGCGGAAGATGTCGGGCTGGCCCCCGTCCGGCCCGATGTCCAACAGGTAGAGATCGCTCTGGCCATGGTACAGGCTGCGCCCGCGCTGCAGCAGGGTGGAGCTGGCCATCACCTGGAAGCCGGCTTTGGCCACCGGCACGTAGCTGTAGACCCAGCCATCGGTCGCCAGGTAGAGGTTGCCATCCGCAGCCAGCAGGTCGCGAGCGTACATGAAGCTCTCGTCGGAGTCCTGGGGAACTCCGATGACCTGCAGATCGCCGAGGGTTTCGGAGAAAACGCCCATGCCGCCCAGGCCCAGGTCGAAGTAGTACAGCGTGTTGATGCTCGGATCGTAGGCCACGGGGCCGGCCTCCGAGCCCGGCGGCGGTTCGATCCCCTGGTCGTAGAACACGTCGCCCGCGGCGCTGAGCGCCTGCACCAGGTAGGTCTCGCCCGTCTGCATTCCCACGGTGAAGCCCAGGCTGTAGGGGTTCTCGACCACGAAGGGGGCGCTGTCGCCCGAGTCGATGCCACTGTCGGGCTGGGGATCGCCCGGGCAGCCGCGCTCCATGTCCTCGCAGGTCTGGTCGATGGCGCCCGATGCGAAGAGCTTGCACCCGGAGACCAGCAGCACAACGGCGAGCAACGGCGTTCTCATCTTGATGGGCACTCCGATTTGCGAGCACGGCGATTCGCGGACACGGCCAGGGCGCGCCGGAGCCTCGCGAGAGGCCACCATACCAGCAAAGGCAACAGCAGAGGCCGGTCTGCGCAGCCTCCGTCCTGGCTCTCCAGGGGCGGAAGACGCGCATAACCCGCCCCGAGGGCACTGTCCGGGGCCTCCCAGGTGGCGCCGTCGTCGATGGCGTAGCCCTTGAGTCGCTCGGCCGCCTCATAGGGCCCCAGCTCTGGGTAGCGGCTCATGATCAGGGCCAGGCTGGCGACCACGGCCGGCGTGGAGGCCGAGGTGCCGTAAAACCCCGTCTCGCCGTAGGCCGAGGAGGAGAGCCCGTCGGGGCCGACGATGTCGGGCTTGGCCAGGCCGGCGTGCGTGGGGCCCTGCGAAGAGAAGCTCTCCACGTCGTTGCCGATGTAGTTGGTGGCGCGCACCGCGCCCACGGCCAGGGCCAGCGGGTGGGTGGCGGGATCGGCCAGGGAGCCACCGGGCATGGGTTCCCACAGGTCGTCGCCGCGGGCGAAGATGGAGAAGCGCACGGCGGGATCCCCTGCCGCGCGGCGCAGCTGGATGTAGTGCCAGTCCGTGCTCTCGGCCCAGGGGTAGACCCGCTCCGCCGGGTTGCAGCCATCCTCCCCCTCGCTCTGCCGTTCCTCGGAGCGCCCCGTCAGGCTGCCGTCGCCGGCGTAGACGTAGATGTCCAGGTCGGTGTCGCCGCAGTAGTGGTACTGGTCCCAGTTGAGCAGGATGCGGCCGCGGCTGCCGCCGCTCATCCAGACCGGCAGGTACTCGGAGCTGCCGCCGAACTCGTGGTAGCCGTCGTGGTCGTCGTCGCGGAAGTCTTCTATCCAGTGTTCGGTGGCGTAGTTGCCGGCCGAGGTCACCATCAGCGCCCCGCCGGCCGCCAGGTCGTCCATCAGGTCGTTGACCGCGCCGGTGCCGTCGTAGAAGGACTCGCCGAACATGGACAGCGACATGGAAATGAGGTCGATGTCGTGCCGCACGGCCCAGCCCACGGCGTTCTCCAGGGTGGTCAGCCCGTTGACGCGCACCAGGTGCAGCTCCACGCCCGGGGCCAGGTCGCGGATCACCTCGGCGCAGGCCACGCCGTGGCTGCCCTCTTCGTAGGAGAGATGCGGCCGCAGGTTGTCCATGGGCACGGTGCAGCCCGTGTGGGCGTGGCAGTCCCAGGTCTGGTAGTCGCCCAGCTCGTCCGCCCGCAGGCTGGCGTTGAACCACTGGGAGTCGAAGACCGCCACGCGCACGCCGCTGCCGTCGTAGCCCGCCGCGACCCAGTCCGAAGACTGCAGGGCCTCCTCGGCCTCCCAGGCCGTGTAGGTGTCGGGCTCGGGGATGGAGACCCAGCGCCAGGGCGTACCGTCGCCAGGAGGCGCCGCCAGCATGGAACCCCGCGCGCTGGTGGTCAGGGCGTCGGGGTGGTCGGGCACGTCCACGCGCACCAGGTTCAGCGCCTCGTCGTCCAGCACCGGCAGCACAGCCTCGCCGGCCAGGGCCGGACAGAGCGTGGAGCAGAGCAGGAGCGGGCTGATCGCCATGGGATTTTGGATAACCTGCCCGAGGCGGTCCCCGGGACCTTGACGCGCGCCACGGATGCGCTAGCCTGACGGCTGTTCCTCGGGAGGCTGACCATGGGCAATGTCTTCGCCATCTTCAAACGCGAGGTCGGCAGCGCATTCGACTCACCCCTGGCCTACATCGTCGTACCCACCTTCCTGGGCCTGGTGGCGGTGGGCACCATCTGGTACGAGGGCATCTTCGATCAGGGCGTTGTCTCGCTGCGGCGCTTCTTCACCTGGTCCGCGCTGCTCTTCCTGCTGCTGGTCCCGGCTCTCACCATGCGGCTCTTCGCCGAAGAGATGCGCACCGGCAGCCTGGAGATGCTGGTCACCCTGCCCATCACCGAGGCCGAGGTGGTGCTGGGCAAGTACCTGTCCACCCTGGCCCTGCTGGCCTTGGCCCTGCTGCTGACCCTGAGCTACCCCCTCACCATGGCCTCGCTGGGCGCCCTGGACTGGGGGCCCGTGCTGGGAGGCTACCTGGGGCTCTTGCTGATGGGGGCCGCCTTCTGCGCCATCGGCACCGCCGCCAGCGCCTTCACCTCCAACCAGGTGGTGGCCTTCCTGATCTCCTTCGCCGTGGGGGGCGTCCCCTTCACCATGGGCTTCTTCCTGCACCGGGTGCCCGCCACCATCCTGCCCATCGTGCAGCACCTCTCCTTCGACTACCACTTCGGCACCATGGTGGGAGGTGTGCTCGACAGCCGCAATCTCATCTTCTACGGCTCGGTCGTCGCGTTGGGGCTCTACCTGGCGGGCTTCGCCCTGCGCCACCGCCGCCTGGTCTAGGGGGAGAGCCATGCTGCGCCGCAAAGCCCTGCTGCTCGACGCCTGGATCCAGCTGGCCGCCCTGGTGGCGGTGCTGGTGTTGGTCAACGTCCTGGCCGAGCGCCACTTCCTGCGCCTGGACATCACCCGCGACCATATCTACACCCTGAGCGACGCCAGCCGCAGCCTGGCCACGCGCCTGGAGAAGCCCCTCTTCGTCAAGGTCTACTTCACCCGCGGGCTCGAGGCGCCCTACAACAACCACCAGCAGCTGCTGGAGGACAAGCTGCGCGAGTTCCGCGCCTACTCCGGCGGCCTGATGGAGATCTCGGTGGTGGACCCCACGGGCAAGAAGGAGCTGGAAGAAGAGGCTCAGCGCTTCGGCATCAGGCCCATCCAGTACCGCTACCGGGGCTCGGACCGCTCCGAGCTCAAGCGCGTCTTCATGGGCGCCTCCTTCGTCTACGGCGAGCGGCAGACCGCGCTCGAGGCCGTCACGCAGGTGGCCACGGTGGAGTACGACATCGCGCGCACGCTGCGCAAGCTGATGGAGGGTGACGAGCGCAAGACCGTGGGCTTCACCACGGGTCATTCCGAGGTGGACGTCTTGCGCTCCTCCGGTCCCCTGGAGAAGATGCGCAACCAGATAGCCGACAGCTACGACCTGATGCCCGTCGCGCTGGGCGGCGAGGAGGGCGTGCCCGAAGAGGTGGACGCCCTGTTCATGCTGGGCCCCCAGACCCCTGTCGGCGAGCGAGCCCGCTACCAGATGGACCAGTTCCTGATGCGCGGCGGCTCCCTGGCGGTCTTCTTGACCAACACGCGCCCCAATATGCGCACCCTGCGCGCTGAACAGCTCTACACAGGCATGGAGGGTTTTCTGGGGCAGCTGGGCGTAGTGGTCAACCGCGACGTGGTCATCGACCGCAGCCAGAACGGCATGATGCGCGTGCCCATGCGGCAGGGCCGCTACATGATGCAGGTGCCCGTCAACCACCCCATCATCCCGCGCGTCAGCGACCTCTCCAAAGAGAGCCCCATCGTCAAGGGGCTCGACCAGATGCTCTTCCCCTTCACCTCGTCGCTCACCATCAACGAGCCCCTGCCCGCGGACATCGAGGCCCAGGTGCTGGCACGCGGTTCGGCCGAGGCGGCGCGTTTCCAGGGCATCCGCACCATCGATCCCGGAGCCTACAAGCGCACCATACCCGGCGAAGAGAAGGGCCCCTGGCCCGTGCTGGCGTCCCTGGTGGGCTCTTTCCAGAGCACGTTCAAGGACCTGCCCATCCCCGCGGCCCCGGCTGAGACGCCCTTCGGCGCCGCGGTGGTGGCGGCGGATGATCCCCAGAGCAAGGTGACCGAGGGAGCGCCGGCGCGCTTGGTGGTCTCCGGCTCGGCCGACGCCGCGGCCAACAACGTGGCCTTCATGCTCAACCTGACGGACTGGATGTGCCAGGACGAGGCCTTGATCGGCATCCGCTCCAAGGCCGTGCAGATCCCGCCCCTGGAGACCCCCGAGCCGGGCACGCTGCGCTGGTTGAAGATCCTGAACGCCCTGGGGGGCGTGGCGCTGCTGCTGCTGTTCGGCGCGCTCCGTTGGGGGCTGCTGCGCTTCGGACCCGCCAGCCGGCCCCAGGAGGTGCGCTGATGACCCTCTCCCGCACCACGTGGATTCTCTTGGCCGCCAGCGCGCTGCTGGCCCTGCTGCTGCTGCTGCCCTCCTCGCGCCACAGCGCGCAGGAATCCCTGCCCGAGCTGCCCGCCGTCGAGCTCTCCGAGGTCACGCGCGTGCAGTTCGTACGCCAGGGCCAGACCACCGTGCTCGAGCGGCAGGGGGACATCTGGCAGCTGCTGCAGCCGCTGCAGGCCCAGGCCGACACCACCACGGTCAAGTCCCTGCTGCGCAACTTCCGCGAGCCCGTGCCCATGGATCTGCGCTTGGACGAGGGCAACCTGGAGGACTACGCCCTGGACGACTCCAACGGCGTCACCGTCGAGGTCTTCACCGGCGGAGACGAGCCCGTCATCTCCATGGTGGTGGGCAACGACCTGCCTGGCGGCTCCTCGCTGATCCGGCTGGCCGGCAGCGAACAGGTCTACCGGGCCCGCGTGGGCGGCCGCTTCCGCTACGACAAGAAGGCCACCGAGTGGCGCAACCGCACCCTGCTGAGCCTGGATCCCGATCAGGTGGCGGGCATCACCCTGGAGCGGCCCGAGGACGTGCTGGTCTTCACCCGCGAGCCCAGCGGGGAGACCGACGACGAGGGCAATGCCGTCTTCGGACCCTGGGAGCTGGACGGCCAGCCCCTCTTCATCCCGGACCAGCGCACCCTGGACGCCCTGGCCCGCACCCTGTCCCATATGCGCGCCAGCGAGCTGCACGCCTCGGACTACGGCGAAGGCTGGGACAACCCGGATGTGGTGGCCGAGGTGGCTCTGTCCGACGGCACCATCCACCGCATGGCCATCGTGCCGGCCGGTGAGCAGGCCGCCCTGGCCAGGGTAGACGAGCGCCCCGACGTGCACCGCATCTCCGCCAGCCACCTGAAGCGCTTCACCTGGCCGCTGGTGGAGTTTCGCGACAAGACCATCTTCAGCTTCACCCGCGACCAGGTGGACAGCATCGCCCTGGAAGAGGGCGGCCACCGCGTGCGCATCGAGCAGGACCTGGAGGGTAGGCAGTGGCGTGTGACGGAGCCGGTGAACATGGAGGCCGACCTGCGCAAGAGCCTCTACACCGCCAACTCCCTGGCCAGCCTGCGCGCGCTGCGGGTGGTGGAGGGCGTCGACCTGGCCAGCGCCGGGCTGGACGCGCCGCGCACGCGCTTCGTGATCGAGATGAGCGACGGCAACGAGCGCGTGCTGGAGGCCGGCGCCGGTTTCCAAGACGAGAGCGGCGAGGCGATCTACGTGCGCCGTGACGGGCAGATGCCGGTGTACGCCATGCGGGCCGAGGCGCTGGTGCGCTTGAGGCAGGCTTTCTTGAAGAACTGATCCATTTTTTTCGAATGAAACCGGCTTCGCAGCGTCTCTGGGGGAGAACGCGGGCAGCACGCCCGTTCCCGGAGGCCCCATGCGCCGCTTTTTCACTGTGATCTCAGCCAGCTTCGCCATCAGCATGCTCGCCACGCCGGTCCTGGCCGACGCACCCGACGACAGCCAGCCGCAGGCCAACTCCCAGGCCGAGCCCGAGCTCGAGGCCTACAAGAAGCGCTCCGGCAGCGCCAAGCGAGGGGGCAGCGGCGGCGCTTCGCGCCACGCCGCGGCGCCTGGCAAACGCGGCTCAGCGGCCAGCGCTCCCGGCTCCAGGTCGGGTCAGGGCGCCCAGGCCCCCAGCCGTGGAGCGACCGGTCCGAGCCAGGGTTCCGCGGCCAAGCCCGGCGCGGGCAAGGCCCATCCAGGCGGCGCCAAGGCTGGTGCGGCCAAGGCCCATCCGGGCCGCTCCAAGGCGGGCGCGGCCAAGTCCGGCGCCTCGGCCCGGCGCACCGCCCACAACGTGCACCGGCACAAGGTCTCCTCGCGTCATGGGGCCCATCGCCACCACAGCACCCGCGCTCGGGCCGCGGCCCGCGGCCGCAGCGTGGCGGCCCACCGGCGCGCCGCCCACAGCACCCGCGCCCACCGTGCCTGGAGCTACCGACGCGCGGGCCATGGCTGGTGGAACTGGCGCCACAGGCCCTACCACCCCCGCGGCTGGCGGCCCAACTGGGCCTACGGCGTCTTCCTCTACCCGCGCGCCTCGGTGACGGTGCGCGGCGGCTCGGGAGGCGGCAGCGGCGGCGCCGTCGCAGCCCCTCCGCGCCAGGTGGACCGCACCCGCAGCTTCGCCATCGGCATGCGCGGCGGCAGCTACGTCAGCAGCTACGCCCACTACCCGGGTTTCCAGCGTGAAGCTGCCTACGGCGACTTCGGCCTGGGCCTGGCCGGCCGCTTCCGCGCCACCGAGTCTCTGGGCTTCGAGGTGGCCTGGCAGCGCTACGACGAGACCTGGAGCGCGGACAGCGAGCGCATCACCCAGCCCATCACGGCCTCGGTGCAGCTCTTCGCCTTCCCGTGGACCAAGGTGAGCCCCTACGCCACGGCGGGCGTCACCTGGACCAACCGCTGCTACAACGACACCTACTACGACGGCTGGGAGAACATCACCGTCGATCAGCAGGACTGGCTCTGGGGGCCCCACGGCGGCCTGGGCATCGAGTTCGGCGTCGGCGACAACGCCTCCATCAACCTGGAGGCGCGCGCCACGGGCTACCTGAACAAGGAGGCCGACGATCCCAGCGCACCGGCCGCCTACCAGGGCACAGCTGGGTTCAACTTCTACTTCTAGCTCGCCCCGCACGAACAAGGGCCCGGCCGGTTGGTCGGGCCCGAAGTGCTTCTGAGACGGCGGCGCGCTACCGTGCCCCATGGACCCACGTTGGACCCAGGTGAAGGAGATCCGCCGCCGACGCGCCAGCGAGCGTGGCGCGCCTTTCCCCGTGGGCCGCCAGCGCCTGGCCCTGCTCTACCCCGGCACCTACCGCGTGGGCATGTCCTCGCTGGGCTTCCAGTGGATCGGTCACCTGCTGGCGGAAGCCGGCTTCGGCGTGGAGCGCGCCTTCTTGCCCGACAAGGCCGCGGCAGGGCGCTGCGCCCAGGCCATCCGCAGCGAGGAGAGCGAGAGCCCTCTGGGGGATTTCGACCTGGTGGCCGTCTCTCTGGCCTGGGAGCTGGAGCTGGCCGACCTGGTGCGCGCGCTGGAGTGCTCGGGCATCCCGGCCGCGCGCGAAGAGCGCAACCGCTTCCACCCGCAGATCCTGGTCGGCGGCCCCTTGAGCCACTCCAACCCGCTGCCCACAGCGGCCCTGGCCGACGCCATGCTGCTGGGCGAAGCGGACGAGACGGTGGTGCCCGCAGTGCGCGCCTTCTTCGAGCAAGACCGCGCGGGCTGGCTGGACGCGGTGCAGGGCCTGCCTGGGGGCTTCGTGCCCGAGCGCGATCCCGAGCCGCCCCCCCTGGCCCGCGCCGCGCCCGCGCTGCTGCCGGCCCGCGCCCGCCTGCGCAGCCCCCTGGCCGAGCTCTCCGACATGCACCTGGTGGAAGCCGAGCGGGGCTGCAGCCGGCGCTGCAGCTTCTGCGTGATGCGCGGCGGCCGCGCCGCGAGCATGCGCATCGTGCCAGCCGAGCGCGTGCTGAGCAGCGTGCCCGCCGAGGCGCGCCGCGTGGGCCTGGTGGGCGCCGCGGTCAGCGATCATCCCCAGCTGGCGGCCATGCTGGAGCAGCTCATCGCCGACGGGCGCGAGGTGGGCGTCAGCTCCCTGCGCGCCGACCGCCTGGCGGCCCAGCCCCAGCTGGCCGGCCTGCTGCGCGCCGGCGGCCTGCGCACCCTGACCGTGGCCGCGGACGCCGCCAGCCAGCGCCTACGCGATGAGATACGCAAGGGCCTGAGGGAGGATCAGCTGCTGAACTGCGCCGAGCAAGCCGCCGAACAGCGCTTCCGCAGCCTGAAGCTCTACCTGATGCTGGGCCTGCCGGGCGAAGCGGCCGAGGACATCGACGAGTTCGTCCAGCTGGCGCGCCGCATGGCGGGCATGCACCCGCTGACCGTGGCTGTCTCACCCTTCGTGGCCAAGCGCGGCACGCCCCTGGCCCAGGCGCCCTTCGCGGGCGTTCGCACCTTGGACCGGCGCCTGAGCCGCCTGTCCCGCGGCCTGGAGGGCTGCGCGGAGCTGCGCTCGGTCAGCAGTCGCTGGGCTTGGGTCGAGTGGGCGCTGGCGCAGGGCGGCCCCGAGCTGGGTCACGCCGCGGTAGCGGCGGTGCGGTCGGGAGGGGGATTTGGGGCTTGGCGCAAGGCGCTGACCGCGGCGGGCGCGCGGGGCGGGTAGCCGTATTCGGTGGCATGGTTACCCATATGAAGACGACCGTAGAGATATCCGACCCCCTCCTCGACCAGGCGCGCCGAGTCGCCGCGCAGGAACGCACCACGCTGAGAGCGCTGCTGGAGGAGGGGCTGCGCCTGGCGCTCGAGTCCCGCCGGGAGTCGCGCCCCTTCAAGCTGCGCGATGCGTCCTTCAAGCAGGGTCGCGGCCTCCAGCCCGAATACGCAGATGGGCGATGGGACCGCATCATCGACGCCTCATACTAGGGGCGCGGGGCGTGATCGCCGTCGACACCAACATCCTTGTGCACGCCCATCGGGCGGACTCTCCCTTCCACGAGGCAGCGGCGAGCAGTCTGCGCGACCTGGCAGAGGGTCGCTCACCCTGGGCGATACCCTGGCCCTGCGCACACGAGCTTCCTGTCTGTGGTCACCCACGCGCGCGTCTTCCGCCCCCCCTTCCTCCCTCCCTCAGGCCCTCACTCAGCTCGAAGCGTGGTTCGAATCCCCCAGCCTGGTCCTGCTTCCGGAAGACGGCAGCTACTATCCCCAGCTACGGGCACTCACGCTGGCTGGACAAGTCCAGGGGCCCAGGATCCACGACGCGCGCATCGCAGCCCTCTGCCTGCGCCACGGCGTCCGACAGCTGCTGAGCGCCGACCGTGATTTCGGCCGCTTTCCCCAGCTCGCGGTGCGCAACCCGCTCGTGGGATAGCGCGCCCGCTCAGTAGTTGCCCGTGATCCCGTAGAACCCGCGGTACTGCACCGTGCCGTCGGTCATGTAGAGATCGCTGACGTAGGAGCCGTCCTCGAGAATGAGCCAGACCGTGTAGTACCAGCCGCCATTGGCCGACACCAGGTAGTCGCCGTTGTCGCCGTTGATGGTCAGCACCGCAGGCGACCAGGTCTCTTCCCAGGCCACCTTCTCGACCCACTCGTCCGTCTCCAGGTTGTACTTCGATATGGCCAGACCATTGGAGGTCTGGGCCAGGCTGTACCAGCCTCCGCCGTCCTTGTGGGCTCCGCTGTAGGTCATCAGAGACCATTCCTTGGCATCCCCGATGCGCCGGATCTGCAGGCCCTCTTTCTCGCTCCAGGTGGCGAAGCCCCCCAGGTAGCCCACCAGCCCCACCTCACCCGTCAGGACATCCACGGCCACGGTGTAGAGCAGCAGCTGGAAGTCCTTGAGCTTCCAGTACTCGGCGTTCCAGCTGGCCAGCTGGGTAGCGGTACCGTCGGGATCCACGCGCCACAGGGCGTCGACGGAGGAGACCAGGTAGTAGCCGTCGGGGTGCGTGGCGAGGCCGTAGAAGCCCCACTCCAGGTCCGGGACCTCCCCCACCACGCTGGTCTGCCCAGCCTCGTCGATCAGCAGCACCTGGCCCGTGATGGTCTTGGTCTTCTTGTCGAACAGCGTGTAGTTCGTGACCCAGCCGCCACCCACGCCGTGGTCCAGCCAGTAGGGGTAGACGGTCTCGTCGGCCAGCACCACCTCGTCGGTCACCTGCCCCAGCGCGTCGAGGGTCAGGATCGACGAAGCCCCCACCTGGTTCTGGTAGGCCACCGTGACCCCCTGCCAGAGCTCGTCCACCCGGCCGTCGCAGTCCTCGTCCTTGCCGTTCTCCCCCTTCTCGCTCTCGTAGGGCGAGCCGGGGAAGACGTGGTAGTCGCTGTCGTCGCAGTCCTCGTCGTTGTCGGCGTACCAGGGCGGCTTGTCGCAGGCCTGTACGGTGTCGCCGGGCACGCCGTAGCCGTCGCCGTCCTCGTCCGGGTAGAAGGTCTGCAGCTCTTCGCAGCCCGTGTCGTCCTCCGGGCCGCCGCTGTCGGGCGCCACATAGGGATCGGGCTCGTCGCAGCCGACGGCCAGGGAGAAGGCGAGCAGGAGACTGGGGACACGCGGCATGGGACCTCCGACAGCACAGAGGGTAGCGCGAGCCGAAGCCGCAGTCGACATGGACAGGCGCCGGCCTGGGCGCTAGGTGCCCTGGGCCCTCAGCCACCAGCCAGCAGGAGGTGAACGATGGGCGAGAAAATATTCGTCACCGGAGCCAACGGTCAGCTCGGCCTGCCCCTGATCAAGGCCCTGGTCGCCGCCGGCCACCAGGTGACCGGCCTGGCCCGCAACGAGAAAAACGCCGCCAAGGTGAAGCAGGCCGGCGCCAGCGAGTGCCTGGTGGGCGACATGTACGACCTGGAGACGCTGGGCGCGGGCTGCCGCGACGCGCAGCGCATCTACCACCTGGCGGGCGCCATCCGCGGCCCGGGCAGGGAAACCCCCGACCGCATCAACCGCCTGGGCACGGAGAACCTCCTGACCGCCATGGAGCGGGCTGGCTGCCAGCCGGCAAGCCTGCTCTTCGCCTCCAGCTGCGCCGTCTACGGCGACCGCTCGGGCCTGTGGATCCAGGAGGACTTCGGGGCCAGCCCCCAGACCAACTACGGCCGCAGCAAGACGGCGGCCGAGAACCTGCTGCTGGACGCCTGGCGCGCCCGCGGCCTGCCGGTCATCATCGCCCGCATCGGCATCGTCTACGGACCGCGCTTCTCGGTGCTGCTGGAGCGCCCCATCAAGGCGGGCAAGGCCTGGCTGCCGGGCGAGGGCCAGAACCTGATGCCCGTGATCCACGTCGACGACTGCATCGCGGCCCTGCAGCTGCTGACCGAGCGGGGCGAGGCGGGGGGCGTCTACCACGTGGCCACCCCCAACCCGGTCGAGTCGCGGCACTTCTACGCCGAGGTGGCCCAGCGCCTGGGCAGCAAGGCTCCCCGCTACTGGTCCACCTACCTGCCCAGCCGTGTGCAGATGAAGCTGGCCGACATCAACGAGCGCCTGCTGGCGCGCCTCGACCGCCGCGCCCTGCTGACACCGGACATGCTGCGCCTGCTCACCGCCTCGGTACGCCTCAAGCCCGAGCGGCTGGCGGACGAGCTCGACTTCACCTGGCGCCACCCCGAGCTCGGCTCCGGACTCGACGCCAGCTTCGCCGCCTCATGACGCCCCTGCGACGCCTGCACTTGCGCCTGCGCCGCAGCCTGGCGGCGAGGGTGCAGGCGCTGCTGTTGCCATCCGGCCAGAGCCTGGGACCCACGCGCCGCGCCGCCGCCGCCCTGACGCCGCGCCTCGACGCGCTTCAAGCGCGCCTGCGGACGCAGGAAAGCGTGCAGCGCGCCGCGCTGGCCAGCCGTCGCTTCAGGCTCGACATGAGCATCGACGATGCGCTGCGCCTGCACAGCGGGGCACGCGACGTCCTCGCGCAGCACCACCTCTCCGCGTGCCACAGCTGCCCCGTGCGCCACGACGAGACGCTGGAAGAGCTCGCGGCGGGGCATCAAATTTCCGCAGACGGGCTGCTCAGAGCGCTCAACGACCTGCTATCATCATAAATCCGGGACGCGTTCAGCCCGCTCACTTGCAGGGCCAGGCGCGGGCCCCCACCCTAGGCGACACGCCGCAGCCCTGGAGACTCCATGCGTCCCTTCCCCGCTCTCGCGCTTGCCCTCCTGCTCCTGCCCGTGCCCAGCGCACTGGCAGCCGAGGTCGAGCTGGCGGCCGACGACGGCACGGCACTGCATGGCACCTACGAGCAGCAAGAGGGCACCGACAAGGGCGTGCTCTTTGTGCACGGCAAGGACCGCCAGAGCAGCGACTGGAAGTTCCTGGCCAATCGCCTCAACACCTCGGGCTTCACCAGCCTGGCCATCGACCTGCGCGGCCACGGCACAAACGTGGCCGAGGGCCAGCCCAAGCCCGAGCTGAGCGAAGAGGACTACCAGGCCATGCTCGGCGACGTGCAGGCCGGTATCGCGTTCCTGAAGGAGAAGGGGATCGCGCAGGTGGTGCTCGTCGGCGCCGACCTGGGCGCCAACCTGGCCCTGTTGGCCGCCTCCCAGGACGAGAGCATCGTCAACGTGGTCATGCTCTCCCCGGCCCTGAAGTACAAGGGCGTGCGCGCCGACGGCGCCATCAGGGCCTATGGCACGCGGCCGGTGCTGATGGTGGTCAGCAACGACGATCCCTACTCGGCCAAGTCCGGGCTGCTGCTCGAAGCCGAGGCCCAGGGCACCAAGCACCTGGAGATCTACACGGCCGCCGGCCGGGGCGCGACCATGCTCAACCGCGAGCCGGCCCTGGAGGGCCTGATCCAGTCGTGGTTGCTGGGCTCCCACGCCGTGGTCACCGGCGAAGCGCAGATCGAGGGGCCCCAGATCGAGGGCTCAGGGGAGAAGATGGAGACCACGGGGCCCCTGCTGCCGGGGCAGTAGCGACTACCGGGCCGCATGCGAGGCAGGCAGGAGCCTTGCCGACGGCTGCTAGTCGACCAAACGCAGCTTCCGCAGTTTGTACAAGAAAGAAGCGCCACCACCGATTACTTGACCTTGTTCCTACTCTTTAGCCACACCTACCCAACAGTGTGCGCGGCGAGTGTGCGCGATCAGCTCTTCTTTCGGCCAGCGAGCTTCAGGACTTGCCCCGCCGGCGCCCTGCCCATCCGAGCCTCGCGCACAGCCGAACGTAGGTCGTCGCGAGTCGCTTTGCGGTAGAAGCGAAGTGCCGTCTGCTCGGAATGGCCCAGCAGCGCGGCGGCCACCGATGGATCCCGGTGGCGCCGATACA
Organism: uncultured Enterobacterales bacterium; assembly: GCA_964454135.1. Taxonomy (GTDB): domain Bacteria; phylum Myxococcota_A; class UBA796; order UBA796; family JAFGLY01; genus CAYVQL01. Next base: position 733 of record CAYVQL010000249.1, on the reverse strand, counting down.
GTTCATCTTCTGTAAGGCGGCGCAGCCCACCAGGAGTGAAGGGCTCCACTCCAACGCGGATGCAGGAACGGCGGATCATCTGCGAGAGGGTGGACCGCGCATGGAGGGGGGACTGGCCCAGCAAGAGCTCCTCAGGGCTCCCTGGTCCCACCTGCTCCAGGGCAGCACGCACCTCATCCTCGAAAGGCACCACCCGTTCGCCTGTCTTCTCCGCTCCCTCATGCCGGCCGAAGTGGAGCCAGCCATCTGCCAGATCGACATCCGCCCAGCGCAAGTGAGTCACCTCCCCTACACGTGCGCCCGTCGCAAAAAGCAGAAGCACTGCCAAGTAGCCCCAGGTGTCCCTGGCTTCGAAGTCTGCCAGCACTTGCGCCACGTCGCCGCGCGTTGGAGTGCGGCCATTCGTCACACGCCCCCCTTGCACCTTGGGGGCTGGCAACCGCCGTCCAGGGCAGACGCCAATATCCTGCCCCCAGCGCCAGGCGGAACGAAGCACCTGGAAATCCAGCCGCACCGTGGATGGAGCACCGCCGTCCCTGATCCGCTGATCGCGATGACGCTCCAGAGTGCCACGGTGAACAGCCTGGATGGACACACACCCGATCCCGGCTGCCACCTTGGACGCGGCTCGCTGGTAGACTAGGAGGGTGGAAGCCGCGAGATCCGCCCGCTGCTTCTGCGCACCCACCCAGCACTCCATGAGATCGCGAATGGTGCGGAGATCCTCCAGTTG
>CAYVQL010000248.1:0-17334 GCA_964454135.1 uncultured Enterobacterales bacterium | reverse complement strand
CCCCAAAAAAAACCCGCCCCAACGAGGGGGGGCGCCCTTGGCCCCGAAAGGATGACCAAGGCCGGCGTCCATCTCGTTGCCCAGGTCCACGAAGGGGACGAGATCGGCCAGATCGGCGATCCCGCATCTCTGCAAGGCCAGATCCAACGTGGCGAGGTACTGGCCCACGGCAGTGGCGAAGGCGGCCACGCCCAGGGCCTTGCGGCGCGCGCATTCCCGCATGTAGTCGGACTCGTCATCGCCGCACCAGACGTTCAGCGCGAGCGCTGGTAGAGCTTCTCCTGAACCTCGCCGGCGTTGTGGCCAGACCAGTACCACAGATCCCAGCCGTGCTGGCAAGGAACCGAGAAGCCCGTGGTCTGGTGCGAGGGCTTGCCCTCCTCGATGGCGTCTTTGTTCAGCTCTTTGTTCGGCCCGAAGCCCCCGTCGTCCTCGTTGAAGCGCGTCCCCCCGCCGTAGTCGAAGAGCACGGGGATGGCCTGCATGTCGTCGATGTGGCAGCAGACGACGAACAGGGTGAAGGCCCGAAAGGCCCAGAAGTTGTATTCCGTGAGCTGGGTGATCATATCCGTCGGCGCGGGATTCTTTTCGCTGGGCTCCTCGCCCCAGGCGCTCGCCCACTGTGCGGGATCCGTCCACATCCAGCGGTATTGCGACATCAAGTACCAGGCCAGATCGGGGTGGTGGAAGTGGGAGACCACGCCGACGCCCACGCGTGCCATGTCGCGCATCGTGTCGCAGAAGCGCCCGTACTGGCGCGCGCTCTGACCTTTTGAGTCCGGCGGTGCTCCAGGCTCCGTGCCCGGGTCCGTCCAGGCGGCCTCCGGCTCGCCCTGCTTGGCGGTCGCCGGGTCGATGGGCTTGCGCATCAGGCAGAGCGGATTGCGCAGGCCGAACCTGGCAGAGGGGGTGACCGTCTGCTCCGTAGTGATGGGCTCGGGCCCCTTGGTGGCGAGCATGGCGACCACGTCAGCGTCGTAGGCCAGGTTGTCCTCCGTAGTATCCCCCCAGGGATGGGGGGCGATGCCGTACTTCCGCAGGCAGTCGAAGATCCTCCGGATTTCGATTTCCAGGACCGGACTCCGAAGCAAGTTCACCTCGGGCGTATGGGCGCCCTGCACGACCTCTTCCTCGTGCAAGAACTCGACGCCCTCCTTCTCCCGCTCCGGTTCCGCCATTCCGCTCTCATCGACCTCGGCCGCGATGGCCTTGGCGTAGCCGCGCAGGGAGTTCAGTTCGTCCACGCGCACGACCTCGTCGTCATCGAAGCTCTGCTTGGCCCCTGCCAGCCAGACCGCGTCCTCATCTTCTTGCGTCGCGTCGAAGCGCGCAGCTCCCTTGGAGCAGTCCAGGCAGAAGCTCTCCTTCCCGTGCGCAGCCTCTTCCTGGCCTCGCTTTGCCATGGCGCACCCTCCCGGTCCTGTCGACGCCCGACCCGTCAACCGGGTCGCGCGCTCCGCCGGCGCATGCCGTCTCCCGCCCAGGCGGAGCTCCCTGAAGGCTCAGGTCCAGAACTTCAGCGCGGCCGGCGCCGAGAAGGTGCCCTGCTCCACAGCGCCCACGTCGGTCAGGCCGATCTGGAACCTGGTGAACAGCCCGAAGTCGGTGCGCGTGCTGTACTCGGCGCTCACCGAGTAGCCCTCGGCGCTGGTGGAGATGATGTTGCTGCCGTCCTGCCAGTCCAGCCCGTTGTAGCTGCGCTGCACGCGCACGATGAAGGTCAGGTTGCCCGAGGAGCGGTTGTCGCAGACGATGTGGACCACGATGTGGTCCAAGCGGGGGCCCAGGCCCTGGAAGACCGGACCGATGACCCAGTACGTCCACGAGCTGGTGCCGTCACTCTTGAGGGTTCGGCGCTGGACCAGCTCCACCTGGGCCACGTCCTTGCCCTGCCCCATGTTCGACAAGCTGAGGATCTTCATGCTCGATTCCTCCATACGGATTCCGCGACGGGTGGGATTGTCCGGGAGCAGCCGTCGCCCTGCCCCCACACGCACCAGGATAGATGGAATCATCCCACCCACTGAGCGCTTTCTCGGCCAGATCTGACGCAGGCGGTCCCTGCGTGGAGGACACCCCCCGCGCCTGACGCAGCCTACCGACCACGACCACGACCACGACCACGACCACCACCACCACCGGGAAGCTCGAAAGGGGGAAGGGTGAAGGGTGCGGGGTGAGGGGGGGGGCGGGGGGGCCCGCCCGCGGGGGGGCCGCCGGGGGCCCCCCCCCCCCCGCCGCCACCACCGCCACCACCACCACCACGACCACGACCACCACCACCACCACCACCACGACCACGAGGGTGAGAGGCAAAGCGTGAGGGGGAATGAACGAGAGGGCATGCAGCCCTGATCCAAAGTGTTTCAACTCCCCTTGGCCCCCGGACATGGATCGAGCGCCAGCCAGTCGGTTACTGCTGCCCGGCTCACTCACCTGCGCAGCTCCGCGCAGCCCCAAGCTCACAGCGCGTCGGTCCTCACCAAGCGTCCAGCAGCCACGGAGTCCAGGAGATTCGGAACATGGGCATCTCCCGCATCGTCCTCGCCGTCCTCGCGGCCCTGGCGGTGATCGCCACCATCGCGCTGGGCGTCACCGGCTCCACCACCGGCGTTCTCTTCGCGGGCATCGCGGCCGGTTGGCTGATCTGCCTGGCCCTGATGAGCTGGGACCTGGCCGCGGGCCTGTCCCTGGTGGGCCTGTCGGGAGCCGGCGTCTCGGTCTACCTGGCCAAGCAGCACCTGGCCGCCCTGCACGGCGGCGAGGCCTCGATCTGCACGGTCAGCGAGGTGCTGAACTGCGACGTAGTGAACACGAGTCAGTACAGCGAGCTCTTCGGACTGCCGGTGGCGGTCTACGGCATCGGCTTCTACTTCGCCGTGGCCTTCGCGGCCGGGCTGCGCCGCATGGGGCGCGCCAGGCTGGCCGGGTTGGCCCATGTGCTGGTGCTGGCTGGCGTCGGCTCCATCTTCTACAGCGTCTTTCTGGCCTGGGCCTCCTGGCAGCTGGGCGCCTGGTGCCTGTTCTGCATCAGCCTCTACGGCCTGAATGCGCTGCTGCTGGGCGGCTCCATCGTCGCATTGCGCAATCCGAAGGCGTTGAAAGCCGAAGCGGACAAGGCCGCTGAAGGGGGCTTCGTCGGCGCCCTGGCAGGCCGCAGCGGCGACCGGACCGTCACCGTGATGACGCTGGGCGGCATGGCGGTCTTCTTGATCTCCATCGTCGTCTACCAGGGCCAGAAGAGCGACCTGACGGGCGGGGGCGGCTCGGACGGCGAGATCCCCGACGGCGCCTACTACCAGCTCAAGGGCGAGCTGCAGCTGCACGGCCAGGAGCCCATCTACGGCAAGGCCAGCGCCCCCTATATGATCGTGGAATGGGCCGACTACGCCTGCCCCTACTGCGCACGCGCCGGTGCCGAGGTCAAGGAGATGATCGACGCCCAACCCGACGTGCAGCTGCGCTACAAGCACTACCCCATCTCCAACATCTGCAACAGGCACATCGGCGGCGAGGGCCACACTACCGCCTGCGACGCGTCAGCCGCCGCCGAGTGCGCCCGCATGCAGGGGCGCTTCTGGGAGCTCTCCGACCTGCTCTTCAAGAACCAGCGCTACCAGAGCGACGAGGATCTGCGCTTCATGGCCAAGCAGATCGGCCTGGACATGGAGGCCTTCGAGGCTTGCATGGGCGCCGAGGCCGCTGAGCAGCTGATCGCGCTGGACGCCGATCACGCCAACGCCGTGGACGTGACGGGCACGCCCACCTTCTTCATCAAGGGGCTGTTCGGCGACCAGTTCGTGCAGGTGCGGGCCGACCCGGCAGTCATCAAGGCGGTGATCGACGCCCACCGCGCTGGCGTGGCCCTGGACGCACCGGGCCCCGCGCCCGAGAAGAAGAAGAAGTAGCCCCCATGTCTCGCAGCTGGCAGCTGATCCGCCTGGCAGTCCCCCACAGCCAGCTGAGGCGCTTCAGCCAGCACCTGGCCGCCTTGGGCACCCTGGGCGTGGAGGAACGTCCCGTGGGCGCTGCGCCGGCGTTGCGGCAGCCCTGGGACCCGGCAGGGCCGGCACCCGCCCCTCCGGCGCAGGTGGAGCTGCTGGCCTACTTCGAGCGCGACGGGGAGCAGGAGGCGCGCACAGCGCGGTTGGCCGAGGCGTTGAGGGCTCCGCCCGGGGGTGAGATCAGCGTCGGCGTGATCGAGGAAGGTGACTGGGAGGAACGCTGGCGCAGCAGCTTCAAGCCCTTCTCCCTGGCTGGCCACGGGGGCGCCCGCGTCACCATCGCCCCACCCTGGAACGCGCCCGCGGGCTGTCTGCGCATCGAGCCGGGCATGGCCTTCGGCACGGGAGAGCACCCCAGCACGCGGGCCTGCCTGCGCGCCGTGGCGCGCCACGCCCGCCCAGGCGCCAGCCTGCTGGACGTGGGCTGCGGCACGGGCGTGATCGCCCTGCTGGGAGCCCGGCTGGGCATGCGGGCCGAGGGCATCGACAACGACCCGGACGCCGTGCGGGCAGCCCAGCTCAACGGACGCCGCAACGACCTGCCCTGTCGCTTCGACGGACGGCCCCTGAGCAGCCTGTGCGGGCGCTACGACCTGGTGGCGGCCAACCTCTTCGCCGAAGCCATCGTCGCCCTGGGGGCGGACCTGCGGCGCCTCACCGGCCGACGGCTGATCCTGGCCGGCATCCTGGCCGACAGGGTCGCCCTGGTCCAGCGAGCGCTGCGGCCCCTGGCGCTCTGCGCGCAGCAGCGCGAGGGCGAGTGGGTCAGCCTGCAGTGGCGACGCCCATGAGCCGGCGCTACCACAGCCCCGACCTGCCCAAGCCCGGTGAGCGCAGGCGCCTGTCCCAGGCCACCAGCCACCACCTGCTGCGCGTGCGCTGCCTGGCGCGCGGCGCCGAGCTGATCCTCTTCGACGGCCAGGGGAACGAGCTGCGCTGCCGCCTGGTGGCCGTAGAGGGCTCACGAGCGCTCGTAGAGGGCCTGGAGGCCTTCACGAGCCCGGCGGCCCCTGAAACGCGCCTGGAGCTGCTGCAGGCGCTCTGCAAGGGACCGGCCTTCGAGAGCGCCCTGCGCATGGCCACCGAGCTGGGCGTCGGGCGCCTGCGCCCCGTGCGCTGCGCGCGCAGCAACCTGCGCACGGACCGCCAGGAGCGCTGGCAGCGGGTGCTGGTGGCGGCGGCCGAGCAGTGCGGCCGCTGTCGGCTGCCCCAGCTCGACGCGCTGCGTCCGCTGGAGCAGGTGCTGGCGGATCCCGAGCTGCCGTCGCGCCGCCTGGTGCTGGTCCCAGGCGCGGGCAGCCCAAAGGTGGCCGGAGAGGACCTGGCGCTGCTGGTGGGTCCGGAGGGCGGCCTGGACGAGCAGGAGCTGGCCGCGGCGCGCGCAGCCGGCTTCGAGGACGCCGGACTGGGCCCCTGGACCCTGCGCACGGACACCGCCGCGGCAGCGGCGCTGGCGCGCTACGGTCTCTCGTAGGCGACGTTGAGCCGCGGCGTTGTCGACGCCGTCGGCTCGAACGACACCGGTCTGTGCCGCCTCAGGTCGGCGCAGGCCTAGTTGGAGGTGAGGTAGGCCCCCGCCTGGAGCTGCTGCGTCGAGTTGGACACGCCGCGGATCGAACGATCCCGCGAGCTGGCGCTGAAGTTGAAGCTGGGCTGTTCGGCCGCGGGCGCGATCTCGTAGTCGCTGCCGTTCCAGGGGGCGCTGCCCGAGGTGTCCTGCACCCTGCCCCCCAGGTAGGTGTCCTGGTGCAGCACGTACTCCCGGGCCCGCAGGTGGGTGTTCTGGGCCGCGAAGGTGATGGTGAACAGGTAGTACATCGCGATGAAGATCATCATCACGATGGGGAGCAGCATCATGGTCTCGACGGCCGATTGCCCGCGGCGCCGCTGGATTCGCTTCATGGTGCCCTTCCCTCTCAATGCCTGAAGTACGAGGTGTTCCACATCTGGCCCAGCATCATGCCGTCCATGGAGGCCAGGGCGGTGGGCGTGGTGTAGCCCGCCATGGACTCGTTGAGCCCCACGATGCGCGCCCGGTACTCGTCCTGCATGCCCAGGTCATTCTTGGCGTCCAGCATCATGGATCCCGGCCCGGGAGAGTAGAACACGCCCAGCATCCAGTCGGCGTTGATATTGCCCACCGTCGGTCCGACGCTGCCCTCGTAGGGCTTGGCCACCGCGTATGCGTAGAGCAGATCGGTGCCACCGGTGGAGCTGGCGCCGAAGAAGCCGCCGTCGCCGCCGCTGCCGTAGGCGATGTCCAGAAACTGCTTCTGGGGCGTGCCGTGCACGCGCCCCTCGACCCAGATCTCGGGCTCGGTGTTGGTCTTGTAGAACCAGCCGTTGAGGGGCTGGTTGCTCTGGTCGCCCATGGGGTAGGTGATCATGGGGATGCAGCAAGAGCACATGGGCCCCGGGCACCAGCTGATGTGCATGTAGTTGACCCACACCGTCTGGGCCTGGCTGTAGTTGGCGATGGCTGGGAAGCCCCCCCCTCCCATGTAGTGCGTCTGGTAGTTGATCCAGTAGCTCATGGGGAAGGTGGGAGAACCCGGCAGATCCTCCATGAAAGAGGTCAGGTCCCGGGTACCGGTGAAGTTGGCCTCGGCCGTGGCGTAGCCGGCCTCCAGCGCCGGCTCGACCGAGCTCTGGTACATGGCCTGCAGCACGAAATCGTAGATGGCCATGTCCAGCTCGGCCTTGCAGCCCTCGATCTCGGCGTCGGCCACCGGGCTGCGATACTGGCACAGGCAGTCCTCGTAGGGGGAGTTGTTGATCAGGTTTGCGCGGCAATCGGCCAGGATATCGGCGATCTCGGTATTGAGCTCTACCAGCTTGTTCAGGATCTGGGCCTCGCCGTAGGCTGCAGCGTAGGAGGCCAGGTCGGCGGTGTTCTGCATGCGGATCTTGTCGTTGACCACGATGCCGATGTTGGTGGCGAAGGCCAGAAAGACCACCAATATGAAGAGGACCATGGCCACGAAGACCGCGGCTTGTCCCCGACGACGGGGGCTCTTGCGACGGGTCCTGCGAAGGCGGCTGGCCATGCTCACACCCCCCCGCCGTTGTTGTCGGCCCACTGGGCGTTGTGGCGCCCTTCGTACTGGATCTCCTCGCTCCCGAGCACCACGGTCACGTCGAAGCCGATGTCGCCCAGCAGCTGGCTGATGCCTGGCAGATCCACTTCCCAGGGCTGGGTCACGGTGGCGCTGGAGCTGGACGTGCTGATGCTGGCGTCGTTGGTGACGTTGCCGTCCAGCAGCCAGCTCTCCACGTCGCTGGCCGAGTCCTCGCCCACCTGGACCCCGCGGGCCGTCACGAAGGCGGCGTAGTTGTCGTAGTGGATGGCGCCGAAGTAGTACGCGAACTCGATGCACATGAAGAGGATGGCCAGCAACAGCGGGATGAGCAGGGCGAGCTCCACCGCCGCCTGGCCGCTCCTCTGCTTGCCGAGCTTCCGTCTCTCGAACCTGGATGCCATGGAGCTCTTCCTCCGGAGGCGGATCACCTCAGCACACAGTGTAGCAGGATCCGTGCCCGATCTGGCCACGATGGGAAGCGGGCAATGGAGCGTGCGCGCAGGATCTGAGGTCCCGGTCGGGACAAGGCTACCCCACCGCCGGGGTGCGAACGCCCCACCCCGCGTCCAGCGGCGCGATCCCCCCGAGTCCGCTTCGCTCAGTCTTCCCTGCGACTCAGTCTTCTCTCCGGCTCAATCTTCTCTCCGGCTCAATCTTCTCTCCGGCTCAATCTTCTCTCCGACGGGCCGCAACGCCCAGCAAGGCCAGCCAGGCCAGAGAGAGCGCAGGGGCCACCGCCGCCGTGCTGGCGCCGCAGCCCTCGGCCTCTTCCTTGACGACCACGTCGAAGGTCTTGTAGAGCTCCTTGTCCGGGTAGACGGCGATGTCGTCGAACTCCCAGACCGCATTGCCGTCTTCGTCGGTGGCCACCACGTACAGGCCGTAGATCTTGCCCTCGTCACCCGGGCTGGGACAGGTGACCGTGACGCTGGGCGAGCCGGTGAGCGGATCGATGGTCAGCCCCTCGTCGCCGGTCCATGCGTAGTCGGCGTTCTGACCGTCGGCATCGTAGACGAAGACCGAGACGGACACCTTGTCGCCGGGCTCGCAGGCCGTCTGCTGCATGACCACGCCACCCACGATGTAGGGCTGCGAGGTGAGCTCGATGCAGGCGTCCTGGTAGTCCTTCAGGCCGTTGCAGTCGTTGTCGATGCCGTCGCAGTACTCCACCGCGCTGGGATGCACGTCGGCTTCGTCGTCGTCGCAGTCGCCGTTCATCTCGGTGAAGCCGTCGCCGTCGTCGTCGTAGGTGCTGGTGGACTCGTCGACGATGCCGTCGCAGTCGTTGTCGGCGTCGTCCGAGAGCTCGCGCGCGCCCGGACAGATCTCGCTTTCGTAGTCGTCGCAGTCGCCGTCTTCCTCGGTGAAGGAGTCGCCGTCGTCGTCGTAGGCCACGGTGCCGTCGTCGGCGATGCCGTCGCAGTCGTTGTCGAAGCCATCGGGGACCTCGGCCGCGTAGGGATAGGTGTTGGCGTTGAGGTCGTCGCAGTCGTAGTTGCCGTTTTCGTCGGCGTCCTGCTCGTCGCCCCAGCCATCGCCGTCGTCGTCGCTCTCGGGGAAGCCGGCGTTGAAGAGCACCGAGATGCTGGCGTAGGAGATGATCTCCGAAGCGTCGGTGACCTGTACCTTGAGGGTATCGACACCGTTGCCCACCTCTTCGGGGTCGATCTCCACGAAGATGTGGCCCGAATCATCGCTGGCCGCGCAGTTGGCGACGCTGGCCCGCTCGCCCAGCACCATGCTCTTGACCTTGCAGTACAGGGTGTCGGCCGGCTGGTTCACGTCGAAGATGTTGATCTCCATCGTGAGCGGGTTGGTGCCGTACTCGTTGCTGCCCGAGTAGAGGTGACCGATGCCCGGGTCGCGGATGACCACCGTCGGGGGCTGGTTGTTGGGATCGGCCCCGGCATTGGCCTGCAGCGCCACCTCCACCGAGGAGGTGTCTTCGTCGGAGGAGTCGATGTTGAGCTCGCAGGTGGCCTCGTCGGTGTCTTCCGGCGTGAAGGTGATCTCCACGAAGGTGGAGTAGCTGGGAGCCAGGGTGGTCTGGGAGCCGCTGAAGCCCACGGAGCTGACGCTGAAGCCCGCGTCGCAGCTCTCGTCGGTGTAGGGCTCGTAGATCGTGAGCTCGCCGTCCCCGCTGTTGCGGATGGAGATGTAGGCCTTCTCTTCATCGCCGGTCCACAGGTGGCCGAAGTCGTAGCGCATGGGCGAGACCACCAGGTTGGCTACGCCGCGCTCGCCCTCGCCCTGCAGCAGCACGGTGCGCCGCATGTGGCTGGGATCGGAGTGGAACTCGGCCACGTCGGCTGGGTTCGTTTCGTCAATGGTGTCGGAGACGGTGGTGAACTTGAGCGAACCCCAGAGCACCTCGGGGGTGTCGGGCTGGAAGCTGATGTCCACGGGCATGCGGCAGCCCGGATCCAGGATGGTCACCAGGTCCAGGTCGGTCGCCGGCTCGGTGTCGCCCGAGCCGCCATCGCCCCCACTGTCGATCTCGGCCTTGGCGGCCTCTGCCGCGGTACCGGTGTCCACCTCCTCGGGGCAGACCACCTCGTCGAGGCTGTAGGTGAAGGAGAACTGGTCGGAGCGGTCGTTCTCGCCCAGGGTGATGGAATCGACGCCCATGGGCAGCTCGCCCTGGTTCTGGAACCAGACGGTGCGCGAGCTGGAGTCGCCGACGTCGATGCTGCCGAACTCGATGGTGGTGGCCGAGAGTTCGCCCCGTGGGTACTCGAACGACTCCTCTGTGGTCGTACCTGGGCAGGCCGTCAGGGCACCCCCGAAGAGCAGGAGGGTGAGTGGCATGGTGCCGGAGCGGGCTCGTGACATGGGATGGCTCCAGGGATCAGGATGCACGACGGGCGGGGCGGCCACAGAGAGGTATAGCTGCGATGATAAGACGATGTCAACGGAACGAGACATGGCCGGACGCATTCCTGGCCTGTGTCCTGACATCGGGGCCTGAAACTGCTGCGCCGCGGCGGGTGGCTTCCGTCGCCGGGCCGCGCTACCCTCCGCAGAAAGGAGGCCCTCCATGTCCCTCGATCAAGACGTGCAGCGGGCGTTGACCGCGGCGATGAAGGCCCGTGACGCGGCCCGCGTCTCGGCCCTGCGCATGCTCCGCGCCGCCCTGTTGGAGGAGTCCAAGCGGGGCAAAGAACTCACCGACGAGAAGCAGGCGGACGAAAGAGCGGTGGCGGTCATCCGCCGTGTGGCCAAGCAACGCGCCGAGGCCGCCGAGGCCTACGAACAAGCCGGGCGCGCGGATCTGGCCGCCCTGGAGCGCGCCGAGATCAGCATCGCCGAGGCCTTCCTGCCCAGCCTGGCCGATGCGTCCACGACCGCCACCTGGGTCCAGGAGGCCATCGTTGCCACGGGCGCCTCCTCGCCCCGTGAGCTGGGCCGCGTGATGGGAGCCCTGATGAAGGCCCACCGCGGCGAGTTGGATGCCCGCTTGGCCCGGCAACTGGTTGAACAGGAGCTCAATCGCTGATGTTCCGCCGCCTGCTGGTGGCCAACCGGGGCGAGGTGGCGGCCCGCGTGGTGCGCACCTGTCGCCGGCTGGGAATAGAGACCGTGGCCGTGGCCTCCTCGGCGGATCGCGATCTGGCCTGGCTGGCCGAGGCGGACAAGGCGGTCTGCGTAGGAGGCGCGCACCCGCGCGACAGCTACCTGCACGCCGAAGCTCTGTTGGAGACCGCCGTGCAGGAGCGCTGCTCCGCCCTGCACCCCGGCTGGGGGTTCCTGTCCGAGGACAGCCGCTTCGCCGCGCGCTGCGAAGCCCTGGGCATCAGCTTCCTGGGCCCCCCTTTCCCGGTCCTGCGGCTGCTGGGGGACAAGGTGGCGGCCAGGCGCGAGCTGGCGGCCCGCGGCCTGCCCATCATCCCCGGCAGCCTCGCTCCGGCCCAGACCCTGTCCGAGGCCGCTGCCGAGGCCGAACGCATCGGCTACCCCGTGCTGCTCAAGGCCCTGGCCGGGGGCGGCGGCCGCGGTCAGCGCGGGGCCGGGGATCCCTCGGAGCTGGAGCAGGCCTACACCGAGGCGCGCGCCCTGGCCCGCTCCTTCTTCGGCGACGACGGCGTCTACGTGGAGAAGCTGATCAGCGGCGGCCGGCACGTGGAGTTCCAGCTGCTGGCGGATCGCTACGGCAACTCCCTGTCCCTGGGCGAGCGCGAGTGCTCCCTGCAGCGCAAGCGCCAGAAGCTGCTGGAGGAGGCCCCCGCCGCCACCAGGCTGAACGCAGGCCAGCGGCGCCTGGGCGAGCGCGCCGCCGCGGCCCTCTGCGACCTGGGCTTCGTGGGCGCGGGCACGGTGGAGATGCTGCTGGACCAGGACGGGAACATGCGCTTCATGGAGTGCAACCCGCGCCTGCAGGTGGAGCACGGCGTCACCGAGGCCGTCACGGGCGTCGACCTGGTGGAGTGGCAGCTGCGCCTGGCCGCGGGCCAGCTCTTGGACCTGGCCCCTGTCAAGAGAAACGGCCACGCCATCCAATGCCGCATCAACGCCGAGGATCCGCAGCGCGACTTCCGGCCGGCGCCCGGCGCCATCCAGCGCCTGGTCCTTCCCCGGGGCGCCGGGATCCGCGTGGACACCCACCTGCGCCGTGCTGGGGGCCACCAGGGCGCTGACAGCATCCCCCCCCACTACGACTCGCTGATCTGCAAGATCATCGCCCATGGGCGCACGCGGCGCCAGGCCATCGACCGCATGCGCAGCGCCCTGCGGCGCACCCGCATCAGCGGCGTCGACACCACCATCTCCCTGCACCAGGCCCTGCTGGAGCACCCATCCTTCCGCCAGGGCAGCTACCACATCGGCTTTCTGGAAGAGGAGTTCCTGCCTACGTGGCACAAGGCTCCCCGGGGAGACGCCGGGGCGGCGCTGCGCCGCTCCCCAGCCGGAGAGACCTGATGCCGCGCCTGGCACTGCACCCCATCGGGAATCCGCTCTCGGCCGTGCTCGACGAGCGCGAGCGGAGACGCAACCGCAGCTGGCTCGCCCAGCTGGAGCTGGAGCTGGACGAGCGACGCGCCCAGCTGCGCCAGGGCTGGGGGGAGCGGGCGCAGCAGCGCGTCGCCACCGAAGGGAAGCTGCCGGTCCTGGAGCGCCTGGAGCTGCTGAAGGACCCCGACAGCCGCATTTTCCCCATCGGCAGCTTCGTCAACTGGGGGCGCGCCTTCGAGGGAGCGCGCAGGCAGGCCCCCGGAGCGGGCGTGATCACGGCCTTCGTCCGCGTCGAGGGGCGCTGGACCGTGGTGATCGCCAATGACAACCTGACCGCCTCCGGCGCCTGGTGGCCACGCTCTCCCGAGAAGATCCAGCGCGCCCAGCGCATCGCGCTGCGCCTGGCGCTGCCCGTGATCTACCTGGTGGAGTGCTCAGGCCTCTTCCTGCCCCAGCAGGGGGGCTCTTTCGCCGGCAGCACGGGCGCCGGACACATCTTCAAGCTCAACGCGCTGCTGTCGGACCGCGGCGTGCCCCAGGTGGCCGGCGTCTTCGGCGCCTGCATCGCCGGTGGCGGCTATATGCCGATCATCAGCGACCGCGTCATCATGACGGAGCAGGCCTATATGGTCATCGCAGGCGCCGCTCTGATCAGGGGCGCCAAGAGCCAGCAGCTCACCAGCCTGGACATCGGCGGACCCGAGGTGCACGTGCATCGCTCGGGCTGCGCCGATCAGCGCGTACCCGACGACGAGACCTGCCTGCGGGCCATCCGCTCCGAGGTGGCCCGCCTTCCCAGCAGCGCCGTCCCCTTCTATCGCCAGGGACTGGCCCCCTTGCCGCCCTGCTACGCGCCGGTGGAGCTGGGCAGCCTCTTTCCGCCGGACCATCGCGAGGCCTACGACATGCGCCAGGTGCTGGCCCGCCTGACGGACGGCTCCCTGTTCCACGAGGTGCTGCACCAGGTGGGGGCCGAGGTGATCACCGGTGTGGCCCGCATCGCGGGCCTGTGGGTGGGTCTGGCTTCCAACAACCTGGCCACGCTGCCCCACCCCCAGCGGGCGGGCATCACCCGCGCCGGCGGCATCCTCTATCGAGAGGGCGTCGCCAAGCTCTCCAGCTTCGCGCGCCTGTGCGACGATAGCGGTCTGCCCCTGGTGTGGCTGCAGGACGTGGCCGGCTTCGACATCGGCCAGGAGGCCGAAGGCCAGGGCCTGCTCGGCTACGGCAGCTCCCTGATCTACGCCAACGCCACGAGCAGAACCCCGATGATCACCGTGCTGCTCCGGCGGGCCTCGGGTGCGGGCTACTACGCGCAGGCCGGCCTGCCCTTCGACCCGGTGCTGCAGCTGTCCACGCCCATCACCAGGCTGGCGGTGATGGAGGGTCGCACGCTGGCCATCGCCGCCTACGGCAAGGACCTGGACGATCGCTTCCGCGTGGCCAGCAGCGACCCCGCGCGCAGAGACGCCGTTGTCCGGGGCATGCGCGATGTGGAGGAGCGCATCGAGCGCGACATGGATCCCTACCAGGCTGCGGCGCGCCTCGACACGGACGAGATCGTGCGCCCCGAAGAGCTGCGGCCCTGGCTGGAAGCCATCATCGAGATGAGCTATCAAGCCACGGGCAACCGCCGGATCCGCAATCCGCGCATCTGGACTTTGCACGACCTGGAGGCGCTTTGGTCAGGGTCATGGTCAGAGACGACGTGATCTGCGCCACCACTGTCGGCGTGTTCGTCCCGTCCCTGGTCCCTGGAACGCCCCTCTTCGCGGGCCTGCGTTTCGGCCGCCTGCGCCGCCTGGGGCGCTGGCACGACCTGACCATCCCCGCGGGCGTCGACGGCTACGCGGACCGGCCGGCCGCCGCCTACTCCTCCGTGGAGTACGGCTCGCCCCTGCTGCGCATCCGACGCAGGCGCGGCAAGCGCCGCGCCAAAGTCAAGGCGGCCGTCAAGTCCATGATCCACTCCGGCCGCACGGTGCGCGCGGAGATGGAGGGCACGCTCTACCAACGGCCCTCGCCGGCGGACAGGCCCTTCGCCTCGGAAGGCAGCCGGGTGCGCGCCCACGACACCATCGCGATTGTGGAGGTCATGAAGACCTTCACACGCGTCAGAGCGCCCTTCTCGGGTGTCCTCAAGCGCTGGCTGGTCCACGATGGCGCCTCGGTCCTGCTGGGCATGCCCCTGGCCATCATCGAACCCGATCCCCCGCCCGCCAGCCGCCAGAAGAACGCCTCTTGACCCAGCGCGTTCCACTGCGGGCGCGCGACGTGCTACGCTGAACACCTCCATCAGACCCGGAGCGACACCGGTGCGCCTGCTCATCACCATCGTCGGGCTGGTCCTCGTCGCCATCCCTGCTCTGGCCAGGGCCGAGTGCCCCACCAAGTACCAGCTTCCCAATATGGCGAAAGACCTCGGCACCATGCAGTCCGCACTGCGCTCGCTGGACGAAGAGGCCTTCCGCGGGGCGGGCGAACGGCTCTCGGCCGGCCTGCAGTGCATGGCCACCCCCGCGCCCTCCGCGGTCCACGCCACGGCCTACCGACTGTTGGGGGCCTACCACCACCTGGCGGGCGACGAACAGATTGCCCGCTCCTGGTTCCGCGCGGCGCTGGAGCTGGATCCGGCCTTCTCGTGGGACGTACGCGACTTCGACGTGGGGCATCCGATCCGCATCGCCTTCGAAGAGGAGTCCGCGGCCCTCGACTCGAACCTGGCCGAGGTGCCCGACAAGCTGCTCTCGGTGCCGGCGGGCAGCGAACTGCTGATGGACGGCCGCCCGCTGACCGCGGCGGCGGCCACCCTGGAGCGGCCGCACCTGATCCAGCAGGTGGGCAGCGACAAGGCCGTGCGCAACACCTGGTTGATCCAGGGCAACGAGTTCCCCGCGGTGCTGTTGCAGGTGGCGGGCGAGACCAACGCCCAGGCCACCCTCGTGATCGACGAGAAGCCTTCCAAGGAGCGCAAGTCCCGCGAGAAGAAGAAGAAGGACGAGGAGGCGGAGGAAGTCGTCGTGCAGGAGAACGCGGGCACCGGCGACGTCGTCGTGGTGGACCGCGCGCGTCCGCCCATGAAGACTCCCCTGCTGATCTTGAGCGGTGTAGGCGTGGCAGCGGCTGGTGGCACCTACGTGGCCAGCTACATGACGCGCAAGAAGTTCGACGCAGCTACGACCTCCGCAGAAGTCGACCAGCTGCGCACCACCACGAATACCCTGGTCCTGGCCTCGGGCGGCGTCGCCCTGGTGGCGCTGGGCATCGGGTATTGGGGAGTGTTGCTCGATGGCGGTGTCGGCTTTGGGTTCGTCAAGCAGTTCTAAGCAGGTCGGAGGACCGGTAGAGTCCTGGACCGGCAAGTCGGGCCGCAGCTATCGCCGCGACCCGACCCATCCCCCTCGTCCCGGCGGCATGGCGGTCATCCACCGCGTGCACGCCGTGGGTCCGCCCAGCGGCGACAGCGACGTGGCCGAGGGCGCGGTCCTGGCGCTCAAGATCTGTATCGACGAACGCCTCTCCCGCGAGACCATGAAGCGGGAGGTGGAGATCTTCGAGACCTTGCAGCAAGCCAAGCCCGCCCCGCCCTGTCCCCGTCTAAACGACCTGGTGATGGAGGGGGATCACCCCATCGGCATGGTGATGGAGTGGTGCCCCACCGACATGGAACGCTGGTGGGAGGAGATGCACGTGCTCCCGGACGCCATGGAGCCGCTCTGCGGCGCCCTGGCCGACGTCTGCCGGCGTATCGCGGAATACCACGCCTTCATGGCCAGCCAGGGCATGCGGGCCGTGCACGCCGACATCAAGCCGCGCAACGCCGTGCTGGCCAACGACGGGCGCTGGCTGCTGATCGATTTCGGGGCCGCCAAGCGGCGCCCCCTCGAGATGACGACCTGGGAGGCCACCCGGGTCATCCTGGGCACCGAGAACTTCATCGCGCCCGAGATGCTCTTCAACGCCCGCAAGCTCTTCCCGGAGGCCATGGACACCTGGTCGGTTGGCGTCACCTTCTTCACCCTGCTGCGGGTGCGCAGCTACCTGCTGCGCGGCGCCGAGATGCCGCTCGACGGCACCCACAACATCCAGTTCCGCTGCCACCGCATGTCCGCGGTCACCGACTTGCGAGAACGCAAGCCCGACGCCTTCGCGGGCAAATCCCTCGATGTCAACGAGTTCCCTTCGCCGGTACGCCTGCCCGACGAGGACCGCTGGGCCGTCTCCGAAGCCCTGGAAGGCGTCTTCGGCCAGCCGGATCCGCCACGCGAGAAGAAGCTGGAAGAGGTCATCCTGCAGCTGCTGGACAAAGCCCTGGCCATCGATCCATCGCAGCGCTTCACCCGCGCCGAGCACATGTCCCAGGCCTTCGATCGCGTGGTTCGCCGCTACTGGGAGCTGGAGGGCTCGGTCCCCCCCGCCGGCCTCGACAGGGCAGCCGTCGAGAGCCAACCCGCTGCGACCGCAGCATCCGGTCCGGCCGCGGAGCCCGCCACGCCCGAGCAACCGAACTCCGGGGCAGCGGTCGCCCCGGAACCCACCGGGCCGGAGTCCCCCGACCCCGTCCCGCAGCACCAGGAACCGACCAAGATGCCCCCAGAAGCCGAGAACGCTCCTGATGGAGAGGAAAACGGCCCCGCTCGGTTCGCGCTGGCTGGCCATGGGGAGGAGCGCACCGTGATCGCGCGCCCAGCGCCGGCACCGCAGGCCTCCGGGCCGCCGGACCAGGCCTCCGAGCCCATCGCGGACGCAGCGGATGCCGCGAGCAGCGCAGAGCGAGCCTCCGGGCCGATGGCGCCATCCCCCGCAGCCGCGGAGCCGGCCCCCATCGACGAGCGCGTCCTGCGCCTGTTGGAGGGGATCCAGCACCAGCTGCAGGCCCAACGCAGGCCGCCCGCCGAGGGCAAGAGCGTCGGTGTCCCGGTGTGGCTGCTGGTCCTGACCGTGGGCCTGCTGCTGCTGTTCCAGGCAGTGCAGTTCGGCCTGCTGGCAGCGCTGCTGCTCTACGGCTGGCAGGGGCCCGTGGCGAGCGGCCCGCTGGGCACCCAGTCGGAGCTGGTCGCGGCGCAGTCGGAGATGGGCGCGGCGCAGACCGACCAGGCAGCCGAGGAACCTCCACCCGCCAAAGATGAAACCGCTGCCGGCGCGAATCCGCTCCTGTCTGAGGTCGCAGAAGACCCGGGGAGCGCGCATCAGGAGGAAGACGTCGGGGAAGAGGCCATCGGAGAAGAAGACGTCGGAGAAGAAGACGTCCGGGGAGAAGACGACCGGGGAGAAGACGTCCGGGGAGAAGACGACCGGGC
>CAYVQL010000247.1:0-17364 GCA_964454135.1 uncultured Enterobacterales bacterium | reverse complement strand
ACTACACGCTGATCCCGGCGGCGATCAGGTAGTTATTCTTGCGCGAGCCCTAAGCGTCGTCGCATGCATTCCTGACTGGTAGGCCACGACACCGTAGTACTCGCTCTCGACCACCGCGGAATCCCTGATCGTCATGGTCCCTGACCCGACCGCCACGCCGACATAGTGCGACCCGCTCACCGTCACGCTCGAGATCTCCACCTCGTATGAGTTGGCATCCACATCGATCCCTGGCGTGTTCACGTCCCCCGTGGCCGCGTCGATGAGCACCAACTCCTTGCACCGCCCAGCCAGGCGGACGCCATCATGTCCCCGGTCCAGCTCCAACGTCTCCGGGTAGGACCCGGCCGCCACGGCCACCATGCCACCGCCCGCATCGCCAGCCGCATCCAGCCCCGCCTGGATGGAGGTGAAAGGTGCCGCCTCGCTGCCGTCGCCGCCTTTGCCTGCCGCGATATCCACGTAGACCGTGCTCTCGTCGACCTCCAGGTTCCCCCAGGTGCCGGTGCCGCAGGCCGCGGGCACGCACTCGCCGTCGTCTTCGAGGTAGCCGGTGTCGCAGTCGGACTCGGTGTCGGGGGCGGGGCCGGTGTCGTGGGTGGGAGCCGTGTCGTCGGTCGCGGGCTTCTTGCGCTTGTCCTTGTCGCAGCCTGCCAGGATGACGATGCACGCAAGGGCGAGGCCCAGTGGGAGCCGCCCCTGTGCCTGATCCTCCACGGCTGCCCCCTCCTCGGACCTCAATGCTCCCCCGGATCCACCGCTTCGAGGGGCAGCAGGTTCAACTCCAAGGCCTCCTCGTCCGTCAGCTCCGTGCAGGTGTCGCTGCCCGAGACGTCCGCGGGGCCCTGTGACACGATGGCGTAGCCGCTGTCGGACACGGTGTTGGCGGAGACCTCCACCGTCACGCCATCCAGCACGATCCCCGCCCGGTCCGAGCCCGACACGGTGTTGCCGTCCAGCATGCCCACGTAGTACGCCGGGTCCAGGTTCCCCTCGCCCCGGGTGACGACCACCCCGTCGCCGCTGCCGGACGACGAGTCCGGGATGCCGCTGGCGCCAGTCCCATCCACGAGGTTGCCCGTCATGGAGAGGTACAGCGCCGTCATGGCGAAGACCCCGGCGCCGTGGTTCGAGCTGAATGTCGAGTCCGCGATGCTGACCGGGCCCGCGTCCTCCTGGATCTGCAGGCCCCGACCGTACTGGCCGCTGCCGTCCTGGTTCGTGCCGTCCACGGTGACCTCCGACAGCGTCACCTCGCTGACGTCGTCGATCAGCAGGCCCACCGACGTGCTGTCCCAGGCGCCCCCGCCGCTCATGGTCACGGTGGCGCCTTCCTGAAAAGCGATGCCGTAGCCGAAGCCGTCGTCCGTGGTCACCGTGCTGTGCACCTCGACGTTCTCGATCGTGGCCACCACCGAGTTGCCGTGGATCACCAGGCCCGCCTCGATGCTCTCCTCGACGCGCAGGTTGAGTAGATCGGCCTGCGCGGCGCTCCACACCTGGATCGAGCGCGTGCCGCCCCGCGAGCAGACACCCTCCAGTACCACCCCGGTGGCCTCGGTCACCTTCACCACCGATTCCTCTTCATCCGCCGCATCGATGAACACCTCGTCCGCGGAGCAGCCCTGGATAGCGGTGTCGTCGTCGCCCTCCTCATGGGAAAGCGTCAGGTTGCCCGTGTAGACGCCGGGCCAGATGGCGATACGCTTGTCTTTCTTGCGCTTGCGCGTCAGCGCCAGCGCGGCCTCCAGGTCCAAGAGCGGCTCTTCCATGCTCCCGTCGCCCTTAGCGGATCCCTCCGCCGAGACGTGGATGGCGCTCTCCGGCTCGCTGATGAAGCCCCAGCCACCGTCCGCGCAGGGCGGGACGAAGATGTCGCCGCTGTCCCCAGTGTCCGCGGCGCTGTCCTCGGTGCCCGGATCGGTGTCCTCGGTGCCAGGGCTCGTGTCCTCCGGATCCTGGCCCGAGTCCTCCTTGTCCTTGCAGGCGGGCAGAGCCAGCCCCATCAGGAGTGCCCACATGGCGAGCTGCGTCTTGTCGCTCATCGCTGTCCTCCTCGATTCGCTTGGGGCTCCAGGCGGGGGGATCCTCCGGGGAGCTTTTTCCATGCGAGTCTCATGTTCATCACGGCCAGCCGAAAGGAAAGCACGTGCGGAAGGGAAGGTTGAAGGGGTGAATCACCGGACCTGCTTAGGGTGTCGGCTGCGACGATGTCGCAGGGCTGTGGGGGCCCAACGCGCTTGAACCCCGGCGAAGGCGGGCGGAGCGGCGAGCGCCCCGGACCGGGAAACTGGTGTCTGGCCTGCGGAGGGCAGGAAGGGGGATCTCGTGGGTGAGATCGAGCACGGCGATCCTCTCAATGCGTGCTGGGCACGACGAGGGGGACGGGCGGCGTTCGCTCGTGCCGAAGTTGCTGGTGGCGGAACTCCGCCGGCTCCACACGCGGGGCAGGCGGCAGGAGCGGTAGGTGATCGAAGGCATGGGGGAGCGCGACCGGCAGCGCTGGGAGGTGCAGGGTGCCGGGATCAGGAGGCCCGGGGCGCATGAACGCTGCGCCGTACCCGGACTCCGGCTCCGTGAGCGTCAGGTACAGCGCGAACTCATCCCGACAGGTGGCGTAGTCGTAGGTGGGGCAGAGCTCCGCGGAGCCGATGGCCTCGTCCTCGTAGCCATCGGGTGCGGTGGCACAGTCCGCGCCCTGAACGATCAGGTCCACTGCGTTGTCCGCATAGCTGTTGCCAACGAGAGTGGCCGTGGCGTCGTCCAGGAACAGGCCGGCGCCCAGGCCGTCCATGAGCTCGTTGTCCTCCAGCAGCAGGCCCGAGCTGCCGTCCCAGGCCGTCACGCCATCCCGCGCGTAGACCGCGTCGCCGCACTTGGTCAGGCTCTCTCTGGTCCAGCCCTCTCCGCCGTGAATGGTGTTGCCTGAGAACGAGTAGCTGCCTTGGCCGGAGAGCCAGAGGCCGGCGATGGGGTTGTTCCGGATGCTGCTGCCCGAAATCGAGAGGACCGGGGGGCCCCCATTCAAGGGCTCGGAGTATATGCCGACTCCACCTCCGAGGTTCTCCTGCGCGGTGGTGTCTTCGATGAGCGAACCGTCGAGAGCCAGGGAGGCGCCGACAGCCACGACCGCCCCAGCGAACTGGTTGTCTGAAAGCGTGCATTCCGTGCAGGTCAGGTGGGTGTCCTCCCCGACAACGTAGAACGCGGGTCCCTCGTTCCAGGACACTTCGATGGCCATTGCCTCGGCGGTCGCGGAACCTTGGACGCCGATACCTGGTCCGACGGTGTAGGCTTCTCCTCGCATCGTGGTGGCGATGGTCGTCTCTCGGAACGTTGCCGTTGAGCCGGAGTCGGCTGCGAGTACGCCTATGGAGGTGTTCCCCCTGACCTCGCAGTACTCCGCGCCCAGGCTCGCGCCATCGGAGACCTGGATGCCGTACCCGTACACTCCATTCGTGTCGGGTTGGGTGTCCTCGATGCTCGTCTCCCGCAGGGATACCGAGGTGCTGGAGCCAGTTGCGAGCACGCCTACTCTGGTGTTCCCCCTGACCTCGCAGCTCTCCGCGTCCAGGCTCGCGCCATCATGGATCCCGATGCCGTACCCGAACCAGCCGTCCACGTCGGGCTGCGTGTCCCGGATGCTTGTCTCTCGCAGCGTGACCGTCGTGCCGAGCTCTTCGGCGAAGACGCCAACCCCCGTGTTCCCCAGAACCTCGCAGGCTTCCATGGTCAGGTCTGCGCCGTTGAAGACATCGATGCCGTATCCGCGCTCCCCGTTCCCCTTGGGCTGGGTGTCCTGGATGCTCGTCTCGCGGAGGACGACCGTGGTGTCGGTTGCGCTGGCGATGACGCCCGCCGACCTGTTCCCTGTCACCTCGCAGGACTCCGCGATCAAGGTTGCGCCGTCGATGATGTCGATGCCGTATCCGTAGGCCTCGTGCTCGTCGGGCCGCGTGTCCCGGATGCTCGTCCCTCGCAGCGTCACCGTGGCGCCGGATTCGTCGACGAGGACGCCAACCACCGTGTTCTCCGAGACCTCGCAGGACTCCACCCAAAGCGATGTCTCATACAATCCGTGCTGGTAGGCCACGATGCCCACGTACCCGCTACCCACCACCGTCGATTCCCGGATCGTCAACTCCCCCGCGCCGACGAGCAACCCAATGTAGCGCGACCCGCTCAGCGTCACTCCCGAGACCTCCACCTGGGACGATCCGGCGTCGAAATGGATCCCCGGCGTCTCCTCATCCCCGACGCTCGCGTCGACGATGACCAACTCCTTGCAGCGGCCGGCCAGGTGCACACCATCGTGCCCCCGCCCCAGCTCCAACGTCTCCGGGTAGGTCCCGGCCGCCACCGCCACCATGCCGCCATCCACATCGCCCGCCGCGTCCAGCCCCGCCTGAATGGACGTGAAGGGCGCGGCCTCGCTGCCGTCCCAACCTTCTGCGGCCGCGATGTCCACGTAGACCGTGCTCTCATCGACCTCCAGGTTCCCCCAGGTGCCGGTGCCGCAGGCGGCGGGCACGCACTCTCCATCGTCTTCGAGTTGGCCGGTGTCGCAGCTGGGATCGGGGTCGGGGCCGGTGTCGTGGGTGGGGCCGCTGTCCTTCGTTGAGGGCTTCTTGCGCTTGTCCTTGTCGCAGGCGAGGACGAGCAACGGGACGACGAGAAAAGGGGAGGCGCGCGAAGGCATGATCTCGATGGCGATCCGGCGAAAGAGCATCTCGGAGTATGGCAAAGGCGGGTGGGCGAGTCGAGGCTGGCATGTGCCGTGGGTGCGTACTGGGGCTCTGCGGGCTCGCCGACCGCGCGCCACCATGCCAGCAGGCGCACCTCGCGCTCCCGGGACCTGGGCACTGCCAGCAGGTTGCGCGTTGCGGCGCTGGGCCAGCGAGGTCGCCCACCTGGCTGCGGCCCCCAGGTCCCTGCCGGTCGCGGTGCGCGGCGCGAGAGCGCCACAGCCCTGCCAGGAGCCACTTGGAGGTGATGATGCCCGCCCCCCCCAGCACGGCGACGCCGTGAACGGCCGGCATGAGCCTCCAGCAGGGCGTGGCAGGCCCGGGGGGCATGCGCAGGGGGCGGGGCACCAGATCACCACGGGCAGCCCACGCTGGGTGAGCTTCGACGAGCAGGCCCCTGCGCTCGGGGGACAGCGCTGAAGGGCTGCACGAGGTGGTGCGCGACGCTGGGCCAGAAGCCCGTGGCGGGTCCGACTGTGGAGATCACGTTAGCCAACCACACTCTCCGCCTGGCGCAGGGGGTGGCCAGCTGCGACGTGGCCGTTCAGCGGGCTATCCGGGGTTTGATGACCTTGGAGAGGGCGCCTGCTGGGCTGCCAGGGGACGGAAGAGGATCTCGCACCGAAGCGGCTGGTGCTGCTCGATGCGGGGCGGATCCGCAGACGTGTGGCGGCACTGAAGCAGAACCCCGTAGCCATGGCGGCACATGGTCCGCGAGGTGAGCGGCTCCGTCAGCGGCCAGCGGGGGATCAATGCTCGCCGGGCGCGGCCAGGGGGACCGGGGGCGCGGGCTCGTGCCGAAGTGGCTGCAGGCGCAACTTCAGCGGCTCCAAGCGCGGGGCTGGTGGCAAGAGCGGCAGCGGATCGAAGGCGAGGGGGAGCGACACCGGCAGGGTGGGGAGGCGTAGGGCACTCGGGCCGGGGAGGCCGGGGCGCATGAACTCTGCACCGTACCCCGATTCCGGCTCTTCCAGCGTCAGGTACAGGCTGAACTCATCGCCGCAGGTGGCGTAGTCGTAGGTCGGGCACAACTCCGCGGAGCTGATGGACTCGTCTTCGAAGCCATCTGGTGGCGTCGCGCAGTCCGCGCCCTGGGTGACCAGGTCCACGGCGAGACCTGTGGCCTTCACAGTCGCGGATGCCATGGCACCGACGCCCGTGCCCACGGTATAGATCTCCCCGCGCGTTGTGGAAGCGATGGTCGAGTCCTGGAGCGTGACGGATGAGCCCTTGTGCCTCGCCAGAATCCGATCCCAGCGCACGATGCCGGATGTCCATAAGGTGAATGGCGAGGCCTACCGCAGCCTCGGGTGGCGGGTCCGCACTGCCAAAGTCAGGCGACCGCCAGCTTGCCCACCCGGATATCGGGAGGCATCGAGGCGCGCACGTGCGAGGGCAGCGTGGCGCTGATGCCCGCCTAGACCGCCCCAGGGCCCCTTGGCCTGGCTGAAGCGTCCGGTGCTAACGGCGGGGGGGCTCGGCCAAGGGCATGACGATGGGAGAGCCGCGGGAGTGCTCGTCGTGGATGAGGTTCTGGTGAAGGACAAGAGCTTCGGTCACGACGGGCAGCGAGCGCAACATGAATCCGCTACGGCCTCTTGAGCGGCCTCGCGCACCGCCGCACATCCGATCATGCAGGAGCCAGGCGATCTCCGGTGAGGGGCTGGAATCAATGGAGAAAAGGGCTGTTCGAGTTTTCGCACAGGACGGGGAAGCGGTATGCCTCGTTGGGCATCTCTTGGATATCAGGCGTCGTAGGCCTGGGAACGGGTTTTGACGAAGCGCCCTGGGCGAGCCGGCGCCCGGGGGGACGCCACCCCCGCGCTACCAGTAGCCCCGCTCGCCAGTGGGCTGCTGGCGCTCGATGCCGCTCCAGTCCCTGGCCACCACCACGTGGGCGAGTGCCTTGAGCACGGTCACGATCCGGTGTTCCCGGGCCAGGATGCGGTCCATGGTCTCGTCGAGGATGTCCCGGGCCCGTGCCTCCCGGTCGGCCTGGCTGTCGCGGTAGTCCCTGTCGAGGAAGATGCGGCAGTCCACGAACTCGAGCGCCACCGTGTAGGTGCCCTCGGCGATGAGCACGTCGCAGTCGCTCACATCCATGACCTCGGTAGTGAGGCGGTTCTCCTGGTAGATGCTGAGCGGCTTGAACAGCTCGGTGGCCCCCTGCTTGAAGGAGCGCAGGTTGCAGTCCATGAAGTCCAGGCGCGCCTCGTACATGCCCACCTGTTCGAGGTTGTTCATGCGCATCTCGTGGCAGGTCCGCGAGGGGAAGATGAAGTAGTCGTCCTGCTGCAGGATGCCCGCGCGGATGCCGCGCTCGCCCAACACCCGGGCCAGCTCCGAGGCGGTCTCGCTCTTGCCGGCGCCCGACTCGGCCCCTACCGAGAAGGTGAAGCGGGGCGTGGCCCGCACCTCGTCCTCAAGTGCGTCCACGATGAGTCCGGCCACGAAGCCGTGTTCGGGTTTGAGCCGGAGTTTGTCGCCTTCCATGTGGTTCTCCTCGCTGCGTGGGCCCTGCGGCGCGCCGACCGGAACAGTGGGCCGGGTCAGGGGATCATAGCCCAGCTGGCCGGTGGCTCCACAAGGCGCCCGGGGAGCTGGCCCGCCGCGTTGCAGGGCGTTGGTGAATGGCTCCCGCTGGCGCCAACCAGGCATCGGGCCAAGATGCACCTCCGAAGGACCGCCCTCGGGATGCCGGAGGCCTCGGTCGTCCTTGCGGCCACCTCCATCCAATATGTGATCGGAATCGGCTGACCTGATGCGTCCGCGACGATGAGGCGACCCACCGCATCCGCTCAACTTGAACGACGCGTCAAAAAAGCCGAAGGGGCCTCGAAGCGCGCATAACCGGGGGGGCTGAGCGTCAGGGGGACCACTTATGCGCGGCAGAGGGCCTCGAAGCGCGCATAACTGGGGGGGCTGAGCGTCAGGGGGACCACTTATGCGCGGCAGAGGGCCTCGCCAGCGGCGGCGTCAGCCATCTTCGAGATCCCCGTGGGTGTGGCCTTCTTCCACCGTCTCTCGGTAGCCCGTACAGCGACATCTTCAACTGGCTCATCGTGCGCCTGCTGCTGCCCTCACGCCCCTCCAGCGGAGGGTCCGTCCCGAAAAACACGGCCTGTTCCATGGTGCGCAATGGTCACTTTGGCCGCGAGGATGACCGGGGCCATGCCGGAGTCGCAAGCGATCCGGGCCTGAGGATCGCGCGGTGAGGGGCGGCTTCGGTTCCGATCCGAGCCGTGCAACAACGCCATGTGGGGCCGCTGTCTTCCGTCGAGGGATTCTTGCGCTTGTTCTTGTCGCAGGCGAGGAGGAGAAGCGCTGCGAGGAGGGTGCGTTCGAAAAAAGGGGGCACGTAGAGCCCGCGGAGGGCTATCAGCGGTCAGCTATCAGCTATCAGCTATCAGCTATCAGCGTTTTGAGCATGGAGGGCAGAGATGAAGGATTTCCGGAGACTGAAGGTCTGGCACAAGGCGCACGAACTCGTCCTGCTCACATACCGGGAAACCGCGAGATTCCCCTTGGAGGAGAGATTTGGCCTGACGAGCCAGCTACGGCGCGCATGTGTCTCGATCCCCGCGAACCTCGCAGAGGGATGTGGCCGCCACACGGATCAGGACTTCGCGCGCTTCGTCGACTACTCCATGGGCTCTGCCAGCGAGGTCGAATACCACCTGCTTCTGGCGCGAGATCTGGGTTTGCTGAACTCCGACGCCCATGCCAACCTCGATGGCCGGACCACCGAGGTGAAGCGAATGTTGGCCTCTCTCCTGGGTAGACTCCGAGCTGACCGCTGACCGCTGATGGCTGACAGCTCACAGCTCGTTTGCCCCCTTTTCGCCAACGGGCCCCTGCGAGGATAGGGAGCTGGCTCCCGTAGGTGAGACGGAGCACGGAGAGCACATCAATGCTCCCTGGGCGCGAAGGCGGGGGCCGCGGGCAACGGCTCGTACCGAAGTGGCTGCAGGCGCAGCTTCGGTGGCTCCGAAGGCAGGGGCGAGGGCAGGAGCGGTGCCTCCTCGAAGGCGTGGGGGAGCGCAACCGGAAGCGCGGGGAGGTGCAGGATCCCTGGAGCGGCAAGACCGGGGCGCATGAACGCAGTGTCGTACCCCGACTCCGGCTCCGCAAGTTCAACCCGGATCTTGCAGGCCAATGCTCCCGGCCGCGTGCCCCCGGCCGCCTGGCGGCCTGAGGTGCCCATCAGCGGTTGAGACAGTGCCTCTTGAGCGGAATCCGACGGCGGTGTAGCGCGCGGAGGGAGCGGACGGTGGCTGAGCGGCCACATTGACCTGAAAAGGAGGGAAGCCGTGGGCTCTATGGCCCACTACCCCCCAGGGTCGGATGCGACGTCGACGAGCTGGCGGCTACGTGACCAAGGCCATGGCGTCCACTCGACGCCGGATACCCGCGAATGCTTCTTGGTGAGCGTACCAGGAGGCGAGGCGGATGTACCACTGCCCGGAGTGGGTGCGGAGCACCCCCGGGATCCGCAGCAAGAGGTTGCGGAGGGTTCTGATGGTGAACGGCCGCCACTCGCTGGGCAGCACATCGTGGCGGAAACCCCACACCAGTGTGTGCGAGATGACCTTCAGCACCAGGTCGGCGTCGTTCGCCCCGAACGAGCCGGTAGAGAGGAGACTCCTGTCACCTAGATCTCTTGACGAGTCAATATCCACCTGATTGGGCTCGGTGCCTGTCATTGGGGCTCTACATGGAGGGGACTTCAGCCTGAAGGCGCACGTCTCCCCCAGGGGAGACGGGCTCGGAGAGCGCAGCCATGTGCTCAGGCAGCCTGCTTCACCTCCTCTCCGGCCGCTGTGGCCACAGAAGGGGGCTTCTTCCTGCGAAGCCTACGCGGTTGTTCGGTGATCGGACGCCGAGTGGACAGCAGGTCGAGCAGGGCGCACAAGGATTGGAGGGAGCGTATTCGGTAGCAGCTCTTCTGGCGCTTCCGGAACTCGCGGTTCTCTCGCTCGACGTGGTTGGAGGTCTTCTCGGCATCCTCGAAGTCCAGGTAGCGGGTGAGTTGGTGGAAGAGCTTGTCATCCCCCAGCTTGTCCATGGCCTTCGAGAGGACGGGCATGGACAGGAACTCCGGATCCTGCAGGATGGCTTGACGTTTCTTCTCGGCGACTTCATGGCTGTCCGTCTCTCGTGAGAAGATGCCGTGGAGCATATTGACGAATCGGCGAAGGACATCCAAACCCGGACAGACGGCGATGGCCGCCTCGAGAGTCGCCACCTGCTCCTCGGTCATCAAAGGCTTGCCGTTCTTCGACGTGCCCTGCCGCGTGACGACCAGGAAGCGCGCCTTGCGGGCCTTGCGCAGGTTGTTGCGCTTCTCCTTGTCCTTTCGTTTTCGACCTCGCTTCTTCGGCCGGCCACGGGCCCGCTTCGGGGGCTGGGGCATGGCGTTGTAGAGGGCCCAGAACGCCTTGCCCAGCAGCTTGTTCATGTTCATCATGAAGTGGAAGACGCAGCGCTGGTGCTCGGCATCGGGCCAGACCTCCTCGATGATGCCGGGGTACAGTGGGGAGCCATCGGTGACGACGAGCTGGGGGGTGAATCCGGCGGCCTCGAGGCCTTCCAGGAACTCCTTGATCAAGTTCTTGTCCGGAGCGCCTTCGTGCAGGTGCCAGGCCAGTTCCATGCCATTGACGGGATCCGTGGCTTTCAGCTGGCACCATTCGTTGTCGTAGACCTCGTCGATGGCGATCTGCCCCGAGAACGCCTCCAAGGCCTTGGCCTGCCAGGCCGCGTGATCGACACGGTCACCGGCGTTCCGCACCCAATCCATCACGGTCGTGGCGTGCAGCAGCGGCAGGTTGAACTTGTCACGGGCCAGAGCCGCCACGAGTTCAAAGGGCATCTTGTATGTGCGGACGAGATCCACAACGAGGTCCACAGTGAAGGGCGTGTACTGCCCCCTGCCCTCGAAGCCTGGAGGGAGCAGGGCGAACCAGCGGGATCCCTCCGGACACTCCGGGCAGAGGTAGCAGCCCATATGGATGGTGAAAACTGTGGGCTGCTCAAGATCCGGCATCCAGAAGAAGCGCTTCTTGACCTCGTTTCGGGGGGAGAACGTTCCACACCTGGGGCAGGCCGCGACCATGGGCGCATGGGTGCACTCCTTGTGCTGGGCGTCCTGTTTCGATAGATTGAGCATCGGTCCTCCGGGGTTCCTGGTTGAAATAGGTTAAATCTCACGGCACCGACCATTTCCGCCGACAGTGTCGGCGGAAATGACCGGCGCCATTTTTTTGGGGGGAAGACAGATTCTTCCCCCCCTATCCGAGGCGGACACCGCCTCTCCCCCCCATCTTCGCCGCTTGATGAGCGGCGCAGGGCTGCGTACGCAGCCCTGAAACAGCGCTGTGGCAGCTCCTCAAACTGTCGGCGATATTGGCGTTTTTTGTTCGGTGCCAATCTCACCTACCATCCCGGGGGCCGATCCACCACTCGCTCTGGCGGGGGCCTGCTATTTCGTCTCGCTCACCCCCCAGAAGCCCCGAATCTCAGTCCTAAGACAGGAGTCTCGCCGCGATGCCAAAGTACTCGCATCCGGCTACCGTCGAATCCCGCATCGTCGTGGTCCCCGAACCGACGAGCACGCCCGCGTAGCGCGATCCGCTCACCGTGACTCCCGACACCTCCACTTCCGACCCCATGGCGAGGATGGAGAGCCCCGGCGTGCTCTCATCCTCCACGCTCGCATCGATGATCACCAGCTCCTTGCATCGCCCCGCCAAGTGCACGCCATCGTGCCCGCGCCCCAGCTCCAGCATCTCCGGGTAGGTCCCCGCCGCCACGGCCACCATGCCTCCATCGGCATCGCCCGCCGCATCCAGCCCCGCCTGGATCGATGTGAACGGCGCGGCCTCGCTGCCGTCACCCCCTTCCGCAGCCGCGATGTCTACGTAGACCGTGCTCTCGTCAACCTCCAGGTTCCCCCAGGTGCCGGTGCCGCAGGCGGCGGGCACGCACTCGCCGTCGTCGTCGAGGTAGCCGGTGTCGCAGCCGGGTTCGGTGTCAGGAGGGGGGGCGGTGTCGTGGGTTGGATTGCTGTCCTCGGTCGATGGCTTCTTGCGCTTGTCCTTGTCGCAGGCGAGGAGGAACAGCGCAGCGAGGATGGGGAGCTGGGTCATTCGGTCGAGGCGGAGCACGGAGAGCACATCAATGCTCCCTTGGCGCGACCAGGGGGACCGGGGGCGCCGGCTCATGCCGGAGTGGCTGCAGGCGAACCTCCGGCAGCCCTCCGCGCTGGACCGGAGGCAGGAGCGGTAGCGGATCGAAGGTATGGGGGAGCGCGACCGGCAGCGGGGGGAGGTGCGGCTCGTCCGGACCGGGGAGGCCGGGGCGCATCAACGCCGCGCCGTGCCCGGACTTCGGTTCTGCGAGCTCGAGGGCCAGCCTGAACTCGTCCCCGCAAGTGGCGTAGTCGTACATGGGACACAGCTCAGCCGAACCGAGGGCCTCGTCGTCGAAGCCATCGGGTGCCGAGCCGCAGTCCGCACCCTGGGTGACGAGGTCCACGGCGTTGTCCGCGTAGCTGTTGCCGGATAGCGTGGCCGTGGCGTTGTCCAGGAACAGGCCTGCGCCCTGGCTGTCCTTGAGCTCGTTGTCCTCCAGCAGCAGGCCCGCGCTTCCGTCCCATGCCGTCACGCCATCTCGCGCATAGAACGCGTCGCCGCACTTGGTCAGGCTCTCGCGGCTCCAGCCTTCACCGCCGTGGATCGTGTTGCCCGAGAACGAGTAACTGCCCTGGCCTGTGAGCCAGACGCCAGCGACGGCGTTGCCTCGGATGGTGGTGGTGGAGACTGAGAGGGCGGGAGGGGATCCCGAGATGAGAGGGTCGGCGTAGATGCCGACGCCGCCGCCGATGTTCTCCTGAGCGGAGGTGTTTTCGACGAGAGAGTCAGCGATATCGAGCGTGGCGTTGTCCACCACGATTGCCCCGGCGAACTGGTTGTCCTGGAACCTGCAGCCGGAGCAGGTGGCGTGGGTTTCGTCCCCTACGACATAGAGCGCGGGGCCCTCGGTGGATGATACCTGCAGGTTCGACGCCGTGAGGGTCGCTTCGTTCTGGGAGACGACTCCGGCGGCGACGGTGTAGAAATCTCCTGCATGCCGCGTGCTGGCGATGGTGACGCCGTCGAGCCGGGCCGTAGTGCCCCAACCATCGACCATGACAGCGATCATCGGGTTGTCCTCCAGCTCACAATCGGTGAGCACGAGTGCGGATCCGCTCATGGCGAGGACGCCCCAGCCGGAGCTGAGCGAATCGTCGTGGTCGGAGGACAGGGTGCCGGAGAGCTCACAGTCCTCCATGGTGAGCGAGCTCCCTTCGCCCCAGGAGGCGGCCGCGTAGCGCGTGTTCTCGGAAAGGACGCAGCTCTTGGCCAGAACGCCCCCTCCCAGCGATACCACAATGCCCGGACCGTTACCCAGGCTGTTGCCGTCGGAGGAGTTGAGCGTGGGGAAGGTGCCCGAGATGGTCACCCCGTCGAGCTCGGCGAAGCTGCCCCCTTCAATCACATGCAGGCCCGTGACGGCGTTGTCCGTCCAGCTACCTCCTTCGGCCGTCAGGACCGCGCCACCTGTCACCGCGACGGCGTTGGCCCATTGTATGTTCCCTCCTTGTGCTTCGGAGGTGATGGTGTCCAGGATGTCTGTGTCGAACAGGTTCACCACGGTTCCTACCTCCATGACCATGGCGCCGAACACCTCGTTGTCCTGGAGCGTGCAGTCCGTGGCGTGCAGGATCCCGCCATCGCTTGCCATGATGGCAGCCGCCATCGCGTACGTGTCGCCCTCGTGCTCGAAGCCCACCTGCCCGCTGACGCGGGTGCCAGATATTCCGACCCCCGTGAGGGAGACCTCCGCGCCCTCTCCGACCCAGATCCCGTAGTCCATGTTGGACGAGAGGGTGCAGCCTTCCAAGGCCACCTCGGCGCCAGCCCACGCCAGGATGGCGCCGACGGCCCCCTCCGGCCCGGCCTGCGTACCCGAGAGCGTCACGCCGCTGAGGTGGAGAGCGCCACCTTCGGCCGCGACCCCGCCGAAGCCGTTGTCCGCCACTACGCAGTCCGTGAAGCTGACCGTGGCATCATGGACTTCGGCTCCCATCCCGTAGTATCCGGACGGATCGGCCGCCGTCGCCGAGACGGAGGAATCCTCCACGGACACCGAGGTCTCCGCGTCGTAGACCATCAGCCCGATCCCCGTGTTCTCATCGATGGCGGAATCGACCACACGCACCTCGGCCCCGTACTGGGCCTGCAGCCCGCGGCCGTACCAGGTGGTTACCACCGGTTCGTCCAACGGCAGGTTGCGGGAGGCTGCCACGCGCGTCATCGCCAGCTTCGCATCCCCGGAGGAGGCGTTGTCCCCTGCCAGGATGCCGTAGCGATAGTTGGACGTCACGGTGGCGTCCTCGACCGCGAGATCACCGCTCTTGAGCTGCAGCCCCGCGTAGCGTCCCCCCGTGATGGTGAGCCCGGAGATGGCGAATGCCTCGCTTGCTGCCCCTTCGACTGCCACGGTGGCGGAGCTCTTTTCGCCCCCGCTGCCATCGATGCTCACCAGATGCGCGCATCGTCCCCTTAGCGCCAGGCCGGCATGAACGCTGCTCAGCTCCAGGTTCTCGGTGTAGGTGCCAGCGGCGAGAGCCACCGTGCCATCGCCCGCCGCATCCAGCCCCGCCTGGATCGACGTGAAGGGCGCAGCCTCGCTGCCGTCGCCGCCCTCGGCAGCCGCGATGTTCACGTAGACCGTGCTTTCGTCCAGTTCCAGGTTCCCCCAGGTGCCGGTGCCACAGGCTGCGGGCACGCACTCGCCATCGTCGTCGAGGTAGCCGCTGTCGCAGTCGGGTTCGGTGTCGGGGCCGGAGTCGGCAGCCTGGCCGGTGTCGTCCTGCGTGCGCTTCTTTCGCTTGTCCCTGTCGCAAGCGAGGACGAGCAGCGCTGCGAGGATGGGAAGCTGCGTCTTGCGGGGGAGGTGGAACACGGTGGGCCTCCTACTGCGCCCTTGGCTCGTCGAGGGGGACATGCGGCGGTCGCTCTCGCCGGAGCGGTTGCGGATGGATCTCCAGCGGCTCCAAGCGCGGCGCCGCTGCCAGAAGCGGCAGGGGATCGAGGGCATAGGGGAGCGCGACCGGAAGTCCGGGGAAGCGCAGATCGTCTGAGCCGGTGAGGCCGGGGCTCATCAACGCCGCGTCGTAGCCCATCTCAGGCTCCTCCAGCGTCATGTATAGCCAGAATTCGTCCCCGCAGTTGGCGTAGTCGTAATCTGGGCAGAGCTCCGCGGAGCCGATGGCCTCGTTTTCGTAGCCGTCTGGAGGTGCGGCGCAGTCCGCGCCCTGCCTGACGATGTCCACGGCGTTGTCCGCGTAGCTGTTGCCAGAGAGCGTGGCCGAGGCGTTGTCCAGGAACAGCCCGGCGTCCAGACCGTCCAAGAGCTCGTTGTTCTCCAGCAGCAGGCCCGAGCTTCCATCCCAGGCCGTTACACCTTCCCGGGCGTAGACGGCATCGCCGCACTTGGTCATGCCCTCCCTGGTCCAGCCCTCTCCTCCATGGATGGCGTTGCCGGAGAGCGAATAGCTTCCCTGACCGGAGACCCAGACGCCGGCGATGGGGTTGTTCCGGATGGTGGTGCCGGTGACCTCCAGGGTCGGAGGGCCGCCTCCCCAGGGCCAGGCGTAGACGCCGACGCCGCCACCGATGTTCTCCTGCTCGGTAGTGCCCTCGATGAGGGACTCGGCGAGCTGGAAGGATGCACCGTTTGCCACGACCGCTCCGGCGAACTGGTTGTCCCGGATCGTGCAATCCGAGCAGACGAGCTGGGTGTCTTCGTTGACGACGTATATCCCTGGCCCCTCGTTCGAGGAGACATCGATGCCCGCTGCCACGAGAGATGCGTCTGAATCAAGGCCAAGGCCAACGCCGACGGTGTAGAACTCTCCGCGCATGGTGGAGGTGATCCGCGAATCCTGGAGGGTGACCGAGGTGCCGGGATCGGACGCGCCCACACCCAGGGCGGTATTCCTCCGCACCTCGCAGCCCTCGGCCTCCAGGCTCGCGCCATCCTGGACGCTGATGCCATACCCGTATTCCCGGCTCTCGCCGGACAGGGTGCCCTCGATGACAGTCTCCCGGAGGGTGACCGAGGTGCCAGAGCCGCCGACGAGCACGCCTGAGCCGGTGTTCCCCCGAACCTCGCAGCCCTCCGCGTCCAGGCTCGCGCCCGTCGAGACCTGGATACCGTCCCCGCCCTCTCCGTTCTCGTCGGGCCGGGTGTCCCGGATGGTCGTCCCGAGGAGAGCGACCGAGGTGTCGGGCTCGACCACGAGGATGCCATCACCGGCGTTCCTCGCCACGTCGCAGTACTCCGCGATCAGGCTCGCCGCGTCCGAGACCTGGATGCCATAGCCGCTCTTTCCGGCCCCGTTGGGCTGCGTGTCCCGGATGGTCGTCTCGCGCAGAGCGGCCTGGGTGCCAGCACCGTCCACGATGACCCCCACCCCCATGTTCTCGGAGATCGTGCAGGACTCCGCGACGACGCTCGTGCCACCGTAGACATCGATGCCGAATCCGCCATCTCCGTTCCCATCGGCGTGGGTGCCCTGGATGCTCGTCTCGCGCAGCGTGACCTCGGTATCAGATCCCACGGCGATGATCCCTGCTCCGCTGTTCCCCGACAAGGTGCAGGCCTCAGCGGTCAGGCTCGCACCGTCATAGACGTCGATGCCCCAGCCAACCTCGTTCTCATCGGATCGGGTGTCCTGGATGGTCGTCTCGCGTAGCGTCAACGTGGTGCCGGCGTCATAGGCGAGAACGCCTACCGATGTGTTCCCCAACAGCTCACAGGCCTCAGCGACTATCGTGGTCGGATATAATCCGCCTTGGAAGGCCCCGAACCCATAAGACTCGCCATCCACCACCTTCGCATTCCGGATCGTCAGCGTCCCGGACTCGACGCGCACGCCCGCGGCGAGCGCCCCGCTCACCGTCACTCCCGAGACCTCCACCCGCGACGAACGGACCTCCACCTCGATTCCCGCAGAGCTCTCCGTCCCCACGCTAGCGTCGATGACGATCAGTTCCTTGCAGCGCCCTGCCAGGTGCACGTCGCCATGCGAGCGCCCCAACTCCAACGTCTCCGGGTAGGTCCCGGCCGCCACGGCTACCAGGCCGCCGTCCGCATCCCCCGCCGCATCAAGCCCGGCTTGGATGGACGTGAACGGCGCGGCTTCGCTACCGTCGCCGCCCTCCGCGGCCACGATGTCCACATAGATCGTGCTCTCGTCCACCTCCAGGTTCCCCCAGGTGCCGATGCCGCAGACGGCGGGGACGCAGTCGCCGTCGTCGTCGAGTTGGCCTGTGTCGCAGTCGAGATCCGTGTCGACGGCCGGTCCTGTATCACAAGCTGTATCATCAGCTGAACGCTTCCCGCCCCGACCCTTGTCGCAGGCCAGCGCGATCAGCGGAACAGCGAAGACGAGGATGAGGCGCAAGATCGAACCCCGATGGTGACCTGACGAAAGAGCCTCTCCAAGAATGGCGGACCGGCCAGGTCCCGTCGAGCCCCGCGGCCCCTCTCGACCGAAAAGCGTCGAAAA
>CAYVQL010000246.1:0-17460 GCA_964454135.1 uncultured Enterobacterales bacterium | reverse complement strand
CGGCAAGGCCCCGCCGAACAGGAAATCCTCGCGGGCCAGCACGCGGGCCGCCAGCCACAGGCCCAGCGCCATCAGCGCCAGGTTCAGCGCCAGCACCAGCAGGGCCGGCCCCAGCTCCAGGGTCCCCGCGATGGCGCCCCGCATCAACAAGGACGTGCCCATCACCGGCACCAGGGCCAGGCCCCAGTTCAGGGTCACGCCGTGGGCCAGGGACACGGCGGCCAGGGCCAGAGCCACGGTCCCCAGCACCATGCCATTGTTCTGGCCCGCCTTGAAGGAGCGCGCCGGCAGCACAGCCAGCCCGCACCAGGCCGCCAGGGCCAGGCCCAGCAGGGCCAGCGCCGCCATGGCCAGCAGGATGGGCAGGGGGCGCAGGCTGGCGGCGGCCACGCGCAGCGGCGCCAGGTCGTTCAGCAACGAGCCCAGCGTAGCCCCGATGGCCACCGCATTGCCCGCCACCGCTATCAAGGCCACCGTCACCACGCAGAGCAGCTTGCCGGCGACCACCGTCCAGCGGGGCACGGCGGCCACCAGGGTGGTCTCCAGCGTGCCGCGCTCGCGCTCCCCCACCAGCACCTCCACCAGCGGGTAGACCACAGACAGCACCAGCACGGTCAAGAGCAGCAGGGGCAGCACCCGTGAGAGCACCTGCGCCAGCAGTTCCTGGCGCGGCGCATCGTCTATGAGCTCGATGGTCCAGGGCTGCAGGGCGTCCACTGGCAAGCCGCGCTCTGTGGCCAGCGCCTCCAGCCTTTGCAGGCGCAGCTCGTCCGTACGCTCCTCCACCAGCTGGCGCGCGCGCTCCGAGCGGGGACGGGTGGAGCGCCACCAGAGCGCCACGTGGGAAGCCTCGCCGCGGCGCTCCACCTCCACCACCGCGTCGATCTCATCGCGCGCCAGAGCCTCCAGGCCACCCTGGGCCACCTCGACCGGTGGCGCCAACAGCGGCTGACCGAGCTCAGCCGGCCCCTGCACGTCCAGCCGGGGTGGCTGCCGTTCCAGCACGCCCTCTTCCAGCACGAAGAGCTGCACCACGCCCCAGATCAGCAGCGGGTAGAGCAGCAAGGGGAAGCCCAGGGCGTACAAGAGCACGTTGGCGTCGCGGAACGCCTCGCGCAGCTCCTTGGAGAAGACGGTCAGTGCAGGGCCCATGGCCCTGCCATTCTCGCCCAGTTGGGGGGGCTTGGCCAGGGCGTCTGTGGGCAGGGGAACGAAAAGGACTTCCGGCCAGCGTAAGTACCGACCTTCCGCCCACTGGTCCGGCCGAAAAGCCCCGCTCCAGGAGACGGCGCCTTGCAGGGCCGGTTGCGCGCCACGCACGGGTCGGCGCCCCGTGCTGGCCTGAGACTTGCTGTGGCGCACGCCCCGCAGATGGAACCAGCAGCTCACGGAGAAGGGAAATGAGACAACGATCCTTGCCCGCCATCGCCTCGCTCGGCCTCGGCCTGGCGGCCTCGCCCGCTTGGTCCCAGCAGGTCGAAGAGGAGACCGCAGCAGAAGAGGAGCAGAGCGAGGCGGACGAGCTGCAGACTCGGATCCAGGCCCTGGAAGAGCAGCTGCAATCCCTGCAGACCCGTATCGAAGAGGACGAGCTGCAGGAGCTGATCGAGAAGGCCGAGATGGCCGCCATCGCGCCCCCTGAGGAGGTAGCACCAGAAGAACGCACCTTCATCGCCGCCGGCCGCGCCATGCAGAAGACCAATCCCGAGATCTCCATCGCCGGCGATTTCCTCGCCCAGCTCTTGATCGACGAGGACCTGCGCGCCGGCACGCCCGAGGGCTCGGGCATGCCCATCCGGGCCTTCGGCGTGCATATGCAGTCGGTGCTCGATCCCTTCTCCCTCGCCAAGGTGGCCTTCGAGCTCTTCCCCGACCCGGAGGCGCCCGTCAACCTGGAGGAGGTCTACATCACCTGGTCGGGCGTGGTGCCCTCGATGAGCTTCACCGTGGGCCGCTTCCGTCCCCACTTCGGCGAGGTGCAGCGCCACCACGAGCACGATCTGGACCAGACCAACTACCCCGAAGCGGTCTTCTTGCTGGGCTACGGCGGGCTGACGGCGCACGGCGTGCAGGTCAAGTGGTTCATGCCCAAGCTCTGGGCCCACGCCCTGGAGCTGGAGCTGAACGTCTTCGACGGCGACAATCCCACCCTCTTCTCGGGGGAGAGCTTCCAGCGGCCGGCCGCCATGGCGCGCTTGAAGAACTACTGGGATCTCAACGAGAACACCTACCTGCAGCTGGGCCTGTCGGGCATGGGCGGCTGGCACAACCCGGCGCCCTACACCGAGAGCGCCGAGGAGGCGCTGGATCGGGGCGCCGACCCATACGCGACCGACTACGAGCCCCTGATGGTCGACGGCGACTGGGGCACCACCATGGTGGCGGGCGCCGATCTCACTCTCTATTGGAGCCCCCTCGAGCGGGCCAAATACAGGTCCTTCATCTGGCGCTCCGAGGGCTACCTGCTGCAGAAGGAGATCCCCGGCCACACCTGGCAACGGGGCATCGGCGCCTACTCCTACCTGCAGACCCAGCTGGGCCCCAGCTGGTACATCGGCCTGCGCGGCGACTGGGTGCGCCCCGTCGCCGGCACCGGCTGGGAGAACGCCGACGGCGTGATCGAGGATTTCGTGCGCGAAGACCTGTGGCGGGCCACGCCCTACGTCACGTTCTGGCAGAGCGAGTTCGTCTACCTGCGCGGCGAGTACTGGTACACCCTGGGCCTGGACGACCAGGTGGAGCACAGGATCCTGTTCCAGATCGACTGGGCCGCCGGCCCCCACAAGCACGAGAAATACTAGGTTCACAGGAGTATCACCATGTTCAAGCGCGTCCTCCCCTTGCTGACCCTCCTGCTGGGCCTGCTGCTGCCCGGCAGCGCCCTGGCTGCCCTCAAGGTGGTGGTCACCAGCTCCTCCTACGGTCCCATCGCAGAGTACATCGGCGGTTCTCATGTCGAGGTCACCCACCTGGTGCAGGGCTACCAGGATCCCCATATCGTGCGGCCCAAGCCCAGCCTGGCGGTGCTGCTGGCCGAAGCCGACCTCTTCGTGGCCACGGGCCTGGACCTGGAGATGTGGGCCCCGGCCCTGGTGGACCAGGCCAACAACCCGGCCCTGCGCAGCGGCGAGGCCGGCTACGTCTCGGTCACCGCCGGCATGGCCATCGCCGACAAGCCCGCCAGCGTCTCGCGCTCCGAAGGCGATGTGCACATCTTCGGCAACCCCCACGTGCACACCAGCCCCCTGAACGGCAAGACCATCGCCGAGAACATCGCCGTGGGCCTCAAGCGCGTCGATCCGGCCCACGCGGCCGAGTACGACGCCAACCTGGCCCGCTTCATCGACGAGCTCTACGAGCGCTGCTTCGGGGCCGAGCTGGTGGGCATCCTGGGCGGCAAGACCCTGCACAAGCTGGCCGCCAGCGGCAAGCTGGACAGCTTCCTGGACAGCCAGCAGTACAAGGGCAAGCCGCTCTCCGATTCGCTGGGTGGCTGGATGAAGCAGGCCCAGCCCCTGCGAGGCAAGAAGCTGGTGGCCTTCCACAAGAACTGGGACTACTTCGTCAACCTCTACGGGCTTCAGATCGTGGCCTATATGGAGCCCAAGCCGGGCCTGCCCCCTTCGCCAGGGCATATCTCCAGCATCATCAACAAGATGCAGGAAGAGAACATCAAGGTGATGCTGGCAGCCAGCTACTTCGACGTGGCCAAGGTCAAGCTGGTGGCCGACAAGTCCGGCGCCGTTCCCGTCATCACCGGCCTGGCCGTGGGCGGGCAAGATGGCATGGACAGCTTCTTCGACCAGTTCGACATCTGGATCTCCTCGCTGGTGGAGGCCTACCGCCAGGTCGGCCAGCTCTAGTCCACGCATCCCACGCCCTCCCCGCCGCCGACGCGCGGCGCGGGAGGCGGCGCTTCTTCTGAAGGAACTGTCCCATGAGCAACTTCTGGACCATTATGATGGCCCCCTTCGTGGAGTGCCTGATCCTGGTCGGACTACATTCCTACCTGGGCCTGCACGTGCTGCGGCGCCACGTGATCTTCGTGGACCTCTCCCTGGCCCAGATCGCGGCCCTGGGCACCACGGTGGGCATCCTCTTCGGCATCCACGACACCGAGTCCACAGCTTCGTTCATCTTCGCCCTGTCCTTCACGGTCATCGGCGCCGCCATCTTCGCCATGTCGCGCTTCAAGGACGAGCGCATCCCCCAGGAGGCCTTCATCGGCCTGGTCTACGCCATCACCGCGGCGGTCGCCGTGCTTGTGGTGCAGAAGACCCAGGGCGTGGAGCACCTGGTGAACATCATGCACGGTCGCCTGCTCTGGGTGCGCTGGTCCGAGGTGATCACCGCCGGCGTGGCCTATACCGCGCTGGGCGCCATCCACTGGGTCTTCCGCAAGCAGTTCCTTCAGATCTCCGATGATCCCGCCGGCGCCTACGCCAAGGGCATGAACGTACGCCTTTGGGACTTCTTCTTCTACGTCACTTTCGGCTTCACCATCAGCATCTCGGTCAAGGTGGCCGGTGTGCTGCTGGTCTTCGTCTTCCTGGTGGCCCCCGCCATCATCGCCATGCTGCTGACACGCAGCCTGCGCGGCCAGCTGATCATAGGTTGGCTGACGGGCACGCTGGTCACCGTGGTGGGCCTGGGCCTGTCCTGGTGGGGCGACCTGCCCAGCGGGCCCACGGTGGTCTCCTTCTACGGCGTGGTGCTCTTGCTGGTGGGTCTGGCGGTCTACCTGGTGCGCGCCGAGGAGAAGGGCAAGGCCCTGGGCCATGTGACCGTGGGCACCCTGGTGGTGCTGGCCTGCACCGCCCTCTTCTGGCAAGGCGGCAAGCTGCTTGCGGCCTCTTCGCTGGCCGCGGATCCCGACCAACCCACTTTCGGCGACCTGGGCGCCGCCACCCACTCCCATCACCACGGCCATGGTGATGAGCAGCTCGAGCATTATGGCCACAATGGTCACCAGCACGAGCACCTGCACGGGGAGCACGACGGGCACGACCACGGGGAGGTGCAGCCTGCAGCCAGCTTCCAGGAACGCTACGAGCAAGCCGAGATCCCCCTCGACAGCTTGGATATCATCCAGGAGGCCCTGAAAGCGGACAAGCCCGCCGGGCTGGCCCTGCTGCACGAGTTCCTCTCGGACGCCGAGACCCCGCCCTTCTGCCGTTCCTCGGGCGAGGAAATGCTGACGGAGCACGCCGGCCAGGACTTCGGCTACGACTCCGAGCTCGAGCCCAGCGGCAACGAGGCAGCGCTGAAGGCATTTGCGGATTGGATCGAGGCCCAAAAGGCTGAGAATCCCTGAGCGCGTGATAGGAAGGCGCGGTGAGGTTCTCAAACCGCTTCCACGCCCTGTCGCTGCGCTTCAAGTACGCCCCGCTGGTGGCGCTGGCCGTGCTGGCGCCCATGCTGGCCTACATGGTGGCCGACGCCTGGATGGAGCGCAGGAGCATCCTGCAGAATCGGCTGGAGGTGCTGCAGCGTATGGGCGACCTGCTGGTGGAGGAGATCGCCGGCGACCAGCATGCGGACCTGGCCAGCTCGCGAGGGCTGCTGGCGCGCTTCGCCCAGCGCCAGCCCCAGCTGGAGATCATGGTGCT
Source organism: uncultured Enterobacterales bacterium (assembly GCA_964454135.1). Taxonomy (GTDB): domain Bacteria; phylum Myxococcota_A; class UBA796; order UBA796; family JAFGLY01; genus CAYVQL01. The sequence goes on along the minus strand of CAYVQL010000246.1, from coordinate 11,851 downwards.
CGACGATGGAGGGGTGGTGCTGGCCTCCACCCATCCGGAGCGCATCGGTCGCAGCTGGGACGAGGAGCAGATCCAGCGCGTGCTCGCGGGCGATACCCAGTTCGCCTGGGCCCTGGGAGAGCACGAGGGCCTGCCCGTGCTGGACGTCACGCTGCCCGCCCAGCCAGGTTCCAGCGCTGCGGCTGTGCACATCGCCGAGCCCCAGCAGCGCCTGGAGCAGGAGAGCCTGCGCACCCTGCTGCGGGGCGCCCTCTTCTCCCTGCTGCTGCTGGTCCTGGTCACCGGCATGGTGAACCTGGTCACCCAGCGCTTGGTGCTGCGGCGCCTGCGCCGCATCGCGGAGGGGCTGCGCGATAGCGAGTGGCTGCCAGCCGACGCCGAGCAGCCGGCGGGCGACGAGCTGCACACGCTGTCCAGGGCCCTGGACACCATGATGTCCCGCATCGAGCGCACCACGGGTCAGCTGCGCGCCACGCTGGCGGAGCGCCAGGAGCTGGTGGAGCGGGTGGAGCGCTTCAACGAAGAGCTGTCCGCCCAGGTGCAGGCCACCCGAGACGAGCTGCAGACGGTGCAAGAAGAGCTGCTGCGCAAGGAGCGCCTGACCGTGCTGGGCGAGCTGACTGCCGGCCTGGCCCACGAAATCCGCAACCCGCTGCAGATCATTCGCGGCACGGCGGAGACCGTGCGCCGCCGCAATCCGCGCAACACCCAGGCATTGGACGACGTCATCGAGGAAGTGGCGCGCATGGACCAGCTGGTGCGCGAGCTGCTGGACTACGCCCGCCCCCTGGATCTGCAACTGGAAGAGCTGCAGCTGCTGCCCTTGTTGCGCCGTGCCATGGAAGAGGTGCGCCGGGCGGGCTGCGACGCTCATACGCAGCTCAAGGTGCCCGAAGACCTGCGCTGCATGGCTGACGAGACCCTGCTCTACCGCGTGCTGGTGAACCTGCTGTCCAACGCCTCCGAGGCGCTGCCCGACTGCGAGGGGGAGATCGAGATCCGCGGCGAACAGGGCAAAGGAGGCTTTATTCTCCTGGAGATCCTGGACAACGGCGACGGCATCCACCCCGAGGATCTGGAGCGCGTCTTCGAGCCCTTCTTCAGCCGCAAGGAGGCGGGCATCGGCATGGGCCTGCCCCTGAGCCGCCGCATCGTAGAGCAGCACGGCGGCCGGCTCGAGCTGTCCAGCGAGCTGGGAGAGGGTACGCAGGTCTCGCTGCTACTGCCCGCGAGATAGAGGGAGGAGTAGCGCGCAGCGCAGGCTGGGGCGTACGCAGTGGAGGGGATCCCCTCCCCCAGCTGCTCTAGAAAGGCGGTCCCTATGGCACGGCTCCTGATCGTAGACGACGAGGTCAAGCTGCTGCGCCTGCTGCGCGCGCTCTTCGACGAGCAGGGGCACCAGGTGGTCACGGCCACGCGCGCGGAGGAAGCGGAAGCGCTGCTGGCAGCCCGCAGCTTCGACCTGCTGATCACCGATGTCAGGCTGCCCAGACGCTCGGGTATCGAGCTGTTCCGAACGGCGCGCAGGCTGCACCCCGAGCTGCAGGTGATCGTGATGAGCGCCTACGGCACGGTCAGCGGAGCCGTGGAGGCCATGCGGCTGGGCGCCTTCGACTACCTGCTCAAGCCCTTCGAACTGGAGGGCCTGCGCCTGGTGGCCGAGCGCGCCCTGGACACGGCGCGCATGCGCCGCGAGAATCGCTACCTGCGCTCCCAGGCTACGGACGCCCAGCCCGGGCGCAGCCTGGTGGCTCGCTCGCCAACCATGGAGCAGGTGGTGGAGATGGTGGACAAGGTGGCCGCCACCACCACCACGGTGCTGCTGTTGGGCGAGAGCGGAGCCGGCAAGGAGCTGGGGGCCGAGACCATCCACGGCCGTAGCCCGCGTGGCGAACGCCCCCTGATCCGCGTCAACTGTCCGGCCATCCCCAGGGATCTCCTGGAGAGCGAGCTCTTCGGCCACGTGCGGGGCGCCTTCACCGGTGCGGAGGTCTCGCGCACAGGCAAGTTCGAGCTGGCTGATGGCAGCACCCTCTTCCTGGATGAGATCGGCGACCTGCCGCCCTCCCAGCAGGGCAAGCTGCTGAACGTGTTGGAGACGCGCAGCTTCAGCCGCGTGGGCAGCGGCGATGTGATCGCAGTCGACGTGCGGGTGCTGGCGGCCACCAACCGCGACCTCAGCCAGCTGGTGGCCGAGGGCAGCTTCCGCGCCGACCTGTTCTATCGACTCAACGTCTTCCCCATCGCCGTACCCCCACTGCGCGAGCGGGGCGCGGATCTGCCTGAGCTGGTGCGCCAGCTGCTGCTGCGCCTGGGCCACCGTCTGGGCAACCCGGACCTGCGCATCTCGCCCCAGGTGCTGCCCTCCCTGCAGCGCTACGCCTGGCCGGGCAACGTGCGCGAGCTGCGCAACGTGCTGGAGCGCGCCGCCGTCCTGGCGGGCAGAGACGAGATCACCGAGGCCGACCTGCCCAGCGAGATCCTGAGTGACCGCGCGCCAGCACCGCAGGGCGGGCACGAAGACCAGGGCCTGAACGCGTCACTGGAGAGCTACAAGATCCAGCTGCTGCTGGACGCGCTGCAGGCCGCTGGCTGGAAGAAGAAGCGCGCCGCCGAGCAGCTGGGCCTGAGCCCGCGCGCCCTGAGCCACTACATCCAGCGCTACGATCTGGAGCGCTTCAGGGTCGCGGGCGAGCCCGCCTGAGTGTTCGCGACGCCGGAACTGGATTCGGCTATCATGCAAGCTTCCCCGAGCGGCAGATGAACGGACTCCGAATAGCAGGCAGGCTTCGCGGCAGACCTCTGAACGGATCAGCCGAGGCGCAGTCCCTGGCGGACGCCGCCGGCAGCCTGCCCGCCGCCGACGTGCTCGAGGTGCTCGGCGTCATCGAGGGGCGCAGGGGCGACCAGGCCCAGCACCACCTGCGCTGCACCCTGCTGGGCACGCTGGTGGAGAACTCGGGGGATCGGGCGCTCTTCCTGCCGCTGGTGCGCCGCTTGAAGGCCGCCGATCCGGTCTTGCGGAACACGCTCACCTCGGTGCTGCCCAAGGTCAACGACCCGGCAGAGCACATGGAGCTCTGCGCACTGCTGCGCCAACCGGAGCCCTCGCTGCGCAACGCCGCCGCCCAGATTCTGGCCAAGGTGGGGGGCAAGACCGCCCTGTCCGAGCTCTCCCGCATGATGGCGCTCTCCGGCTTCGTCGGGCGCAGCACGGCCATCGACGTGGTGGTGCGCATCGCAGGGCATCACGCCATCCCCACCCTGGTGAGCGCCCTGCCTGTGGCCAGCGACACCGAGAAGCGCAAGATCATCCGCTACCTGGGGGAAGAGCGCTTCATGGCCGGCAACCGCGACGCCGCCCTGGAAGCCCTGTCCGGGCTGCTGGAGGACGACGACGAGGCGCTGGTCATAGGGATCGTCAAGTCCTTCTCCGCCCTGGCCACGGTGGACGAGTGGTTCGACCACGTCGCGACCTGCCTGGATTCCTCGCGCTTGGCCGTGGTCAAGACCGCCATCCAGGGCCTGAGCCGCTTCGACGACCCGCGCGTCATCGCGCTGCTGCGTGGCAAGCTGCGCATGTCCCCCAAGGTGGTGCGCCTGGCCATCCTCGACACCCTGGAGGCCATCGGCAGCGACGCCGTGCTGCCGCCGGTGGTGGACGCGCTCGAGGATCGCCTGTTGGATGTGCGCACCCGCGCCGCCGACCTGTTGGCCCAGCTTGGCACCTCCGGCAAGGTGGACACCGCACGCACCATCCTGTGGCTGCTGCGCAGCCGCGACGCCACCGTGCGCCGGCTGGCGGTGGATGTGGCCCGCAAGACGAGCGATCCCACCGATCGGCTCTGGCCACGGCTCTTCGAGATGATCCGCGACGAGGACTGGTGGGTGCGTGAGCGCGTGGCCGACGCCCTGGTGGAGCTGGCCGGGCAGCGTCTGCTACCCCACTTCGCGAACCTGCTGAACGACCCTCGCGGCCCGGTGCGCTTGACTGCCGTGGACGTGCTGCGCCGACTCAAGTCTCCCAAGGGCCTGGGGGCGCTGGTGCAGGCCGCCAGCGACGACGCCGACTGGTGGGTGCGCGAGCGGGCCGTGCAGGCCATCGCCGAGATGGGAGACCCGCGGGCCGGTCCCTACCTGGTGCGCATCGCGCTGCGGGAGCCAGAGATGCAGCTGGCGGCCCTGGAGGCCCTGGGCGCGCTGCGGGCCCCCGACACGGCCCCCGTCATCGCCCGCCTGCTGGCCTCCAAGGATCCCGACGTCAGGGCGGGGACCCTGCGCTGCCTGGAGCTGCTGGATGATCGCTCGGTAGCGGACCACGTCGCCCCCATGGCCATCGATCCCGACCCCGAGGTGCGCTCCCTGGCCATCCGCCTGATGCAGCTCTGGGAGCTGCGGGGCAGCCATATGGGCCTGGACACCGAGGACCTCTCGGCCCTGGATCGCTACCTGTCCGCCGTATCCCAGCGCGGCTTCGACGATCTGCTGCTGGCGCCTGGCAGTCCGGCCACGGCAAAGCGCATGGGGCGCGTGGAGCCGCTGGACGATCGCCTGCTGGAGGCTCACCAGGTCGAGGCCATGCTGGCGCCGGTGCTGAGCGCGCACCAGCTGGCCGAGCTGGCGGCTCGCCGGGACGTGGACTTCTCCTACGACCTGGAGGCCCGCCAGCTGCGTTTCCGCGTCAACGTCTTCCACCAGCTGCACGGCGTGGCCGCGGTCTTCCGTCTGATCCGGGGCAAGTTGCCCTCGCTGGACGAGCTGGGCCTGCCCGATGTCGTGCACCGCCTGGACAAGCTGAAGAACGGCCTGGTGCTGGTGGGCGGTCCCACCGGCTCGGGCAAGTCCACCACGCTGGCCGCGCTGGTGGACGCCATCAACCGCAACTCCGCGCGCCACGTGATCACCCTGGAGGATCCCATCGAGGTGGTGCATCCTCGGGTGCGCAGCTTGATCAACCAGCGCGAAATAGGCACCCACACCCCCTCCTACGCCACCGCGCTGCGGGCCACCCTGCGTCAGGACCCGGATGTGCTGCTGGTAGGAGAGATGCGCGACCTACCCACCATCTCCTTCGCCGTCTCCGCTGCCGAGACCGGGCACCTGGTCTTCGGCACCGTGCACACGGTCTCCGCCGACACCACCCTGGACCGCCTGATCAACGTCTTTCCCAGCACCCAGCAGGACCAGGTGCGCTCCATGCTGGCCAGCAGCCTGCGGGCCGTCATCTGCCAGTACCTGCTGCCGCGGGCGGACGGCGAGGGCCGCACCCTGGCCTGCGAGGTGATGCTCAACAACGACGCGGTGGCCAACCTGATCCGCAACGGCAAGTGCTACCAGCTGCCCAGCGTGATCGCCACCAGCCGAGAACAAGGCATGCAGCTGATGGACAACGAGCTGCTGGGCTTGTACGAGGCTGGACGGATAGAAGCCGAGACGGCCTATATGAAGGCCCGCAGCAAGAAGGAGTTCGAGACCTTGATCGAGCGTTCCGGCAAGGGCAGCGTGGCCGAGATTGGGCAGTGAAGATGAAGCCCATGGACGATTGAAGCGATGGCCCTGCTCGACTCCTTCCTGCAGGTGGTGGTGGACCAACGGGGCAGCGATCTGCACCTGCACGCCGGCAAGCCCCCCATCGTGCGCCTCGACGGCGACCTGGTCGCCCTGCCTTTTCGCACCCTGAGCCGCGCCGAGGCGCGCCGCTTCCTGTTCCAGGTGCTCTCCCCTGAGCAGCGCGAGCGCCTGGAAGCCGATCAGCAGCTGGACTTCGTCTACACCCTGGACGACTCGGGGCGCTTTCGCGCCAACGCCTTCGTGCAGCGCGAAGGGATCTCCTCGGTGTTCCGCGTCATCCCAGATCGGCTGCCCACCCTGAACGAGCTGATGCTGCCGCGGGCCATACGCCGCCTGACCGAGCTGCAGAACGGCCTGGTGCTGGTCACAGGGCCGACGGGCTGCGGCAAGACCACCACCCTGGCGGCCATGATCCACCAGATCAACAGCAGCTCCCAGCGCCACGTGATCACCCTCGAGGATCCTGTGGAGTTCGTCCATCGTCCCCTGCGCAGCATCGTCACCCAGCGCGAGATCCACCGCGATGTGGCCAGCTTCTCAGATGGCTTGCGCTCCGCCCTGCGCGAGTCGCCCGACGTCATCATGGTGGGCGAGTTGCGAGACGAGGAGACGGTCACTCTGGCGCTGCAGGCCGCCGAGACAGGCGTGCTCGTCTTGGGCACGCTGCACACGAACTCCGCCTCCAAGGCGGTGGACCGCGTCATCGACGCCATGCCGGGCGCTGCCCGCGAGCAGGCCCGCGGCGTTCTCTCGGTGATGCTGCGGGGCGTGGTGGCCCAGTTCCTGTGCAAGCGAGCCAGCGGTGAGGGTCGGGTGGCGGCCCTGGAGATCCTGCTCAACAGCATCGCCGTGGCCAATATGATCCGCGAGAACAAGGTTCACCAGATCGAGGGCTACCTGCAGAGCGGCAGCAACGAGGTCACAGGCATGCAGAGCATGGACCAGTGCCTCTTCCGCTATGTGCGAGACGGCCTGATCGACCGTACCGAGGCCCTGCGCGCCGCCAACGCGCCCGAGCTGCTCAAGCAGCGCCTGGGCGAGATGAACCTGGAGGAAGCTTGAAGCCCGGGGGCAGCACCATCCCCCGCGCGCGCAGCCCTCGCGAGCGCAATCCCCAGCTGGTGGGGGCGGCGCTGAAGGCCGCCAAGACGCTCCGTGACCGAGGCAAGGAGGGCGACGCCGGCTGGCTCGCCCTGGCCCTGGTGGAGTCCGAGCTGCGGCGGCCCGGGATCCTGGCTGAGCAGGCTGCCAGCCTGGCCTGCCACGCCGCCTCCCAGCTGGCCAACGCCGGCGCGCTGCGCGCCGCCGTCGAGGTCTGCCTGGCAGCGGAAGCTGCGGGCCAGGCAGCACAGGCCCTACGCCGCGAGGGGTACGGCGCCCTGGCGCAGCGCCTGGAGACCAGGCCCGCCAGGCAGCGGCTCGGAGAGCGCGTTCCCGGGCTGGCCTCGTTGGGAAAACAGCCCAGCGCAGCCGATCCCGGCACGGTACGCCGCGCCACCCTACGGGCCCTGTCCCGCTTCGCCAGCAGCGTAGGCATCATCCGGGCCCTGCCCCTCTACGACGGGCTCGACGCGGCCCTGGAGGGCGCCCTGGCCGCGCAAGCGGCTGGGCAGCACGCCGAGGCCGCCCAACGCCTGCAGGCCGCCGGACGACCCATGCAGGCGGCCATGACCTGGCTGGCGGCACGGCAAGATCCACTCGCACTGGAGTCCTTGTTCCTGGTCTCCCACAAGCACCCCTCCTATCGCCAGGCCTGCGTGCTGGCCGCCGGCGTGGCCACGCGGGAAGACGACCTGCGCTTCGAGCTGGACCACCTGCTGGGGCCCTTCCTGGCCGCTCCTCCGCGCACCCGCCCAGAAGCCAAGGCCTTCGTGCGATTGGCCCGGCTCTACGCCCGGCACGACCGCAAGCGCTCGGCAGCCGAGATCATCCAGGCCTTGCACGCCTCCTTTCCTCGCAGCACCGAGGCCCTGCGCAACGAGCTGGACCTGGGAGCCTGGAAGCGCGAGGCCCAGGCCGACGAGCGCATCATGGCCGAAGACGCCGCAGCCCACGGTCGCAACTACGGCAGCGCGCCCATGGAGCTGGGCAGCGCGAGCCCGCCCCTGTCCTCCGAGGAGCTCCCGCCCCTTCCCGAGCTGCCATCGCTGCCCCCGCTGCCCGCAGAGGCGCCCACCGCGGCTCCCATGTCCGTCCCAGCAGAGGCCACCATGGCCTCGCTCGGCGGCGATCTCCCCAAGGGGGCGGCGCCCACCATGGTCCCACCCCCTCGTGGCGCTTCCCTGCTACCCGACAGCCAAGCGACCATGGACGCCTTCACCAGGCCGGAATCGGAGCTCGCCACGCAGGCCGAGTCCGGAGAAATGGCGGTCATCGCTCCAGGCGCGCTGGTCGCCAGCCGCTACCGGGTGGAACACATGCTGGGCCAAGGCGGGATGGGCGCGGTGTACAGCGCGCTGGATCTGGAGCTCGCCGAGCAAGTGGCGCTCAAGGTGCTCAACCAACCGAGCCAGTCCTCTTCCCAGCTGGCCCGCTTCCGCCAGGAGCTGAAGCTCACCCGGCGCCTGGCCCATCCCAATATCGTGCGTGTGCACGACCTGGGCGTACACGGCGGGCAGCGCTTCATCACCATGGAGCTCCTGGAGGGGACCGAGCTGCGGCAGCTCATCGAGAAGGGCATGGAGCTGGCCGACACCCAGCACTGCATGCTCCAGGTCGCCGCGGGCCTGGACGCGGCCCATGCCGAAGGCGTGGTCCACCGCGACATCAAGCCCGAGAACCTCTTCATCACGACAGAAGGCGTGGTCAAGGTGATGGACTTCGGCATCGCCCGCTCCACCGCAGGCGACAGCGTGACCCGCACCGGCGCCATGGGCGGCACGCTGGCCTATATGTCGCCCGAGCAGGCCATGGATTTCTCTTCGGTCTGCGCAGCTTCGGACCAGTACTCGCTGGGCGTGGTGGCCTACGAGGCCCTCACCGGGCAGCGTCCCTTCCAGCACCGCGCCATCGGGCAGCTCCTGCAGATGCACGCCAACGACCCCCCTCGCCCCTTGCGGGAGCTGAGGTCCGATCTGCCGCAGTTCGTGGAGGAGGCCGTGCTGCGAGCCCTCGCCAAGCGGCCCGAGCAGCGCTTCCCAAGCTGCACCGCCTTCGCACGCGCGCTGGCCGGATCCTGAGCGATCGTGGGGCGGGCTGGCGCGCACTGCGAGGCGGACGCGGTCGTGCTGGGCCTGGGACCGGCCGGAGCCAGCGCCGCCAGCCACCTAGCCCGGGCAGGGCTGCGTGTGCTGGCACTGGATCGCGCGCGCTTTCCCCGCGACAAGTGCTGCGGTGACTGCCTGAGCCCCAAGGCCCTGGCGCCCCTGGAGCGCCTGGGCCAAGATGATCTGTTGCGCGAGGCCGGCCATCCCGTGCGCAGCTTCCGCTGGTGGGGCCCCAATGGCAAGCCCAGCGGTGCAGGCCGCTTCCAGGGGTCGCCCTGCATCTGTTTGCCCCGCCGGCAGCTGGACCAGCAGCTGCGTCTCGAGGCGCAGCGTAGCGGTGCGCAGATCGAGGAGGGCGTCAGCGCCCAGCAGCTGCTGCGGGTCGGCGGCAGGGTGACCGGCGTGCGGGCTCGTCGTCCTGGAGGCGCCGAGCTGATCATCAAGGCCCCCGTCACCGTCATGGCGACGGGCTCGCTGCAGCGCCTGCACGGGGGCCTGCATCCCCTGCCCAGGCTGAGCAACGGCCACGGCCTGGGCCTGCGCGCCTACTACGAGGGCATCGCCGAGCTGAGCTCGAGCGCCGAGCTGCACTGTCACCCCCGTATCGGTGCTGGCTACCTCTGGATCTTCCCCCTCGGCGGGGGCCGGGCCAATGTGGGTCTGGGATTCGGCTGCCTGGGCTGGCAGCGCCTGTCGCAGAAGCTGCCGGCCGCCTTCCGCCGCTGCCTGCGGGAGCTGCCCGGTCTGCGAGGTCGCTTCGAGAAGGCCCGGCGCATCTCTCCCCTCGTCGGCAGCCCGGTGGCGCTCTCGGACGGCAGCTTGCCCCGGCTGCCAGCGGGTCTCTTGCCGGCCGGAGACGCCCTGGCCCTCTGCGATCCCCTGGGTGGGGAGGGCATCGCCAACGCGCTGCTGTCCGGCGAGCTGGCGGCGCGGGCCGTGCTGGACGCTGCCGGCGCACCCGAGCGCAGCGTGCGGCTGTACCGCGCCGTGTTGAAGCGGCAGCTGCTGCCCGAGCTGCGCGCCTCGGCGGCCATGCAATCCCTTAGCCGCCATCCTGCGGCCTTCGACCTTCTCTGGAGCCGCGCACAGTCCAACCCGCAGCTGGACCAGCTGATGATCAGCCTGATGGCCGACGGCGCCTCCGCCCTGGTGAGCTGGAAGAACGCCGCGGGAATGCTGGGCCCCGGCCTGGATCCGCAGCGCCTGCTCGGACGGCGCGGGCTGCGACTGGCGGATGGCCTGCTGAACGCCCTGTTCCGCAGTGCGCCGTCGCTGGCGCTGGCGCGCCTGTTGGGTGCCGCGGCGATGCAGGATCCGCGGCTGGCACCAGGGCACGCAGGAGCCCATTCGGGTGACGATGGCGGGACACCATGAAATCCGGAGTTGTCGCACCGCTCGGATCGGAACCGAAGCCGCCCCTCGCCGCGCGATCCTCAGGCCCGGATCGCTTGCGACTCCGGCATCCCGAGGGAGGGAATTCAGGGCTCGGTCGTCCTTTCGGCCAACCGATACAATGCCAGGTTTGAAAGCCGAATGAACATCCGGGGCATCTCGGATGCCCCGGCGCTCCCGCAACGATGACCAAGGCCGGAATTCAGAAGAAGAGCCCCAGGTCCTTCGCTACCTCTCCAAGGAGGTCGAAATCATAGGCCACCTTCATCGTGGCCTCCGAGCCCACCAGGTCGCCCGCGCTGATCGGTTCCATCCACTTGTCCTGATAGGGAGCGGCTCCGCTCGATTCGCCCACCGTCTGGACGAATACCACCTCGCACCCTCCAGCTTCGTCGGGCTGTCCGCTGTAGCCCGTGATCGGTCCGTCGCTCGCGCCCGGAAACACATAGGTGATGGAGAACTGGGGATCGAAACGATCGTGCGGTAGGGTGTAGAGGTTGCCGTACGACAGTGTTTTCTCGTCCAGCACAGAGGAACAGACGAGCTCGGCTTGCACGGGCTCGGCGGGTATTGGGGCCTGCGGGACCTGCAGGGTGTAGAAGCTGACGAAGGACTCGCGGTCGCCACCACCGAGACTGAGGACACTGATCTGGTACTCGTGTCTTCCCACTTGGCGCACGCCAGCATCGTGCAGGAAGTCCATGGCGGCTTTGGCGTCTGGCAGATCAGGCAGCTCGATCACCTGCATGTCGGGGTAGTAAGCCAGGCAGGAGTCGCTCAGGGCGGCTGCGCCGTATCCGGACCGAATGAAGATGAATCGGGGTTCCTCCCCGGGGAGTCCCGCGACGAAGAAGCTCCTCTCGAGCTCGCTCTCGCCCCCCTCCGCGCTCCTGTCGATAGCAAAGGTGGCGACCTGGAGGCGCTGCCCCTGGTATCCTTGGGAGCTCAGTCCCACGGCATTTCCGTAGTCGCATTCCGACTCGGTGGTGCAGTTTGCGGAGTCGAACCTCTCCACCACCTCCAGGATGGTCAGCGTCTCTTCGTCCAACGAGATCTCGACCATGTTGGTGCTGTAGGCTGGCTTGCCGGCTTTCCTGTAGCGCCAATCCAGGGCGTGCACAGCGCCGTTGGCGTCGATGTAGAACTTGTTGTGCAGCAACATCTCCCCGTCGTAGTCACCAGCGAAATCGGTCGTGTCGTAGGAACTCTCGAGAGCCCCTCCCAGGGGATCGAAGCGGAGCAGAACAGCTCTATGGAGATCCACGGCAGAATCGGTCATGACGATCAGGCTCCCTTGCCACAGGTCCGCCGCGTTCAAGGTGGTGATCGGCTGGTTACCCTGGCTGACGACCTCGGCAGCCATGGGGCTATCGATCTCGTAGACTCCGAGCACATCTCCCAGCAGGTCTCTCAAGAGAACGTAGCTTGCATTCCCTCCCGTCTCGTCCGTGACGGTCTGAAGGGCCAGGGTGTCTTCGAAGGAGCTCTCCAGCTTGTCCAGCGAGATGCCTTCGGAGATGGACAGAGCGGTCGTCAGGCTCATTTCTTCGGGTTCGTCCCACTGGGAGAACGGAACGGTCAGGTGGTCCTGGCACTTGGTCTGGCCGTCCTTCAACGCTTCGACGTGAACCTCCACCTCCAGTGCGCCGTGCTCGTCCAGAACTTGCGCCTGGATGAAGTGG
>CAYVQL010000245.1:0-17536 GCA_964454135.1 uncultured Enterobacterales bacterium | reverse complement strand
GGGCAGCCACCAACACCCCCACGACCACGACCACGACCACGACCACGACCACGACCACGACCACCAGGACAACCTCCCCCCTCCCCCGCGCAACCATGTCCCTCTCCCTCCCCGCCCTCACCCTCCTCGCCGCCTGCCAACCGCAGCCCATCCCTGCAGGGGATCCGGCGATCCCCGACGTGCTGCTGGTGAGCATCGACACCCTGCGGGCCGACCACGTCTCCTGCTACGGCTACCAGCGCCCCACCACGCCCTTCATCGACGGGCTGGCCGCGGCGGGCCCGCGCTACGTCCACGTCCGCGCGCCCTCCCCGTGGACCCTGCCCTCCCACGTCAGCCTGCTCTCCGGCTGGCTGCCCGCCTCCCACGGCGCCGTAGAAGACGACATCGGCATCGCCGCCGAGGTGCCGCTGCTGGCCGAGCGGCTCGCCGCCCAAGGCTTCGCCACGGGCGCAGCCGTGGCCACGCTCTTCGTCAGCTCCAAGTACGGCTTCCAGCGCGGCTTCGACAGTTTCGAGGACTTCGGCATCAAGACCTCCAAGCAGAACCTGGCCGGCGAGGTGCCCGCCAGCCGCGTGGTGGAGCGCGCGCTGGAGTGGTACGGCCAGCTTCCGCAGGACAAGCCCGCCTTCCTCTTCCTGCACTTCTACGACGCCCACTACGCCTACGACCCTCCCCCGCCCTACGACACGCTCTTCGACCGCGCCCCGCTCAAGACGGACACGCGCTACCGCACCTACGCCTGGCACCGCAAGCACCCCCTCGATGAGGAGCAACTGGCGCACCAGGTGGCCCAGTACGACGAGGCCATTCGCTACGTGGACAGCGAGCTGGAGCGCCTGGGCCAGGCCCTGACCCAGGCCGGCCGCCAGGTGACCTGGGTGGTCACCTCGGACCACGGCGAGGAGTTCGGCGAGCGCGGCAGCTGGGGACACGCCCACAGCCTCTACCCCGAGCAGCTGCAGGTGCCCCTGGTGATCTCCGGCCCCCGGGTGGCAGCCGGTCAGGTGGTGCAGGGCGCCGTGGGCCTGCACGACGTGGCGCCCACCATCGCCTCCTGGTTCGGCCGCAGCCTGCCCGGCGCCCAGGGCCTGCCGCTGGAGCAGGCCGCCAGCCAAGCCCAACGGCCCCTGGTGGCCGACACCAGCCGCTTCAAGAGCAACCGCCTGGGTCTGTACCAGGACAGCTGGCGCCTGGACGTGGACCTGGCCCGCGATCGGCGCAGCCTCTACCACCTGGCGCAGGATCCGCAGGAGCGCAAGGACCTGGCTGCCCTGGAACCCGCGCGCCTGGCCGCCCTGGAGCTCCTGCTCTGGCGCGAGCTGGGACAGCCCTGGAAGAACCTGCAGGCCCAGCGCCTGGGCAGCGAGGGCTTCATCGTCTCGCAGGGTCAGCTGCTGGGTCGCAAGGCCCAGCTCGAGGCCGGGGCCCGCTTCCAGCTGGCCCCGGTGGACGCCCATGTGCGCCAAGTAGAGGGCGAGGGGCGCTGGCGCGCTGTGGGCGACGAGCTGCCCGGCGCGGAAGACCCGCTGGCCTACGAAGGTCGCAGCGCGGGCCAGGTGGAGCTCAGCCCCCAGCAGCGGGAGCAGCTGGAGGCGCTGGGGTATATGCAATAGAACCGCAGCCCCTGCTCGTGGTAGACGACAAGCCATCCCATGTCTTGCTGGCGTTCCCCCCGCGGCCCGATCTTGCTGACGTTCCTGTTGGCGGCAGCCCTTGCGTGCCAGACCGGTCCGGATGACGTCAGCCCACCCGCCGCCAGCCAGCCCGCCGCCAGCCCGCCGGACCCGCCGGAGGCCCCCGAAGAGGCCACGCCCGTCGGCCAGCTGACCCTGCCCCAGCTGGGCGCGCCGCCGTGGGAGGGCGCCACCCGCTCGCAGCGGGCGGCCGTCCTCGAAGGCTGTGGGGCGGACCAGCTGTTCCTCTGCGCGCAGCAGCGCGCAGCTGAGGCCGCGCAGCAGGACGCCTGGCAGCAGGCGGGGCTCTGCTGCCTGGCCGGAGTCACCGAGGCCGGCTCCGCCTATGGCAGCTGTCTGCAGACCGCGGCGCTGGCCGCGGTCAGCCCCAGGCGGCCGAGCGGCTTGCCCACCGCGCTGCGCCTCTGCGCCTTTTCAGGCGAGCTGGCATGTCCGCCCCTTGTCCTGGCCAAGGGCGCACCCCTCCCCCCCCCCGCCGACCAGCCGGCCCAGGATCCCATCGACCGGGCGCTGGCCATCCCCAGCCGGATCCGCCTGGCGCTGGACGCCGACCCCCAGGCCGCGGAACGCTGCGTCGATCTCTTCTGGGCCATCTGGGTGCAGGCTTCCTTCAGCGCGGCCGAAGCCATCAGTGGCGATCTCCTGGCCGCCCTGCCTCCCGAGGCCCAGCCCCACGTGCGCTTCTCGGCAGCCCATCGCTGGCTGTCCATCCGCAGAGGCCTACCGCACCTGGACGAGGCCACGGTGGAGCTGAAGAGCCTGCTGACGCGCAGGAACCCCCTCTCCAGCTCCACGCAGTTGGCCGAGACCCCAGCCCCCCTGCCACCCGCCGCGGGCTCCTGGCGGCGCCTGCTGCCCGGCGAGGAAACCATCCCCAGCGCGCACTGCGGCGGTCCCAGCCTGCGCGCGGTCTCGCATGACGAGACGCTGGACCTCCAGCTGGCGCTGCTGGAGGCGGCCGGTCGCCTGGATCCCCCCCCTCCCCCCTCGTACTTCTACGGCGAGGGGCGCGCCAACAGCCCCCTGGCGCTGCGCTGGACCGCCATCCGGCTCGGCAGCCAGCTCTACCCCTACCGTGCCCGCAACCTCCACGATCCCGATCCCCAGCTGCAGCGGCGAATAGGCATCGCCAACCAGCAGGCCGCGGCCCGCTTCCAGCAGGCCGCCACCGCGGGAGCGCCCCAAGCGACCGCGGCGGAGCGCGAGGCGCTCTCAGGGCAACGGGAGCAGGCCCTGCGGGCCAGCTTCACGCCTCATCAACGCAACGCCGTGCTGGCCCTGGACGAGACGCGCCACGAGGATCTGGACAGCTTCATGGAGCTGTTGGCCCTGGAGGAGGGCATGGCGGTGGCCGACATAGGCTGCGGCTCGGGCTTCTTCACCTTCCCGATAGCGGCGCGTGTGGGGCCGCGGGGCGTGGTCCACGCCGTGGACATCGAGACCACCTACACCCTGCTGGTGGAGGCCCGCGCCCTCTCCCCGACGCGCAATCCGCACCAGAACGTACGCGTGGTGAACAGCGCTCCGGACGACGTGCGCCTGGCACCCGAGAGCATCGATCTGGCGCTGATGGCGCACCTCGATTTCCTCTGCAACCACCGGCGGAACGAGGGCTCCCAGGAGCGCCGCATGCTGGACAGCGTGCACCGGTCCCTGAAGCCCGGCGGCAGGATCGTGGCCCTGCAGTACCTGGGACGGCTTCCACAGGGCAGCCTGGAGACGCTGCGCGACAACCTGCTGGACGCGGGCCTGACGCTGGAGCAGGAGCTCAGCTACCCGGAGCACAAGTCCATCGTCGTGGTGGTTCGGCGTCCTGCCGACTGAGCTTCGCTGCTGGAGGCCCCTCAGCCCTCCACCACCTCGTACTTGAAGCTGCTCCCCCCCACCTGGAAGCGATCCCCGGCATTCAGCCTTTTCTCAGTCACGGCCTGGCCATTGACGCTCACCACCCCCAGCTTGCCCAGGCGCCGCAGCACGTGGGCGTTTCCGGTCCAGGCCACCGCCGCCACCTTGCCGAACCAGGGAAAGCCCGAGGTCTCGATATGGCCCCCCTTGCCCAGGATCAGCCCCTTGCTGCCGGGCACCCAGACCTGGGATCCATCCTCCTCGCGCAGCACGCGGGCACCCTCCACCAGCAGCGATGAATCGCGCAGCTTGGCCACCATGGCCGGCGAGAGCGTGAAGGTCCCGGTGTCGCCATCCCCCGTTCCCACGCCGATGATGGGGGGGATATCGGCCAGGGGCTTGCCGTTGAAGCGGTGGTCCAGTTGGGTGCGCTCGTCTCCGTAGAAGGTCATCAGGTACTTGCCGATCTGGATCAGATCGCCCGTGCGCAGCCGCGCGCGCTGCTGCGCCTGGCCGTTCACCAGCACGCCGTTGCGGCTCTGCAGGTCCTCGATGACGAAGCCGTGCTCACCGTTGACGATCTTGGCGTGACGCCGGCTGACCGAGACATTGGCCAGGCAGAGCCCGGCCCGGCGCTCACGACCGATGACCAGGCTCTGCCGGTCCAGGTCGCAGCGTTTCTCCGGGCGGCCGGCTTCCCGGACCACGAGACTGGCCATCACTTCCTCCGCAGGCAGGCGCTCCACACACAGCATTGCCACGACTGGCGCCCAGAGGCAAGCTCGTCCAGTGCAGTCCGGCGCTTGTCTTCCACCCCTTCACTGTCATACTGGAGGGTCAGTCCGTGGAGAACCCATGCGCCGACCCATCGTCCTGCTGTCGCTGTTCGCCTCTCTGGCCTGCAATCCCTCGCAAAAAGAAACCGGCGGGGACGGCCCTTCGGTCTACGACCAGGACGAGGATGGCTACTCCACCGACAACGACTGCGACGACACGAACGCCAACATCAACCCGGGCGCTACCGAGGTCTGCGACGGCGCCGACAACGACTGCGACGGCTTCGTGGACGATGAAGATCCCAATGTTCGTGACCAGCCCAGCTGGTACGCGGACAGCGACGGCGATGGCTGGGGCGCCAACGCCAGCGGGGCGCTGCAGGTCTGCGAGGCGCCCTCCGGCTGGGTCTCGGCGGAGGTGGCCGAAGCCTGCGACGACCCCGCCGCCCAGACCAACCCGGGCGCGCCGGAGCGCTACGACGGGGGCGACGACGACTGCGACGGTGAGATCGACGAGGACGCCAGCGACGCCCTCACCTGGCACCCCGACGCCGATACGGACGGCTTCGGCGACCAGGACTCCAGCACGGCGGCCTGCGAGCAACCCGAGGGCCACGTGGCGGACGGCAGCGACTGCGACGACGCCGACCCCCAGGTCAACCCCGAGGCCGAAGAGAGCTGCAACGAGGCCGACGACGACTGCGACGGCGCCATCGACGAAGAGGCCAGCGACGCCCCCACCTGGTACGCCGACCTGGACGGCGACGGCCACGGCGACGACGACAGCAGTGATATCCGCTGCCAGGCCCTGACCGGCTACGTGGCCCAGGGCGGGGACTGCAACGACACAGACGACTCGATCCACCCCGGAGCCGAAGAGACCTGCAACCAGATCGACGACGACTGCGACGACGAGATCGACGAGGAGGCCAGCGACGGCGGGACCTGGTACGCCGACACCGACGGCGACAGCTACGGCGATGACGCCACGTCGCTATGGAGCTGCGATCCCCCCAAGGGCTATGTCTCCACCGGCGGCGACTGCGACGACAGCGACGCCGAGGTCAACCCGGCCGCTATCGAGACCTGCAACGACCTGGACGACGACTGCGACAAGACCGTGGATGAAGAGGCCAGCGACGCCGACACCTGGTACGCCGACAACGACGCCGACGGCTGGGGTGACAGCGCGCTGCCCCTGGACGCCTGCAGCGAACCCAGCGGCTACGTGGCCGCCGACTACGCTGGCGACTGCGACGACGCCGACGCCAACGCCAACCCGGCCGCCAGCGAGAGCTGCGACGGCGTGGACAACGACTGCGACGTCGACGTGGACGAGGACGACGCCGTGGACGCCGCCACCTGGTATCCGGACGACGACGGCGACAGCTACGGGCGCAGCCTGGACGCCGTGACTGCCTGCTACGTCCCCAGCGGCCACGTCTCGTTGGGGGGCGACTGCGAGGACGGCGACGCCGCCATCAACCCCGACGCCGCCGAGATCTGCGACGGCTTCGACAACGACTGCGACGGCACCGCCGATGAAGACGACGCCGAGGATGCCGCCACCTGGTACCCGGACGCGGACGGCGACGGCTTCGGTGACGAGACCGCCCCCACCGACGCCTGCCAGGCCCCCAGCGGCTACGTGGCGGGCGCCGACGATGGCGTGGAGTTCGACTGCGACGACAGCGACGCGGCAAGCAACCCGGACGCGGAAGAGTTCTGCGACGGCCTGGACAACGACTGCGACGGCGACGTGGACGAGGATCCGCCCGAGACAGCCACCACCTGGTACGCAGATGTGGATGGCGACGGCTACGGCGACAGCACGGACACACTCGTCGCCTGCGCCCAGCCCAGCGGCTACGTGGCCGACGCCAGCGGGGGGACGGCCTTCGACTGCGACGACAGCGACGCTACGATCAACCCGGCAGCGGACGAGCTCTGCGACCTGGCGGACAATGACTGCGACGGCAACACCGATGGCACGGGCTACGCCAGCTTCCACAGCGACGCCAGCGGGCTGGGCAGCGACGTCAGCGGCAGCCTGGGAGCCGGCACGGCCGGTGCGCCCGCCAGCTACGAGATCACCGAGAGCGGCACCCTGAACCTGTGCCCCGGAACCTGGTACGTGGAGCTGTCCGTCAGCGGCGCCGACGTCACCATCGAGGGTCCCTACGGCTATAGCAGCACCATCCTGTCCGGAGATGGAGCCAGCCTCATCATCGAGGCTGCCAGCGGCGCCAGCAGCTTGCTGGTCTCGGGGCTGGCTATGCAAGACGCTGCGGTCTCGGGCGCGGACGGCGGCGCCATCCGCAGCGCCGTCAGCGGGCTGGCGCTCGAGGTGGAGGCCTGCGCCTTCACGGACAACCAGGCCGACAACGGCGGGGCCATCCACGTCGACGACGGCGACCTGACGGTCTCATCCAGCGCCTTCTTCGGCAACAGCGCCGTCACCGACGGTGGCGCCCTCGTCGTCATCGACGGCGATCTCTGGGTCGATTCCTGCTACTTCTACCAGAACGAGGCCGACGGCGGAGATGGGGGGGCGGTCTTCATGGACGGGGCGCTGACCATGCTGGACGACAGCAGCTTCGAGGAGAACCTGGCCACCACCGGTCAGGGCGGCGCCCTGGCCCAGGAGGGAGGCACCACCGACGCCGAAAACAGCAGCTTCACTGGCAACCAGGCCTACCAGGGCGGTGGCGCGCTCTCGCTGGACTCGCGCGCACGCTGGACCGACGATGGCTGCACCTGGGAGAGCAACAGCGCCGACCTGGACGGCGGCGCCATCGGCATGGACGGCGCCAGCTTCACCAGCTCCAGCGCCAGCTTCAGCGGCAACACGGCAGAGCACGGCTACGGGGGCGCGGTGTACATGACCACCAGCGACGCCGAGTTCTCCCTCAGCAGCTTTACGGACAACCAGACCGACGACGGGGGCGGCGCGATCTGGGCCGAGGTGTCCAGCGACCTGGTCATGGTGGACAGCAGCTGCGAGTCCAACATCAGCGATGACGTGGGCGGCGCCCTGGGCGTCGAGGCCAGCACCCTGGAGCTCACCGACACCATCCTGAGCGACAACCTGGCCGCCCAGAGCGGAGGGGGGATCCACCTGGACACCAGCAGCGCCGAGCTCTACGAGACGCTGCTCGAGGCCAACACCGTGGATGCCGGCGATGGCACGGGGGGTGGCGCCCACATCTTCCGCTCCTCCCTGCTCTGCGAGGACAGCAGCGCCGGCAGCTACGGTCTGGAGGGCAACAGCGCCTCGCTGGGCGGCGCCGCCTACCTGGAGGGCACCAGCAGCACCCTGGACTCGGTCAGCTGCGACTGGGGCGTGGACGCCGCCAGCGACGACAACGATCCCGACGATATCCACACCAGCTGCAGCGCCAGCTCCCACGAGTACGAGGACGACGCCAGCTTCAGCTGCAGCTGCGCGGCCTGCAAGTAGGCGACACAGCGCAAGCCGCGCTCAACCCCGCGCTCAGCCCCGCTCGCGGTCTCTCTTGCCGGCGGATCCACCGCCGCAGCCAGGTCGCATTCACGTGGGGACGCCCAGCTTGGGCAGGATCACGGCCTGCAGCAGCACCCAGCCGCCGACCACCAGCATGAAGAACAACAGGTCGCTCATGGCAGCCTCCTGTTCCTGGGAGCCCTCAGCCCGCAGGAATGTTGCACCATTTTCTTTCAACCCGACTGAACGGTCGTTTTCACCAGGATTTTGTCATCAAATACCGGACGGCCCGGTTTTTTTGAGGTAAATCTGCGTCTCCACGGCAACAGCGCCGCAGGTCGGCGCACTATGTCTACGCACCTGGCCAGGCAGCCCCGACAGGCTCTGATTTGATGAACCTCGAAGCCCTCTTCGACCGAATCCTGCAAGCGGCGGACGAGCAAGCCTACTTGACGCCCGCCCAGGGAGTGGATCCGGAGCAGCGCGAGGCCATGGAGCGCATCGGGGAGCAGATCCAGGCGCCCGGATTCGACGCCCACGCCACGCGGAAGCTGATCGCGCGCTTCCACGGCCGCGGCCTGATCGATCGCGTGATGATGCTGTCGGCCTTGCAGGTGGTGGCGGCCCATCCCAGCGTGGCCGACTGGTCCGAAGCCGCGCGCCTGGCCGGAGCGCAGGAACAGGCCGCCATGGAGCTGGGCGGCCCCAATCTGGCGGCCAACCTGGCGTCCGTGGAGCGCCACCGCGGGGTAGCGGCCTTCCTGCAAGGCCACTACGAGATAGCCCTGGACTACTTCTCCAGGGCCTTCGAGCGCCAACACAGCGCAGAGAACCTCGGCAATGTGCTCTGCACGCTGCTGGCCCTGCACGAGATCGACGAGGCGCGCGAGCTCTACCTGCAGGTGCGCAGCTCCTTCCCCCACCAGCTCGTCCGCGAGCTGGAACACCGGATCGAAAACGACCCGGATCTCGCCCTCCTACGAGACGAGGAGATGACCGTATGACCGGATTGGTTGCATATCTCTTGTTGGCACTGTCCAGCATCGGCGTGTCCTTCGAGGCCCCAGCGAGCCCAGATGGTCTCTCCTGGGAACCCTGCTCGGGGGACGCAACGCAGCAGACCTGCCCGCTGACCGACGGCGGCCAAGGCTACCAGAGGAAGATCTCCAACGGATTCTAGCCTATGGCCGATTTCCAAAGCCAGCTGCAGCACCTGCTCGCCAACCGGCGCAGCGAAGAGGCTCGAGCCTTCCAGCTCCAGGTGCTGAAGTACGTCGAGAACCGGGCACGGCGCCTACGTAGCCAGCGCTACCTGAACCTGTTGACGGAGTCCGACCTGGAAGAGACCGTCTCCGAGGTGGGGCTGAAGCTGATGACAGGCGCCCTGGTCCGCTTCCGCGGCAACAGCCTGCCCGAGCTCTACGCCTATGTGCGCACCATCACCGATCGCAGCGTCGGGCGCGCCGTGCGTCGCAAGCTGCGCGAGCGCGACGCCATCATCTCCTTCGACCGCGACTGCAGCCGCAGCATGCTGGGCAGCCTTCCCGCCCCCGACGACAACGCCGAGGTGGTCGCCAGCTGTCCGCTCTCCAGCAAGGACCAGCGCTACCTGACGGCCCTGATGCAGGCCGGCAGCAAGGCCGAGTACGCCCGCCGCGCCGGCCAGAGCCGCGCCGCGGTCACCCGCATGGTGCAGCGCATCCGCGGGCGCATCTCCGAGCTGGAGGCCGACCAGCGCATGGCGACCGATGTCTGGCTGCACCAGAAAGCCCGCGAGGTCCTGGAGTCCGCCGAGCCCCTCGCCGCCTCTTGCTAGCTCAAGCCTCCAGCCAGGCCCTGCCGTAGACATCGGGCCGTCGCGCCTGCAGGAAGGGCAGCGCCGCCCTGACCTGGCGCAGGCGCGCGCGATCGAAGCGGCCCCGCACCAGGGCGGCGTCGCGGTCGGCCTGCTGCAGGATCTCGCCAAAGGGATCCACCCAGGCGCTATGCCCCCAGGATGGGTACTCCACCTCGGGGTGGGGGGCCGTGGAGCAGCCCGCCAGGTAGATCGTGTTCTCAACGGCTCTGCAGCGCAGCTGCAGGTCCCAGTGGGCCGGGCCGGTGGTGGTGTTGAAGGCCGCGGGCAGCAGCACCGCCTCGGCGCCCCGCAGCGCCATGACGCGAAACAGCTCGGGAAAGCGCACATCGAAGCAGATGGCCAGCCCCAGCTTGCCCAGGGGGGTGTCCACGACGGTCACCTCGTCTCCGGCGGCGAAGAATTCCGACTCGAAGAAGGTGATGCCGTCGGGGATGTCCACGTCGAAGAGATGCGCCTTGCGGTGGCGGGCCAGCAGCTCGCCCTGCGGGCTCCACAAGGTGGCCGTGTTGTACACCCGGCCCTGGCGCAGCTCCGGCAGGCTGCCCCCTGCCAGGTGGATGCCGTGCTGCCGGGCCTGATCGCGCAAGAAGGCGCAGGTGGGACCGTCGGGCACGGACTCGGCCGCCGCGGGCCAATCGGCCACCTGGTAGGAGCATGAGAAGAGCTCGGGCAGGACCACCAGCTGGCTGTCCCGCGCCGCCTCGGCCAGGGCCAGCGCAGCCCGCTGCAGGTTTTCCTCTCTGCGGGGCGTGGCCTGCATCTGCACCAGGGTGATGTTCCAGCTTTCCACGACGCACCTCCGAGCCCTCATCACATGGCATCGCGTTAGGTGCACCCATGCCCGCCCGCCCCGACCGCCCGCAATCCCGCCAAAGCGCGATCATCATCGGCGGCGGCATCGCCGGACTGGCTACGGGCTGCTACCTGCAGCGCTGCGGCTACCAGACCCTGGTGCTGGAGAAGAACGCCATCCCCGGCGGCGTCAGCGTGTCTTGGCAGCGCAAGGGCTACACCTTCGACGGCGCCACCAACTGGCTGCCGGGCTCCGCGCCTTCCCTCAACTTCCACGAAGTGCTGCGGGAAGTCGTGGACTTCGACCAGCTGCAGTTCATCGACCCCGAGGACTTCGTACGCATCGAGCGCGCAGACCAGGTGCTGACGGTCTACAACGACGTGGATCGCCTACGACAGGAGATGCTGCGCCTGGCCCCCGAGGATGCCGCCGTCATCGAGCAGTTCACGGGCGCCGTGGCCCAGGTCGCGCGCCTGCCCCTGATGATCGAGAAGCCCCGCGAGCTCATCGGCCTCTTCGACCTGCTGCCACGCCTGCCCACCAACCTCTCGCTGCTCTTCTTCGTGCGCAGGTGGCGCAAGCTGACCATCGGCCAGTACGCCCAGCGCTTCAGCAGTCCCCACCTGCGGGAGATGTTCAAGCTGATCTTCCCGCGCCACGAGCACTTCTCGGTCATGGGGCTCATCTTCTCGCTGGGTTGGATGAACCTGCGCTCCGCCGGCTACCCCATGGGGGGCTCGGCCCGCTTCGCCCAGGTGGTGGAGCGGCGCTACCTGGAGCTGGGGGGCGAGATCCGCTACCGGACGCCCGTGGCGCGCATCATCGTGGAGCAGGACGCGGCCCGCGGCGTGCAGCTGCAAGACGGCAGCCAGCTGGCGGGCGACCTGGTCATCGCGGCCATGGACGCCCAGCACACGGTCCGTCAGCTGCTGCAGGACCGCTACCGCTCGCCGCAGCTGGAGCAGTGCTTCGCAGAGGCGCCGGTCTTCCCGGCCCTGGTGCAGGTCTCCCTGGGCATCGCCCGCCAGCTCGAGGGCGAAGCCCACAAGTCGGTGCTCTGCTTCCCCCGGCCCCTGAGCCTGGGCAGCGACCAGGAGATCCCCTGCATGGTGGCCCGCATCTGCCACTTCGACCCCAGCTTCGCCCCGCCGGGCAAGACCGCGGTGGTGGTCCACATCCGCACCCACGACCACCAGCACTGGGCCGACCTGCGCCGCGACGACCGCCCGCGCTACCAGCAGGAGAAGGACCGCGCGGCGCGGGCCGTCATCCAGCTCCTGGAGCGCCGCTATGGCGGCATCGCCGAGAACCTGGAGGTCTGCGACGTGGCCACACCGGCCACCTGGATGCGCTACACCCACCTCTACAAGGCCAGCTACCAGGGCTGGGCCCCGGTACCCGAGATGATCGGCCGCTCCCTGAAGAAGACCCTGCCCGGCCTGCGCGATTTCTACCTGGTGGGCCAGTGGCTGGAGCCGGCCGGGGGGCTGCCGCGTGTGATCTTCTCCGGGCGGCACCTGGCGCAGCTGATCTGCCGCGAGGATGGCAGGCAGTTCGTGGCCAGCTGAACGGTCTCAGGGGCTCTCGAACAACCAGACCCGCCCCCGGCCGTAGCCGTAGCCGGTCTCGGCCACCAGCAGGTCGTCCACGCCGTCATTGGAGATGTCGCCCACGGTCATGGTGAAGCCGAAACAGTCGGCCACGGAGGATCCCAGGATGCTGGCGTCGGCATCGGAGGCCAGGGTGGTGGCGCTGGTCAGGTTGGCGCCGCTGAACAGGTAGACCACGCCGGGAACGTTGGCTCCGGAGCCCGAGTAGTAGAGGCTGTCGGGGGCGCCCACCAGCAGCTCGTCGTGACCATCGCCGTCCAGGTCGCCGCTGGCCAACTGCTGGCCGAAGTAGTCCGCGCCGTCCCCGGCGATGGTGATGTCCGCCGAGGCCACGCTGACATCGCCCCGGAAGATGGCCGCATCCAGGAACACGTAGACCTCTTCCTGGTAGGCGCTGCTGACGACCAGGTCGGCGTTGCCGTTGGCGTCGAAGTCGGCCACCTGAGGCACCGCCGGATCGCCCAGGTAGCCGGAGATGGCGGCGCCGTAGAACTGGGTGTCGTAGACGTTCTCCACCTCGTCCGTCGAGACCGAGCTCACATCGCCGTAGATCACAAAGACCGAGCCCGAGTACTGGCCACCCTCGTTCGTGCCGTCCGCGGCCAGCAGCAGGTCGTCGTAGCCGTCGCCGTCCAGGTCGCCGCCCCCCAGGGAGGTGCCCAGGTAGTCGTAGCTGTCGCTGCCCCACCAGTAGATGTCGCTGTCGCTCGCCAGGGAGAGCGACGCGGAGGAGCCGAGGGAGCTGCCCAGGAAGGCGTTGACGAAGCCACAGGAGTAGCCGTAGCCCATGCTGCCCATGGGATCGCCGTAGAACAGGTCGGCCAGGCCGTCGCCGTCCACGTCGAGGTGACTGAGCGCCCGCACGATATTGTAGCCGGAGGTGTCGGTGAAGACGATGTCGGCGTCGCCCAGGGCCAGGTCGCCACCCAGGCTCGCGCCGCCGTAGAAGAGCCCGGCGGCGTAGCTGCCGCTGTAGTAGTAGCTGTAGTAGTCGCTGCCGGCGGCGAAGAGATCGGCGCTGCCGTCGCCGTCCACGTCGCCCTGCTGCGGGCCCATGGTGCCGAAGAAGTTGTAGTACCCGCCGCCTTGCACGCTCAGGAAGTCGTAGTTGTCGATGGCCCCACCGTAGCTGGCGTAGGCGCTGCCATCCACCGCGTACACCGCCCCGTTGTAGCTGTTGCCGTAGTTGGACCCGGCCAGGATGTCCAGGTTGCCGTCCCCGTCCAGGTCGCCCAGCGACAGGGCGTTGGCGTAGCCCAGGTACTCGGAGGAGGCGCCATCCAGGTAGCCAACGGCCAATGAGGTGCCGAGGTCGTCGACCGAGCCGTCGCAGTCGTTGTCCACGCCGTCCCAGGACTCGGTGCCGGCGGGCGAGGAGCCGCTGTCGTCGTCGTCGCAGTCGCCGTCATCCTCGCTGTAGCCGTCGCCGTCGTGGTCCACCTGGCTGCAGACGTCGTTTACGTCGCCAGGCGTGCCCAGGTCGCCGTCTCCGAAGGCGGTCTCGGCCGCGCACCACCAGTCCGCCTGGGCCGCGCTGGTGGCGTCCAGGTAGTCGGGATCCAACGAGAGCGAGGCGCCGGCCTCTGCCGGCCAGGCGCTGGTGTAGCTCAGCTCGCTGATGGCCGTGGCGCCCATGTAGACGAAGATGGAGTCGCTGCCGTTGGCCAGGTCGAAGTCGGCCCGCGCGTAGGCGTAGTCGGCCGTGACGCCGCCGTTGACGCCGCTGTCGCCTTCCACGGCCAGCACGGCGTAATCGCCGGCGGGCACCACCAGGCTGCCGGAGACCTGGAAGACGTCTCCGTCGTCGGCCTCGAAGGTCCAGCCCGCCAGGTCCAGGTCGCTGGCGCTGGCATTGTAGACCTCGAACCATTCGCCGTAGGCGTCCGAGACGGCCACCGGATCCAGCATGATCTCGCTGACCAGCAGGTCTCCCACGCTGACGTAGTCTTCGTCCACCAGGCCATCGCAGTCGTCGTCGCCCTGGTCCTGCGCCGTCTCTCCCGAGTCGTACCAGACCGCCGCATCCGTGTCGTCGCAGTCCGTGCCGCCGTAGTCCTCGTGCGGATCGCCGTCGCCGTCCTGGTCGAAGTCGTCGTCGCCAGCGCAGTCGCTGTCCACGCCGTCGTACCAGCTGTCACTGGCGCCGGGGTGGATGCCGCCGTCGTAGTCGTCGCAGTCGCCCCCGCCGTTCTCCGCGTCGCTGTCGTAGCCGTCGCCGTCCTGGTCGTAGTCGCTGCCGCCGGAGCAGTCCTGGTCCACGCCGTCGTACCAGGTCTCCTCGGCCGCCGGGTTGATGGCCGCGACCTCGTCGTCGCAGTCGTCGCCGCCGTAGTCCTGGTGCTGGTAGCCATCCAGATCCTGGTCGTAGTCGTCGTCACCGGCGCAGTCGCTGTCCACGCCGTCGTACCAGTCGTCGGGCGCGCCGGGGTAGACGCTGGCGTCCATGTCGTCGCAGTCCCCGCCCCCGGCCTCGACATCGCTCTCCACGCCGTCGCCGTCCTGGTCGTAGTCGCTGTCGTCGCCGCAGTCCTGGTCGATGCCGTCGTACCAGATCTCGGTGGCGCCCGGATGGATGCTGGCGTCGCCGTCGTCGCAGTCGGTGCCGCCGGCGTCCTCGGCCGGGTAGCCGTCGTTGTCCACGTCGTCCGAGGCGCCGCCCGAGAGCACCACCGAGACGCTGGGGTTGGCGGCGTCGTTGCTGGTCAGCTCCAGCAGGCCCGTGTGGATCTCGTAGTCCGGGGCCGTGAAGACGATGCCCAGCTCGGCCGAGGCCCCCGGCGCGATGGCCGCCAGCGCCAGGTCGCCGCCGAAGGCCGAAGACGTGCCCTCGCCGAAGGCGGCCTGCACCTCGAGATCGGAGACGCCATCGCAGGCGTTGCTGATGGTCAGCGTCTGCGTCTCGGCCTCGCCCACGGGCGCCGAGCTCCACACCAGGCTGGTGTCGGAGACGGCCAGCAGCGGGCAGTCGTCGGTGTCGGCGTCCGTGTCCGTGTCCGTGTCCGTGTCGGTGTCGGCGTCGGCATCGGTGTCGGCCTCGGTTCCGGGGCCGGTGTCGCCGATCTTGCTCGAGTGGCAGGCGGCCAGGGGGAGCAGGAGGAGCAGGAGGGGCAGGAGGGGCAGGCGTATCATGACTACTCCGAACGACGGGCGGGGTCGCGTCGGTGGGACAAGGGCAGGCACTCCATACGCTACACCAGAACCGGTGGTGTTGTCGCATGGAGCGGGAATCTGACCTCAGGCGCGTCATGATTGTGCGCTGACGCAGCGCCTATCGAGCCACCAGATCCTCCGCATAGCGCTCGGCATCCCAGGCCAGAGACTCGGCGACATCTTGGCCTTCGCAGTTGCTCGGATAGCTCAAGGACACGAAATCCGGCGCGTTCTCCAGAGATTCCACGGCCTCCCAGAGCCGCAGGGCCACGGTCTTTGCGGACTGTTCATCACCACTGGGATCGCTCTTGACGAGCTCGCCATAGCGATAGGCCGCTTCCGTCGATTCCTCCTTGCTCACGAACTCCACCGCCACGGCGCGTCGGACGCTCGCCAGGTCGGGCGCGAAGGGCAGGCCCAGGGCCTCCCACGAGGCATCGCCGGGGGCGGAAAGAAACATGCCATGCTCGGCGAAGACCTCCCGGATCACCTCCAGGGCCTCTTCCTCGGCGATGTAGACCGGCGGGCAGACCGTGACGCAGGCGGTCGTGGCGCAGGATGACAAGCTCGCCACGACCACCACCGAGACCCCGGCCGCGTGCAGGGCGACGCGCGCCGCACCTGTCCGCTGACGACGAGGATAGCGGGGCGGCGGGGCGTCCGTCACGGGGCGCAGCTTCATGGCGATGTCTCCGGATGAAGCCCCAGCCTGGGGATCCGGACTATCATAGCCTGCAAACGTCCCATAGGGCGCCCCTACCCCCATGCACCTCACCCTGCACCTGAGCACCGCCTGCAATATGCGCTGTCGCTATTGCTATGCCCCGCCCGTGCCCGGTCCCCCCATGAGCCACGAGACCGCAGAGCAGGTGCTGGACCTGGCCACGCGCCTGAACCCGCAGGGACCGGCGGGCATCGTCTTCTTCGGCGGCGAGCCCCTGCTGCATAGGGGCCTGGTGCGGCACATCGTGCGCCGCGCCCGCCAGCGGCAGGCCGCGGGCCAGGGCAGCTTCCGCTTCAAGCTCACCACCAACGGCCTGGCCCTGGACAGCGAGTTCCTCGATTTCTCGCTCCGCAACCAGGTGCTGATCGCCATGAGCTTCGACGGCGTGCGCGCCGCCCACGACGCCCACCGCCGCCTGGCGGACGGCGGCCCCTCCTTCACGCGCCTGCTGCCCAGGCTGCGCCAGCTGCTGCAGCGCCGCCCCTACGCCAGCATCCTGGCCGTGGTCAACCCCGACACCGTGCAGCACTTCGCCGCGTCCATGGCCTTCCTGCTGGATCAGGGGGCACGCTACCTGGTGGTCTCCCTGAACTACGCCGGCGCCTGGGAGGAGAGCAGCTTGGAAACCCTGCGCCAACAGTACGAGCGCCTGGGGGACCTGTACATCCAGTGGACCCGGGCGGGCCGCAAGTTCTACCTGAGCCCCTTCGAGGTCAAGCTGGCCTCCCACATCCAGGGCGCGGACTTCCGCAAGTGCCAGTGCGAGCTGGGCAGCCGCCAGCTCTCCGTGGATCCGCAGGGCTGGCTCTCGCCCTGCGTTCAGTTCGCCCGCGCCGGTCCGGCCTATCGCGTGGGCCACGTGGCCACGGGCATCGACCACGAGGCGCTGCGGCGCCTGCACGACGCATCCGAGGCCGCCAAGGAGCCCTGCGATCGCTGCGCCCTGGCTCCTCGTTGCCACAACAGCTGCGGCTGCCTGAACTGGCAGACCACAGGCGACCTGCACCAGGTCTCGCCCGTCCTCTGCCACCACGAGCAGCTGCTGATCCCCATCGCGGATCGCGTGGGGGAGACCCTGCACGCCGAGGGCAACGAGCTCTTCCTGCGCAAGCACTACGATCCGGCCTATCCGCTGCATTCCTTGTTGGAGGATCTGGCATGAGCCCGCTGTTCAGTACCCCAACACCCGCCGGAAATACTCCACCGTCGTGGCCATGCCCTGCTCGAAGGGCACCTGCGGCTCCCAGCCCAGCTCCGCCCTGGCGCGGCTGATATCGGGCCGGCGCCGCGTGGGGTCGTCCTTGGGCAGGGGCTTGTAGACCAGCCCGGCCTCGTTGCCCGTGTACTCGTTGATGAAGCTGGCCAGGTCCAGCATGTCCCGCTCGCTGGGATTGCCCATATTGCAGGGCTCGGTCAGGTCCGACTCCATCAGCCGCACGATGCCTTCCACCAGGTCCGAGACGAAGCAGAAGGAACGCGTCTGCTTGCCGTCGCCGAAGACGGTCAGGGGCTCGCCCGCCAGGGCCTGGGAGCAGAAGGCCGGCACCACCCGCCCGTCGTTGGCGCGCATGCGGGGGCCGTAGGTGTTGAAGATGCGCACGATGCGCGTCTCGACGCCCT
>CAYVQL010000244.1:12535-17588 GCA_964454135.1 uncultured Enterobacterales bacterium | reverse complement strand
CCCCCAGGCGGCCCGCTGCGGGGGCCTCTATCTGCGCTCGCGTAAGTGCCCAGCCCTTCCGCGAGCGCAGATAGCCCGGTAGCTGAGCGGCACCGCCCTTCCCGCACCAGCGCCGCCCGCGGCCAGAAGGGCAGTCCCAGGTTACGCTCCAGGCGTGTTCACTCTAGGCATCTGCGACAACCACGACGCCAGCGCGGCCGTCGTGATCGACGGTCGGCTCGAGGCCGCCATCGGCCAGGAGCGCCTGGACCGCATCAAGAACTCGGGCGCCTTTCCCTGGCAGGCCATGGACATGGCGCTGGACCTGGTGGGGGCGCGCCCCGCAGATGTGGATCGTGTGGTGCTGGGCACCAGCTACACCCCCTCCACGCTGCTGCGCCTGGCGCCGGCCATGCACCACAAGCGCCGCGAAGAGGGAACGTTCAGCTACCTGCTGAACCTCTACGTGCTCTACCAGGTCATGCTGCGACGCAGCGGCCTCTGCGGCCTGGAGGTGGAGGCGAGCCGCTCCTTGTTGCGCCGGCGGCTGGCGCGCCGCGGCTTCGGGCGGGCCGAGGTGGTCATGATGGACCACCACGAGGCCCACGCCCAAGCGGCCTATCGCTCGCAGGGCAACAGCGAATGCCTGGTCCTGACCGCCGATGCCATGGGCGATGGCGCCACGGCCACGGCCTGGGTGGGGCGCAACGGCCAGCTGGATCTGCACTGGGACCAGTCCGGCCTGGCTGCCATCAACAGCTTCTACAGCCGCATCACCCAGCTGCTGGGCTTCCGTCCCAACCGCCACGAGGGCAAGATCACGGGCTTGGCCGCCTTCGCCGAGCCCCCCCCCGAGCTCTTGGCCCATATGCGCCGCCTGCTGCGCTTCAAGGGCACTGGCTTCAGCCGGGTGAACTACCTGGCGCGCCAGAGCCCGGATGATCGCTTCTACGCCTACGTGGCGGGTTTTTCGCGTGAAGAGGTGGCCGCGAGCGCCCAGCGCGTGCTGGAAGAGGCCATCACCGGCTGGGTGCGGCATTGCGTGGCCGAGACCGGCTTGGGGCGCCTGGCCGTGGTCGGGGGGACCTTCGCCAACGTCGCCGTGAACCGCTGCATCGTCGAGCTGCCCGAGGTGGAGTCGCTCTTTGTCTACCCCAATATGGGGGATGGCGGCCTGGCGGCGGGCGCGGCGCTGGGCGCGGCAGGGGCCGTCCCCAGCAGGCTGGACCACGTCTTCCTGGGCCCTTCCTATGGCGAGGCCCACCTGCTGCGCGTTCTCTCCGAGTCCGGCCTGGAGTGGACCCGCCCGTCGGACCTGCCTGGGCAGGTGGCCGAGCTGCTGGATGCGGGCAAGGTCCTGGCGCGCTGCGACGGTGCCATGGAGTGGGGCCCGCGGGCGCTCGGCAACCGCTCCATTCTCTACCGTCCCGACGATCCAGCCGTGAACGACTGGCTCAACCAGCGGCTGCGCCGTACCGAGTTCATGCCCTTTGCGCCCATGACCATGGCTGAAGAGGCGGACGACTGCTACCTGGGGTTGGACAAGGCGCGCGACGCGGCCCGCTTCATGACCGTCTGCTTCCCGGTGACCGAGCGCATGCGGCGGGAATGCTCCGGGGTGGTGCACGTGGACGGCACGGCCCGTCCACAGGTGCTGCACCGCGAAGACAACCCGGAGATGCACGACCTGCTGCGGGCTTTCAAGCGCCGCACCGGCCTGGGCACGGTGGTCAACACCAGCTTCAACATCCACGAGGAGCCCATCGTCTGTTCCCCGGAGGATGCGCTGCGGGCCTGGAAGACGGCCGAGCTGGATGCCCTGGTGCTGGGGCCCTTCTTGCTGCGCCGCTAGCGCCCAGCGACCGGCAGGCTCCAGAGGTATTCCCCCAGCAGATCCGAGACGTAGAGCGTGTCCTCGATGGCCAGCAGGGAGCCCGGCCGCTCGATCTCGACCCCGCCCAGCGAGGCACCGCCCACCTCGAAGACCTTCTGGGCGTCGTTGCCCGCCAGCACCATGTCCCCGTAGGGCAAGACACCCCAGGCCTCGCGACTGTCGGGCATGTCGCGCACCAGCGCCGGCCAGGTCAGCGTGAAGACGCCCTCTTCGGACGCCACGTAGAGCAGATCGCCATCGAAGTTCAGCGCCCGGGGCCCTGTGATGCCGACATCCAGAGCGCTGGTGGAGCCGCTGGAGGGATCCGTCAGGAAGAGCAGGTCGACGCTGCGGTCCGCCAGTAGCAGGTCGCCCTCCGGCGTCAGCACGAGGTCCACGGGGCGGCGAAACAGCACGCCGTCGTCGGACTGGGTGGCGATCACGTCCACCTCTCCGTCTTTCAGCAGGCCCACCGTTCCCTCCATGCCCCCGTCCGAGGTGCAGGCCCAGGTGGTGCCGTCATCTTCCAGGGCCACGGCCTGCAGGCCGCTGACGGAGCGGGCCTCCACGTCGAGCTCCTCGCTCTGCAGGTCGTAGCTCATCAGGTAGCCCCCGTACTGGGTGGTGATCAGCAGTCGTCCCTGGTCGTCGAGCGCCAGGTCGTTCGGCATGTCGTCCACGCGGACGACCTGGCTGGCCTCAAGCTCGCCCACGCCTCCGCCGCCGCTGTCTTCGATCTCGCTCCCGCCCCCCACGTTGCCGGGGAGGTCGCCATCGCCGTCGCAGGCCCAACAGAGCGCTGCCAGGGCGAGGATCGACATATGGCTTGCTGGTCGCATGAGGCGCCGACCATTTCCGCCGACAGGGTCGGCGGAACCAGCCGGCGCCGCTTTTTGGGGGGGAAGACAGATTCTTCCCCCCCTATCCGAGGCGGACACCGCCTCTCCCCCCCATCTTCGCCGCTTGATGAGCGGCGCAGGGCTGCTCGCGCAGCCCTGAAACAGCGCTGCGGAAGCTCCTCGAGCTGTCGGCAGGATATACGTGTTTTGCTCGGTGCCTCGCATGAATACCTCCGCAGTCCTGATCGTATCCTGCTCTTGACCGACTCGGAGGCACCATGTCCCTGCCCGTCCCCGGTGAGCTGCTGCAGCGCTGGCCGGAGCTCGTCCCGCAGTGGCTGACCGCCCTGACCGGAGCGGTTCTGCTACTGGCTGGGGGCCGTGTCTACCGCTTCGCCGTGCTGACGCCGGGTGTGGTGGCGGGTGCGCTCTTGGCCGCGGCCCTGCCCACGGAGCTGGACGGGGCCCTGCGCGCCAGCGCGGCGCTCGTCCTGGCAGCCACCGGGGCAGTGCTCTGCCACCTGCTGGAGCGCGTCGCCGTTCACGCCATCGGGGCCTTGTGCGCCGCTGGCCTGGCCAACGCCGTCTGGCCCAGCCTGGGCGGCACCAGCGCGCCCTGGTGGGGCCTGCTGGTGGGCGCTTTGCTCGGAGCGTTCTTGTTTCCCAAGCTATTCAAGAAGCTCCTGAGCTTTCTCACGGCATTGCTGGGGGCGCTGCTGCTGGCCTGGAGCCTGGGCCAGGCACAGAACATCTGGCTGCTGGGCGGGCTCTTTCTGGGGGGCTGCGTGCTGCAGCTGGCGCTGGCTGGTGGCGGGGGCAAGAAGAAAAAGGAATGATCCCTGGGCAGTGCGTCCCGCCACGCGATTTGCGGATTCTTGGCACCCGCTGCGCTCCAGGAGCATACCTTTGGCCTGTCCCTGGGAGAATCTTCTGATCGCTCTGTGAGGTAGCCATGTTCCATCACCGCCACGCCTTCCTGATGTTTACTCTCTTGGGCTGCTCGGACGAGGACAGCGCCGCTCCCGGGGGCGTGGGCGACAGCGGCGACAGCGCGGCGCCCGCGGTCGATGGTAGCTTCGGCTTCGCGATTGGGGGCGATTTCGAGGGCAGCACCCTGTCACTGGTGCATGTCTCCTTCGGTGAGCAGCTCGAGCGGGGTCAGAGCTACGGTGGCGTCGAGGTGAGCTCCGACTTGCAGTTCATCGTTCTCCCCCCGCCCAGCGCCGACGAGCTGGAAGAGGGTGACCCGCAGGGCGCTCCAGGGCTCTTCAACGCCACCTATCTACCTGTGCTGCACATCGACAGCGACGGCGATCTGGAGCACACGAAGGGGGAAGAGATCCTGGCGGTGGGCAAGGCCTGGGTGGTGTTCTACGAGGGGGAGCTCGCGCAGGGGCAAGCCGAGGCCGGGATCACGCTGGGCTGGAACGTGCTGGAGTTCGCGACGGGCGGCAAGGGGGACGGCATCACCGTGCACGATCCGCAAGCCGTGCCCCTGGAGGAGCGGTTTCAGCTGGGTGACCTGAAGCTGGGTGGCACCTACCAGGGCGCCACGGCCAACGGCAAGGGCCTGGCCCTGTTGCCCCCGGCCGTGCTGGAGAGCGACGACCTGGGTGCCGTGGAGTCGCTGGTCTACGACGAGCTCCTGGTGGAGAAGTGGCAGATCGAGCTGACGGAAGCGCCGCCCGCGGATCATTTCCAGGAGTTGGACGAGTTCGGCGTCTACGGCGCCGCCGAGGTCCCCGTGGTCTACCTGGACCTCGACGGCAGCCTCACCTACAGCGAGGGGGACGAGCGCCAGCACAGCGCCTGCCTCAAGGGCAACCCAGTGCTGGGCATATACGTCGAGACCCCCACCGACCTGGAGACCGCGTTCCAGGTGGGCAACAAAGGATATCGCGGAGGATGGGTGGCGGTCATTCCTCCTGGCAAGGGAGGCTCGGCTACCGTGCTCGCAGATGAAGAGATCCTGCAGCTGGTGGCCGAAGAGAGCTGCCGCGCGTCGGGGGGCGGCGGCAAGAAACCTTGAAGCGGAGTCGGTGGCTGCTGCTCCTACACGACCGCCCCTGGGGTCTGGGGGGTGGGGGTGCGCGCCGCGCTTTTGGGGGGAGGGGTCCACCCCGCCCCTAGCAACATCTCGATAGGTGCTGCGCCCAAGAACGCTCCTCCGCCGTTTCCACGCCAAGGACCCACCCCGCTTGACGAACCGCCTGACCCGCAATCCCTCCCTGCTGAAGGGCCTGGCAGCGCTGCTGGCGCTGGGGGCCTGCTCGCTCTGGCTGCTGCCGGGGCGCGCGCAGGGGGGGGGGGGGGGGGGGGCGCCCGCCCCCCCCCCCCCCCCCCCCCCCCCCCCCCCCGCCCC
>CAYVQL010000244.1:0-12525 GCA_964454135.1 uncultured Enterobacterales bacterium | reverse complement strand
CGTACGGGGTGAGGCGCATTCCCTCCGTGCTGTTGGGCCTGGGAGCGGTGGTGGCGGTGGGGGGCTGCTCGCTCTGGCTGCTGCCGGGGCGCGCGCAGACCCCGCAGCCCCCTCCGCCCCCGCCCCCGCAGCCAGAGGCCAAGGTGCCGCTGAACGTGATCGTGGTGGGCTTCGACACCACGCGGGCCGACCACCTGGGGGCCTACGGCTATCAGCGCGACACATCGCCCAACGTGGATCGCTTCGCCAGCCAGGGGGTGCTCTTCGAGCGCTGCTACAGCCAGTCCAACGAGACCCTGGCGGCCTTCGCCTCGCTGCTCACCTCGCGCCTGCCCAGCGAAATCGCGCCGCTGACCTACGAGGATTTCTACATCACCAGCCATATCGACACGCTGCAGAGCGTGCTGGGCATCTACGGCTACGAGACGGCCGCCTTCGTGGCTGGGGGCAACCTGCACCGCAACTTCGGCTTCGACCACGCCTTCGACGTCTACGAAGACCAGTGGAACTTCGGTTCTTTCTTCCACACCCTGCCGCCGGCCCTGGAGTGGCTCGACGCTCGACAGAGCGAGGCGCCCTTCTTCCTCTTCGTGCAGGGCTACGACGCCCACGCCACCTACGTCAAGCCGCTCTACTTCGAGAACCTCTTCGATCCCGGCTACAGCGGAATCGCCGACGAAATCGCCTACCTGCCCCTGGCCGCCGAGAACGTCTGGAACGGCCGCTACTACCAGGACGTGGCCCCGCCCAGCATCTGGAAGACCAACAGCCGCGATGTGCACCTGCTGGGCATCGAGATCTTCTCGCTGCTGGCCCTGCAGGACGAGCGCATGGGGCAGCCCCTGAGCCAGCAGGATCTGGACCACATCACGGCCCACTACGACGGCTGCATCGCCCACGCCGATCTGCACTTCGGGCTCTTCATGGACGGCTTGCGCCAGCGGGGCCTGCTGGACGACTCCCTGATCATCGTGCTGGGGGATCACGGCGAAGATCTCATGGAGCACGGCCACTACAACCACCGCATCAGTCTGCACGATGCCAGCACCCATGTGCCCCTGATCCTGCGCTTCCCCGACCTGCAGGGGCACGGCCAGCGCGTGGACGCCACGGTGCAGCTGCTGGACGTGATGCCCACGGTGTTGGACTACCTGGACCTGCCCGCGCCGGCCTACGCCCGGGGCCGGAGCCTCTTGCCGCTGTTGGAGGGGGCGGAGCCGCAGCCCCCGTGGAACCCCGTGGCCTTCAGCGAGGGCATCCTGCCCATGGCCAGCGTGCGCAGCCGCGAGCACCGCCTGGTGATCGAGGGCTACCTGGCCGGTGGCGAAGAGTTCCAGCAGCTGCTGACCACGGTCACGCCGGCCGAAGAATCGCTGGCGCTCTTCCGCATCGACGCCCAGGGTGAGCACAGGGCGCAGCTGGAGCCGGGCGGGGCCGACTGGGACAGGGCCCAGAGCCTGTTGAACGAGCTGCGGCGGGCCTACGCCGAGGGCCACGCCGAGCCCTTGCGTCGCAAGCCCTATATCGATCCCGAGCTGCGGCGGATCATGGTCGAGAAGGGGTATTGGTAGATGGCTGCGCAGCAGGCGAATCGGCTCCTGTGGGGCGGCTTGGCCGTCTTTCTGGCCTGCGTGCTGCTGGTGGCGCTGGCCTACGGCCTGCGAGACCAGCCCCCCTGGCAGCCGGCACCGGCCGGCGCGACGATGCCCGTCCAGGAATTCCTCAACCGCGAAGAGGTCTTCCGCGAGCTGATAGGCCGGGCGGATGCGGACGGCGATGACCGCTTGTCACGGGACGAGTACGGGCGCTACGGCAACAAGCGCGATGCCTTCGAGGACGTGGACGCGGACGGAGACGGCTTCGTGGACCTGCAGGAGCTGGAGCGGGCCGTCGTGTCCATCGACCCCGGCTACAAGGTCTTCTCGGACGAGCGCGCCGCGCCTCAACCCTGAGCGCATAGGCGCAGCCCTGAACGCGCGCGATCCGTTAGAAGGGGCCGACGCCGCGGTCGCGGCGTTGGCAGGAGGACCCATGAACGAGCAACGCATCTGCAGTCGCTGCGTGCTTCCCGAGCGGAAGCCCGAGCTCCACCTGGACGAGCGCGGCATCTGCAACGTCTGCCTGGCCTACGAGCGGGCGCAGCAAAGCAGCAAGAAGAGCCGCCCCCCCGTGGAGACGGATTTCGTGCGCCTGCTGAAGAAGTACCGCAAGAAAGGGCCCTACGACTGCCTGGTGATGTGCAGCGGCGGCAAGGACAGCACGGCCTCGCTCTACTACATGGTGCGCCGCTACAAGGCGCGCGTGCTGGCCTTCACCTTCGATCACGGCTTCGAGACGGCCGGGGCGCTGGACAACGTGCGGCGCGCCGTGGAGCAGCTGGACGTGGACTATATGACCTTCCGCTCCACCTTCATGCACGACATGTTCGCGCGCATCCTCAAGAGCGGCTCGCCGGCCGTGCTCTGCCACGTCTGCTCCATCTGGTACATGGACCTGACCTACCGCATGGCGGCGCGCTTCAAGATCCCCATCATCATCGCCGGCTGGACCAAGGGCCAGACCTCCGATCCTGCAGAAGCCGAGCATGCCTACGACACCCAGGCGCCGGAGTTCGCCGCCATGGGGCGCGCCACGGCCGCGTTCCTGGCCAGCTTGAAGGGCGATCCCCAGTACGGCGACTTCCCCCGGACCATGGACGAGGTGATGAAGCGCGCCCGCAAGCGCCACAAGAGCGTGGTGCTCTCGCCCCACTGGTTCCTGCCCTACGACACCGAGACCTACGTCGAGACCATCCAGCGCGAGCTGGGCTGGGACTACCCCGAGCAGAGCTACCCCGGGCGCTCCACCAACTGCGCGCTGAACTACGTCTCCGTGCAGAAGTCCCTGGAGAACTTCGGCTTCACCCACTACCACGTGGAGATGAGCAAGCTGATCCGGCGCGGCATGATGAGCAGGGAAGAGGCATTGGAGCTGCTGCACGCCGACTTCGACAAGGACATGCTGAACCAGATCGCCGAGCCCCTGGACTTTCGCTTTGAGTAGAAGCGGGCTGTCGCTGGCCGCGCTGGCGTTCGGTCTGAATGCCTGCAACAGCCTGCACGCCAAGCGGGACGGGCCGCCCAACATCCTGCTGGTGTCCATGGACACCTGCCGCTACGACCACCTGGGCCTGGCCGGCTACGAGCGCGACACCTCTCCCAACCTGGATCGCCTGGCCGCGCGCGGCACGGTCTTCGAGCGCACCTACGTGCAGTCCAACGAGACCCTCTACTCCCACGCCTCCATCTTCACCTCGCTCTACGCCGGCAGCATCGCCGCGCTGGGGCACGATTTCTACGTCCCCGACAGCCTGCGCAGCCTGCCCGAGGTGCTGCAGCTGTACGGCTACACGACCGCGGGGTTCACCGGCGGCGCCCATATGAAGAGCAGCTTCGGCTTCGACCAGGGTTTCGACATCTACCTGGACGATCCCGACTTCGGCTCGTTCTTCCACACCGTGCCCTCGGCGCTCTACTGGCTGGAGGACCACGGGCAGGAGCGCTTCTTCCTGTTCGTGCACGGCTACGACTGCCACTCGCCCTATCGCAAGCCGCTCTTCTTCGAGAACGTCTTCGCCCCGCGCTACTACGGCATCGCCAACGAGATCGTCATGGACGCGGTGGGCACCGAGCGCCTCTACCAGGGGCGCTACTACAGCAACGTGCAGAAGAACTTCGAGTACGACAGCCAGGGCCGGCGCTTCGTGGGCGAGGACTTCTTCCAGCTGGCGCTCAAGCGCGCCGCGGCCGAGGGCGCCCCCTCCGAGCCGGTCAGGCAGGCCGACCTGGAGCATATCGTGGCCCACTACGACGGGGGGCTGGCCTACGCCGACTTCTTCCTGGGGCAGCTGCTGGCGGGGCTGGAGCGACTGGACCTGGCCGAGGACACCCTGGTGGCGGTCTTCTCGGATCACGGCGAGGGCCTGACCGACTACTGGCACTTCCACCACCGGCCCCACCTGCGCGAGAAGATCATCCACGTGCCCCTGGTGCTCTACGCCCCCGGGTTGCCCTACACCCCCGCGCCGCGCATCGATCAGCTGGTCGAGGCCACCCACATCGTCCCCACCCTGCTGGTGGGGGCTGGCGCCCCGCCCGTGCGGGGCGGGGACGGCCGCAGCCTGCTGCCCCTGCTGCGCGACGAAGGGGAGCACGAGCCGAGGCAGGTGGTCTTCTCCGAGAGCCGCTCCCACGCCAGCGCCCGCATGGAAGGGGCCCAGCTGATCCTGCACAAGAGCCGCGTGCAGGGGGGCCTGGAGCAGCTGCGCAGCCCCGAGGACCGCAGCGAGGCGCTGGAGTACCTGGAGTTTTCCGAAGAGCTGGCCCCGGATGACGGAGCCACGGCCACGGACCGGGCGCTCTTCCTGCGCGACCAGCTGCTGGACTGGCTGGAGCTGGCCAGCCCGGCGGCGCTGGGCGCCAACCCCGAGGCCGACGAGGCCCTGCAGCAGGCGCTGCACGAGCGGGGGTACTGGTGATGGACGGTTCGAAGACGCGCAGCCCTTTGCTCTGGGCCCTGGCCGCCGCGGTCCTGCTGGCCCTGCTGGTCAGCCTGCTGCTGGCGCTGCGCTCCGAGGGGGAGGGTGCGGGCGGCTCCGTGGCCCAGCCCGAGGGCCGCATCTACGCCAGCGAGGAGCAGGTGCTGGCCGAGCTGATGGCGCGCGTGGACCAGGACGGCGACCAGCGCATCTCGCGGCACGAGTACCGGGCCGTGGAGAACCGGCGCGAGCCCTTCCAGGTCCTGGACGCCGACGGCGACGGCTACGGCAGCCTGCAGGAGCTGGAGCGCGCCGTCTTCGAGCTGAACCCCGGCTTCGCGGACATGCCCGATCTGGACATCCCCAGGGAGCGGTGACGCCGCATTGTCCCGCCAGGGGTCCGGCGCTACTCCTCCTGCGCCGTGACCTGCACCTGGAGGGGCTGGGCCAGCTCGTCGGCCTCCAGCATCAGGCTGGCGTCGATGGATCGGTCCACGTCGGGCTTGGCGTCCACCAGGCCGCGCTCCGACAGAAACGCCGCGTCCTTCTCCAGGGAGCGCCGGTAGGAGGGCAGGTTGGGGGATAAAACGATCTCCGAGAAATCCCGCGCCCGGTAGCGCGGGTTGATCATGGAGCAGAGGTGGGCCGCGCGCTGCGCGCCGCGCTCGCTGGCCCACCAGGCGTTGGCGCGTCGAGGATTCTGGGAGACGTACCAGAGGGCCTGCTTGATGGCCGCCAGCGTCGCGACGGCCTCTTCGCGGCGCTCGTCGATGAAGGACTGGGAGAAGAAGACCGAGAGGAAGTACTCGGACTGCGCCAGCTTGGTGAGCCCCAGGCGCTCCTCGGCGTAGACCAGGTAGGGATCCCAGAGCACGTAGGCGTCGGCCTCGCCCTGCTCCACCATGGTGGGGCCCTGGTAGGTCAGCATGGTGAAGGCATCGGGCCCCACCCCGGCTGCGCCCAGCTCTTCGAGCATCCAGCGGTGCAGGGCGTTGCCGGGAGTGCCGGCCACGCGCTTGCCCTCCAGGTCGGCGATGCTGTCGATGCTGGACCCATGGGGCACCGTGAAGGCCATGCGCCCGCCGCTGCCCAAGGTGGCCACGATCTTGCCCTCCATTCCGTTGGCCATGCGCACCAGCGGATCGGCCTCGCCTGTGAGCAGCACATGGGCGATGTGATCCGTCAGGGGGCGGAACTGCGCCATCTCCTCCGGAGCGATGAACTCGGCCTGCATGCCGTTCTGGGCCAGGATGTCGGTGTGCATCAGGGTCATGCCCACCTGCCCGGCAAGGAGCACGCTGCGCCGGGGGAAACCGATGACCACCTGGTTGGATGGGCTGGCGTAGCTCAGGTAGAGGTAGGCGCCGAAGACCAAGGTGGCGACGAGGGCTCCGGCGATGGCCCAGGGGGACAGGCGGGCGTCGTCGGGAGGCGGGGCTGGGGCGGGCTTCTGTTCCATGTCCCCGGCGTAGTATCATGGCGCGGAGTCGCAGGGTCCAGGAGGAGCGATGCCAGGACAGAGGAGTGGAAGTTCCCCGTGGCTGTGGGCGGTAGTCGTGCTGCTGGCCTTGCTGGTGGTGGCCGAGGGCGCGTTGCTGCTCGACCTGCGGGCCCGCCTGGACCGGGCCGAGCAGAGCTGCCAGGCCACCCTGACCGCGTTGGGCGTGGATGCGCCCATCAGTGCCTCCCGCGTGCAGTTCGCAGGGCGCGAGGCGAAGCTGGCCAGCCGCAAGTTCCAGCACCTGACCGGGGGCCGTGTGCAGTGGCTGGAGAAATACATCGCGGATCAGCAGCTGGATGAGGACACGGCCCAGGCGGTGCGGGGCATCCTGGGCATCTATGCCCTGCAGGCCGGGCGCACGCTGGGCCATCGGGACGCCAGCACCATGACCGAGCAAGAGATCGAAGCGCAGCTCGAGATCGAGGATCGCCGACGGCGCAGGGCCTTGAAGGAGCTTTTGGGTGACGAAAGGGGCGGCACCTTGGACGTGCTGACAGGCCTGTACTGGGACGAGCCTCTTAGCGAGAGGCTGCAGTGAGGGCGCTCTCTCATGGCTGGGCAGGCTTGCGAAACAGAAAATACCAGATGTCGGCGGACTCGTCGTATTCTCCCAGCTCTTCGTTGAAGCCCGCGGAGAGGAAGTTGGCCCTGAGGTTCTCTCCGTTGACCAGATCGAACTGCGTGAATCCCATGAACTGAACGACGGCCAGGCGACCGTTGGGCTTCAGGGCCCGCCGCACCGAGGCCAACATGGCTTTGTTTTCCGGTAGCAGAGACGCGTAGGCGTAGAAGTCGGCATGGGAGAAGAGCCCGGCGTCCAGCGTGCCGGGGCCGAGACTGATGTCGTCGATCCGGTTGGTGGAGACGACGATGTTGCGGTGCGGATCGAGGGCTGGATCCGCGGCCAGGCGCGCTTCGAGATAGGTGGTGGCATTGGGCAGCACATCCAGGGCGTAGACCTTGCCCCGAGCGCCCACCAGATGCGCAAAGCCCGCGGCGTAGAAGCCCGATCCGCAGCCGATATCCGCCACGGACATGCCTGGCTCCAGCTCCAGCAGGCGCAAGACGCGTACGGGGTCCTCTTGGCGCTCCACCAGCTGATGTCCGAACTGGGCGTCGGTGAAAGCCGGGTAGGTGCTGCGCACCTGCTCGTAGATGGTCAGAGCTGCGCTCTTGTCGTCCGGCCCGATACGCGGCGCCGCCTGTACAGGCAGCGGGTTGATCAGGTAGGGGGGGAAGATGCCGCGGTATTCTTCGGGCAGCGCCACGGCTGACGCTTCCGGCGCCTGGCGCTCGCAGGACAGCGCGAGCAACGCGAAGGAGGACAACAGTGCCAGGAGGGGGGCGGAGGGGAGCATGGTAGGCTTGTGACTTCCGTTTGACAGCGGCATGCTAGCATCAAAGGGCGGAGCGGATCCAGTCTCCGCGACTCGGCGCCCGCTAGTGCGGTATGCTGGGTGGGCGCGGCCCTGGCCTTTGAGGAGATCGTGCATCGTGAGGCAGCAACCGCCAGTGAAGCGCTCCTCGGGAGCCTGGCTCCCCTGGGCCGTATTGAGCGCACTGCTGCTGCTCGCCCTGGCATTGATCGTCGGCACGCAGCGCCTCCACGCGCAGACGGCCAGCCTGCAGGATCAGGTCTGCAGCGCCGCCTTCGGCCAGGACGACCGCACCGCCATCGCGCGCATCGATCCTGACGAGGTCGTGGTCTTCAGCATGCAGGAGCTGGACAGCTTGCTGCAAGGCCGGCTCCCCTGGCTGGAAGACTGGCTGCACCGGCAAGCCGTGCCCGCAGAGCGCGTCGCCGCGCTGCGAGCGGAGCTGGCAGGTCATATGCGCCACATGAACATGCTGGCGGTCAGGCGCTACAACATGGGGCTCTCCCCGCAGGGCCTGCTGCGCTTGCGTGAGATCGAGGAAGAGCGCTTGGCTTTCAGGCTGCGCCCCTTGCTTGAGACCGCCCAGGTCGCATCGCTGCAGCGTGAGCTGGCGCGCAGCTGGAACGTGGCTGCGCGCATGCAGCGCTCCGTGGAGGCCATGGATCAGGCCCTGCGAAGGGAGGGCCTGCGCGCGGCGCGTTGATGATCCCCCCAAGCTGCGCGCCGTGTGATAGAGCCTGCCGGATCCTTGGCCAGCTGAGGAGAGGAGCGCATGAGCCGTCCGCCGCACCAGCGCCTGTCCAGCCTGCTCAGCGCGGAGCAGTGGCGCTACGCTCTGCTGCTCTTCGTCTTCTCGTTCCTGAGCGTGCTGTACCAGACGGCCATCACCCAGGAGTTCTCCGCCAGCATCA
Organism: uncultured Enterobacterales bacterium; assembly: GCA_964454135.1. Lineage (GTDB taxonomy): Bacteria > Myxococcota_A > UBA796 > UBA796 > JAFGLY01 > CAYVQL01. The sequence continues at coordinate 4,221 of CAYVQL010000244.1, read as the reverse complement.
CCTGGCTGCGGGCCGGCTTCCAGGTGATCTTCGGCCTGGTTCACATCTTCTACGGCCTGGGCATGTACCTGGCCTGGCGGCTGTTCCAGCGGGGCTTCTCGGCCAGGGCGCTGCGCGTCTTGTTGGCGGCGACCGGGCTGGCCGTGGCGCTGTCGCTGCTGGCTGCGTTGCGCATGAACCCGGACGGGGCGCAGTCCGCGTTCTTCCTGCCTGCTTCCGTGGTTCTCACCGGCCTGGTGCTGACGCTCTTCGGCATGGTGTATTCCGGCGTTCTGGTCTACTTCCACCAAGCGCGCCGACAGCGCATCGGGCTGGTGGTGGCGCTGGGCCTGGCAGGCCTGATCCTGGCCTTCTTGCTGCGCCCTCTGCTGGTCATCCACCTGGGCTGCAACCTGATCCTGGCCCTGGTGGCCAGCATCTCGATCCTGCTGGCGCTGGGGCGGCCTGGCGCCCTGGCCGCGCTGCTGCTGCTTCCGCTGTCCTTTGCGCTCTCTTCCCTCGACAGCCGCATCGAGGGCCTGCGCGACCTGAGCGGCCGCTTCCAGCAGCACTCCTACCAGGACTACCTGCCCGTCAGCGAAGTGCCCAGCTTCGAGCCGCTGCTGGACGCCTGGAGCCCCTACGCCAAGATCAACCTCTACGACGTGCCCGATACGCCGCGCATGGCAGGGGTCTACAACTACTACATCACGTGGATCTTCGACGGGAAGGCGGATCGGCGCCGGCAGCTGCTGTTCAGCTTCATCGAGCCCGACGACCAGGTCCTCTGCCTGGCCATCGGCGGGGGCTGGCCCTTGCTGGCCATCCCAGTGGCGGATCGCGCCCAGATCACCGGCGTGGAGCTGGATCCGGTCGTCGTGGACTTCTTCAAAGAACACCCACAGCACAACGACGGCCTCTTCAACCAAGTCCAGGTGGTGCTGGCCGAGGGGCGGGCCGCGCTGGAGACCCTGCACGGGCCCTACGACGCCATCGTGATCGACCTGCCCGGCTCGCCCGCCACCCAGAAGGAAAACCCCATCGAGTTCGAGAACTTCCTGCTGACCCAGGAAGCCGTGGAGCGGGCCTTCGAGCTGCTGGACGACGACGGCGTGCTGATGGCGTATCTGCTGCCACACCAGATCGGGCCTGCCTATGCCACCTTCGCCGCCAGCGGTCACGAGGTGGCCATCCTGCACGGCCCCTCGCCCAGCTCGGAGTCCGCCCGCTACCGCTACATGAACGAGACATATGCAGTCTACGCCTCGCGCTCGCCGGGCAAGCTGGCGTCCATGGCGCAGCGCATCCTGGCGGAGTCGCCCAGCACGGGGGAGCGCATCACCTCGGTCTCCAGCGAGCGCATACGGGCCTTCTCCGGCTTCCGCGTCAACACCGACGACCGCCCCTACGCCCAGATCCTGGCCCACCTGCAGGGCAAGAAGACCCGCGACCGCTCCGAGCGCAGCTTCAGCGCCGTGCTCGAGTTCGCCCGCCTGGCCCTGGCCAGCACGCTCTTCTTCTCGGTGGTCACGGTGCTCTTGGCGGGTCGTGGCCGGCAGCGTCCGGAGCTGGTGTACTTCCTGGCCATCGGCGCGGGCTTCGTCATGTTCCAGCTCTACCTGTACGCCCGCCTGCGCAGCTTCTTCGGCGATCCGGTCAGCACCACCATGATGGCCACTCTGCTGCTCTTCGCCGCCTCCAGCGTGGGCAGCCTGCTCTCCAACCGCATCCATCGCTGGCAGCCCCACGTAGGGCTGCGGCTGGCCGCGGTGGCCCTCTTGCTGGTGGCCACCCACTTCGGCCTTGGGGCGCTGCCCTTCGGAATCAGCAACCCGCTGCTGCGCTTCTCGCTGGCTGGGCTGGTGATCGCGCCCTTTGGGCTGGTGGCAGGCATGTTCTTCCCCCTGGGCCTGCTGCGCGTGGAGAGGCGCAGCCTGGGCTGGGCCCTGGCCCTGGACGCCGCCGGGACCTTCGCCGGCTTCATCTGCTTCTACTTCCTGGCCTGGCACTTCGGCATCGCCGTCAACATCCTGCCGGTCCTGGGCGCCTACCTGCTGGCGGCCGCACTGCTGCGCCGCCAGGCCTGAGGGGGCGCTGGCTCAGTTCGGACGTCCGCGGCGGCGCGCGGGCTTGCCGTGGCAGGACAGGTAGGTGGCGTCGGGATCCAGGCCCGTGACCTGCACCTGGTCCGCCTGGAAGGGCTCGCCCTTGCGCAGCTTCTGCTCGGCGCGGCGCGGCAGATCGGCGTCCAGGTAGTCCATCAGGTCCAGCTCGTTGCTGGTCAGGGGCTGGGCGTCGGGCAGGTTCAGGTGGGCTATCTTGGGCCGCAGGTCCTCCAGCACGCCGTAGTGGCCCATGGCCCCCACCACGCCCTTCATGTCCTTGATGTGCTGCTCGGTGGGCTCGATATGCGCGGCTTCGATACTCTTGGAGTGCAGGTGCTCCTCGTGGATCTCGGCGTGCGTCAGCGCCTCCAGCACCAGCTCTTGCGACAACCCTGAGATGCTGCTGTACCAGCCGGCGCATTGCTCGGGGCGCTGCAGCACGTAGTAGAGGGCCTGCTGCAGGGCCACCAGGAAGTCCAGCGCCGCCGCGGGCTGGGCCTCGATATAGGCTTGCTGCATCACCACTTCCAGGTGGTAGGGATCTTGAGCCAGCTCGCGCACCATGCCCTCGCGTAGCAGCGGGATCAGGTAGGGATCCCAGTACATCAGGGCGTCGTACTTGCCGGCCAGCAGGTCCTCCACCGACTCGCCGTGGTAGCGGTACTGCTGCACCTGGGTCACATCTTCCGGGCCCAGCCCGTCCCAATCCAGGAAGCGCTCCAGCAGGCCCCCAAGGATGGGGTTCTCCACGGTCTTGCCCTTCAGGTCCCTGGTGCGCTGGATGGAGGAGTCGGCGGCCGTGATCAGCATATTTCGGCCGCCGCCGCCCCGGGTCGTAACCCACTTGTATGGACGACCGCAGAGGAAGGTGACCCCCAGCACCCCGGTTGTGATCAGGGCTACGTCGGCATCGCCGTGCACCACCGACCAGGAGAGGTCCGGCGAGTCGCTGCAGCGCACGAACTGCCCCTCCAGGCCATTGCGCTCCAGGATGTCGGTGCGCTCGAAGACCTGGCCCACCATGCCCCACATCACCACCCCATCCAGGGTGGGGTAGGAGATGCGGATAGGCTGCAGCTCGGGTGCGGGCGCCTCGGCGGGCGCCGGTGCCGTCGGCGCCGGCTGGGGCGCCTCCTGCGCTCGCTGCTGGCAGCAGAGCGCCGGGAGTGCGAGCAGGGGAAGGAGGGATCGGGCCAGACGGGGCTGCGGCATGGTCCCTGGCTCCTACAAGGCTAGGACGGTGCCCATCATCGGACATCCGGCCAGCCGGCGCAAACCGGCCGCGCTTCAGTCCAGCAGCGGGACCAGGTGCTCCCAGGTGCTGCGCGCCAGCCCGTCCTCGTCGCAGTCCAGGTCGGCGCTGTTGAGCTCGGCGTTGACCAGTCCCGGGTAGCCGACCGCATCCAGGGCGCGAAAGACGGCGCCGAAGTCGATGTCTCCCTGGCCGATGGGCAGGTGGCGGTGCACGCGGCCCTTGATGTCCTCCAGGTGCACGTTGACGATCTGCGGCGCGCAGCTGGCGATCACCGCGGTCGGGGAGTCGTCTTCCGTGCAGGCCACGTGGCCAACGTCCAGGGTCAGGCGGACGGCGGGCTCGCCGACCTCACGCTTCAGGCGCCAGTAGCAGGCCAGATCGCGAACGAACATGTCGGGGTGGAACTCGAAGCCCAGCTGCACGTCCTCTGCGGAGGCGCAGCGGGCCAGGCGCTGGATCCCCTGGACCGCCCACTGCCAGGCCCGCGTCGTTTCCACGCCTGCGGGGCTGTAGCCCGAGTGCAGCATGACGACCCCGGCGCCCAGCTGGGGGGCCATGCGGATGCAGTCCTCCATGAAGGTCAGGAAGCGCTCGCGCGCCTCGCGCGTTCGAGAAACGAGACCTGGCTCATGCTTGACCGGGCCCAGCACGTAGCGGGCGCCTGTGTTGATCACCAGCGCCAAGCCCAGCTGTCGCAGGTGCCGCCGCAGGGCGCGGCGCTCGCGCTGTCCGTGGCAATAGGGGTGGAAGTGCCCCTCTTGCAGCGAGAGCTCCAACCCGGCGTAGCCGATGCCTGCGATGCGCTCTGCGATGTCGAAGATGTCATCGCTGCGAGCGAAGCCGCAGCTGTTGTAGCCTAGCCGCGGCATCAGCCGCTTTCCT
>CAYVQL010000243.1:0-17660 GCA_964454135.1 uncultured Enterobacterales bacterium | reverse complement strand
GACCGCGGACGACGAGCGGAGGCGGCAGAAGCAGTGCGATCTGTACCAGGTGGCGACGAACACCCACGACGACATTGCAACCAAGTGGTTCGAGGAGCATGTTCACGAGGAGGTTATCGCGGTCTGGGGCCCCCCCGACATCGGCTCCGCCAACGCCCTCGCCGACGGCTGCAGCCAGCTTGCGGTCCTCTACACCGAGGTGCCCGCCATCCGCCCGGGGAAGGCCCGGGGCGACCTGCTGGTCGACACCTATATGGGCGACTATTGGGCGGGCCAGCAGTGGACCCAGTTCTGCTGCTTGTGCGTAGGGGAGTGGCTGCGCTGCATCGAGTGGGACGAAGACTCCAGCGGCCTCTCCTTCCGGCAGGTGCGCCCGGATAACGTCTACATCCTCGCTCATGACAAGCAGCGAACGAAGCCGCTGATCCTCGCCGAGCTGCGCCTGCGCCAGGACCCGGACAGCGCTGAGTGGTACTACGCCTGGGACGTGCACGACATCCGCCCGGGGAAGGAGGCCTACCGGGTGGTGAGAGGCTCGATCGACGAGTTCGGGCAGCCGGCGAAGGGCAGCAGCGCGACCGTGGAGAAGCTGAAGGCCGGCCGCGATTATCCGGCTCGCGACGTGGACGGGAAGGCCGTCATCCCCTACCCGATCTATCGCTGGATGAAGACGGGCGAGTTGTGGAACCACCAACTGATGCGCGGCAGCTATGCGGCCACGCTGACCGGCGCCCTGTACTGGACCGGAGTACGTCGGGCCGCAGTGCACGCCGCCGGACCCCACACCCTGAGCGTAGGGCTCAAGCCGCCCCCCCGAGTGATCAAGAACATCGGCACCGAGGACGCCGCGATATCCATGCCCATCCTGCCCGGCTCCCATGTCTACCACTCGCAGGACGCGGGCTATTCGGGGACGCCCATGGTGTGGACCATCAGCCCCGGAGACCACCTTGCAGAGCTGCGCAAGCTGGCCACCGAAAGCGACGTGCGGGCCTTGATGCGTTTCGGGGTGGACGGCAGCGACATCTCCCGGCAGAGCGCCGCCCCGGAGAGCGGGCTGGCGCTGTTCCTGCACGCCAAGGCCAAGCGCCAGTTTCAGCTGCGCGTCCAGCCGAGCTTCCGGGAGACCGACGAGGAGGCGATCCGCATCGCCTCCGCGGTGCTGCGCGTCCAGGGCATCGAGACGCCGGAAGATGGCTATTCGTTGGCCTACTACGAGCTGCCCGAGAGCCCCCAGGAGCAGAAGGCCCGCGCGGAACGCCAGGACCGCGAGAAGAAGCACGGGCTGATCAGCGATGTGGATCTCTACATCGACGCCCACCCCGGCACGAGCCGAGCGGCGGCCATGCGAGCGATCATCAAAACGCGGGTGGAGCAGGCCCAGCTGGAGGAGGACCTGGCGCAGGCTCTCCAGCAAGCCGGCCTGAGAGAGCCTCCCGTTCCGCCTTCCCGAGAGACGAGCCCTGACAATCAAACCGAGGAGTAGAAATGCCTGGATTCACGCCCGAAGCCATCGAACGCCTGTTCGCCTACCACCAGCCGAAGAGCGACCAGCCCCACCGCTACCACCGCATCAACGAGGCCGCCAAGGCTTTCGCGTTGGAGGTCCTGGACTGCACGCCCCCCTCGGCCGAGCAGACCATCGCTATCCGCAAGATCCAGGAATCCCGCATGATGGCCAACGCCTCCATTGCCATCAACGAGGAGTGACCAGCCATGGCAGACGAACCCAGGACCTACACCGAGCAAGAGCACAGCGCCGCCATCGAGGCGGCCGTCAAGGACCGGCTCAAGAACGCGAACACCGAGATCGCAGGGCTGAAAGGCAAGGCCGACGCCTACGATGCCGCCAAGACCCAACTCGAGGCCGTGTCCGGCGAACTGGCCCAGGTGCGCGCCGCGGACGCGACCTATCGGGCCGCTGTGGGCGCGGGCATCACCGATGCCGAGGTGGTGGACGCGCTGCAGTACCTGCACGACAAGTCCCAGGCCGGAGTCGCCAAGAAAGACCAGGTCGCCTTCGCCGACTGGATCGGCGAGGAGGGGGGAGCCCGGCAGCACGCCGCGGCCAAGATGTTCTTCCAGGCCCCGAGCGATCCGCCTCCGTCGGCCGACGGCGATCCGCCCCCTCCCCCCCCGGCCGGCGATCCGCCTCCTGCCGCCCCTCCCGGACGCACCGGAGAGCCGCCCGCAGGTCCGCGCAAGACCGGAGAGGAGGCGTTCGCCGCGCTGCTCAGCTCGCCGGAGTACCAGGGCGCGACCCCCGCCAAGCGCAAGGAGCAGATCGCGGCGCACAGGGCGAAATACCCGCCCGCTTGACAGCTCCGATGCGCCCTGTAATGCTGTCGCCGTGAGCCCTGACCGGTCCTTCGCCGTCGCGTGGCGCAAAACCGGAGATGAGGATTGGTCGATATAGGGCGTTGGAATAGCAGAACTGGCCCATCGCCGTCGCGTGGCGCAAAACCGGAGAATGTTCGCATGACCTCCAGCGGGAGATCTCATGACCACGATCGCGCCCCCTAGCCACTTCTCCAGCCTTCAGACCGATCTGGGCTACGCCTACAAGCTCGACCAGGAGGAGATCCTCCTGGAGATCGCCGACCAGTTCAACGCGCTCGCCGCTACGATGGGCGTCGCCCAGTTGTACGGCAACTTCGAGGGCTCGGGCTCCGATGTCCTGCGCATCGTGCGCGCCGGCGGCATCGGCTACGCGGCTCGGATGGCTGCGGTGGCCACCGAGACGAGCACGGTCCCGGCTACCAGCTTCACGACCGGGTACGACACGGTCACCTGCGGAACCTACAAGTTTGCGCGGTCAAACACCTACAAAGCGCAGCTGCTGGGGAACGCCCTCATGCAGGGCGTGCTCCTGGACCGCCTCAAGGAGAAGTTCCCGGAGGTCTGGCTCTCCACCTGGCGTTACAACTTCTGCGTCCTGGGCGCGACCATCACGCCCAGCGTCAGTGCGACCGGCGTGGCGTGGACCGTCGCCAAGGAGCTGGAGCTCGCCGCCAACATGCGGGAGACCCTGGGCAAGGGCGGCGGCGCGATCACCACGATCCGCCACCCCGAGCAGTATTCCGACCTGCTGGCCAGCGCCCGGGCGGAGGCCGCCATCCAGTACGGCGGCCCGCTGACCTTCAGCCGCCTCGAGCAGGTGCCCGCCGACGACAACGACATGGGCGACCCCCTGGGGCTGCGCATGCGGATCTTCCAGACCGACGACGTGCAGGAGTCCGGCGGCGACCACATCGGCTTCGCCTTCTCGCCCGGCACCATGGGCTGGGCCGTGGCCGAGACGGGAGCCCTCGCGGGCAAGACCGCCAACCCGGCCGGAACCCTGCTCATCCCTCCCTACGGCGTCGTGCTCGAGGAGAGCACCGCCGGCACCGGCACCTCCACGCGTCGCTGGGACGCGACCACCTGGTACGGCATGGCCCTCGGCGACACCACGCTGGGCCCGAAGTACCGCATCATCAGCGTCAACGACTAGCGTTCGGGCGCCTGGGGCCTGGGGACTCGGCTCCTCGGGCCCCAAGGCTCCAGGACGCCCACCTCCCGAGGAGCATCCACCATGGCAGTCCCAGGACAGCAAACGGCGCCGCAAGACCTCATGCGATCCACGCCGCGGACCGAATTCGACGCCTCCGGGCTGATCGCAGCCCTGCCGCGCCCGAAGTTCCTTTTGCGCCACCACATCCGAGAGCACTCCGTCGAGGAGATCGACGGCGATCTCTACGTCCTCCCCTACGTGGCCGAGCATCAGATCGTCGGGGGCGTCGGCAATATCGTCGTGCTGCAGGACGGCGAACCTTCGAAGAAGGCCTATGAGAAGGCCCGCAGGAACGCGCGTGACGATGGCTGGACCTACATCAAGCGCGATCTGCAGATCCCCGCCAAGCTGCTGCCCCCCAGCGCCAAGGGCGACGGCGACGGCTACAGTCAGGACGGCGCATGCGCCGACCCCAAGACGGGGATCTCCGGGACCCTCTTCCTTACCAAGTGGTACACCATCGAAGAGCCCGAGACCCGCAACGACCGCTCCAGGCTCGTGCTCGACAGGGAGCGCTGGAAGCGCTTCCGTTGCTGGCTCGTGGAGAAGGGCGTCCTGGCTCCGGCGTCGCCCCGCACGATCAGACGTCTCGAGCACGAGGCGGTGACCGCTCTCGGCAACATGCAGGGTCTCACCAACACCCTGCCGACCGAGGCGCGTGAACGCGTGATGGCGGTCTATGACGAGCAACTGGAGCGCATCCGCGGCGCGAAGGTGCCCGCCAAGGGCGGCAAGGTCGCTCTCACCTTCGCCAAGAAGAAGAAGGGGGCCTGATGGAAGACCGGGCCCGCCAGGAAGAACGGCGCCGTGAGGCGCATCTGTTGGTAGGTCGCGACCGCGGTCGCGGTCCGTTGGGCCGCGCGCTCGGCCTCACCCAAGAGCAGGCCGCGCGCCGGGTCCGTGATGCCCAGGTGCGAGGACTGCGCGAGAAAGCGGAGAATAAGCGATGACCCTCACCAACCCGGCCACCAACTACGAGACCATCGGTGACGGCAACGCGCCTGTATGCGGCTTCCCCGGCTACGCGTACACGCTCACCGACGACCTCACCCTGGATGCCACCTACGAGAACTTCCTCACCCTGGATCCGGGCGGCTCGGATCGCGACGTGGTTCTGGACGCCGAGCTGGCCAGCAACTCGGCGGTGATGGCGACGGGGCTTTTCCGCTGGATCGAGAACAACGCGGACGCCGACGGCGAAGAGCTCACCGTCAAGAACGACGCCGGGGGCACCGTCGCCACGCTCTACCGCTTCCAGTGCGGCCTGTTCCATCTGAGCAGCGCGGGGACCTGGCGCTGCATGGGCGTCATGCAGTCGCCCGCGGCCGGAGACGACCTCTACGTCTACGGCACGCTCTACACTGACACCATCTCCGAGATCACCGCTGGGGGCGGCGTGGTCATCGACGGCACCACGATCAAGGACTACGGCGCCCTGCTCCGCGACAGCGCCACCCGCATCCAGGACGACTCGGACGCCACCAAGCAGCTCGCCTTCGAGTGCTCCAGCATCACCACGGGCAACACCCGCACCATCACGATGCCGGATACGGACGTCGACCTCACCATGATCAGCCATTGGACCGAGGCGGCCGCCGGCCAGGAAGCCCTGCTGGCGTTCCACGAGGACACCGACAACGGGACCTCCCGGGTGGATGTTTCGGCCCCGGCCTCCCTGGCCGCGGACCGCGTCCTGACCCTGCAAGCCTCCGGTGACCTGGACCTCGAGGACGTGTACAACATCGAGGCGCTGTTCACCATGGCCGGCGCCAGCGGCACCCAGTTGGACTTCTTCGAGCCGACCGGCGGCGGAACGTCCAAGGTGACCGCGGTAGCTCCTGCCCTGGCTGGCGACCGCACGCTGACGCTCCCGGATCACGACATGACCCTGGGCGCGCACACGGGCGGCGACGTGGCCACCTGCGCCTCCGCGGATGCGACCTCCAAGATCCCGGTCATCTATCGGCGCACCATCACGGACGCAGCGACGGCCGACTACGACATCACGCTCACCGAGAAGATCGAGGTCTACGACGCCCTGGCGATCAAGGTGGGAAACGCGGGCGGCGCGGCCAACACCGTGCAGATCACCGACGGCGCCAACAACCCCGTCACCGACGCGATGAGCCTGAACATCAACGACAAGGCGACCGCGCGAGCCGCCGAGATCGACGACGCCATCATGCAGTTCGCCTCCGGCGCGACCCTGCGGATCAAGGTGACCAAGGCTGGCGGCAACGCCGGTTGCATGGTCATCATCCACGCCTACATCGTCGCATAGGAGGGTGAGTGTCATCGTCGGGCGAGACCACGTACAGTTTCGAGAATCCGCACCCTGACGTATGGGTCAGGGCGCGGGACAACCCGGTCTCGCTCTACTGCTGGCGCAACGGCGTTCAGGTCCAGCCTACGGCTTGCACGCTGGAGATCTACACCCCGGCGAGCAGCGATGCGGCGGAAGCCCCGACCGTCATTCCCGGCACCCCCTCCACCGCGACGATCGACGCCGCGACGCTGCCCGCGACCATGGGCCTCGGCGCCGGCTTTCAGATGCTCTGGAAGCCCACGCTGGGCACCGTGCGCACGGTGGACCGGGAGGCGTGGCTGGCGCTGCGGCCTCTCTACAACCCCCTGGCCGGCGACCACCTGGAGCGCATGTATCCGGGGATCACCAACCACCTCACCGGCACCGGCAAGACCACCTTTCAGTGGCTCGTCGACGAGGTGCACGCCGAGGGTATCAACGAGATCACCCTCCGCGGGCTTTGGCCTCATCAGGTCAAGAGCCAGTGGAGCCTGCTCAAGCCCTACCGGCATGAATTGGCCAGCAAGGCTTTCCGCTGGTTCTTCTGGAAGTCCAGCGATCAGAAGTTCGCTAGCTTGGCTGATAAGCACACGCAGCTTGCCGCCAACGCCTGGGACGAGTTCGCCACCGCGCTCGACCAAGACGACGATGGGCGCCCGGACGACCCGGAAGCCCTCCATGCGGGCGCAACCGTCGTGCACGCCTGCGCCGCCCCCAGAACAGAGCTTTTTCAGACCCGTTTCCGCCCCGTCTCTCCCAGGTAGGAGCATCCCATGAAGGCCTCCGTAGAAATCAACCTCCGCGGGCTCACCGACGCCGTCGCGCCCTACGCTCAGGGTAATGACGCGCTGGCCGAGATCATCCGCACCCTCGCGGACGGCACCACCGACGAGTCGCAGGTGGACGGCGTCTACTTCGCGAAGCTCGAGCCGGGGGCGGCCGCCACCGTCACCATCGATCTGTCCGCCATCACGGACTCCAACGGCGTCGCCATCACGGCCACGGACATGGACTTGCTCGCCTTCTTCACCCCCGCCACGCCTGGGATCGGGCTCGGTTCGGCCAACGGGGACAATGTCGAGATCGGGCCCAACGCGGCCAACGGGTTCCTAGGGCCGTGGAAGGCCGCGGCGAATCGCAACGTCCTGACCCCCAAGGGCCTCCTGCTCTTCATGGAGCCGGCCAGCGGCTACGTCATCGACGGCACCCACAAGATCATCGACGTGATCAACACCGACGCCGGCGCAGTCGCGGTGGTCTACGTCTTCGCTCTCGTGAGGAGCGCCTGACCCTTGCTTCTCACCCAGCCAGCCGCCCAGAACCTCCTCACGGCGCGCGCCACGGCGCTGCCCGTGCTGGACAGCTATGCGGACACGTCGCTGGACGAGGGCGGCGCCACCATCGACGCCTGGCGGGAGGCCGACGAGCCGCTGATCCCCGAGGACGGCCCTGAGACCTGGCTCCCGCTCAATTTCTACTTCGACGACAGGGAGCAGATCCTGGAGGGCTTCGCCAGCGCCCACTCCGACGAGGTGGCTCAAGAGGTGGTCTTCCGCTTCGTGATCCCCGTCCTTCCGGCGGCGAAAAAGCTCTCCTGGCAGATGGCCGCCCTCGCCGGCGAGCACATGCGCTCGTGGCTGATGGCCGAGTGGAGTCCGTACATCGAGGTGAAGCCCAGCGGCGGCCGCAACATGCTGCGAACCCCTGTCACCAAGGCGCCCTCCCTGGGCATGGAAGCCGAGCCCCGGCCCACCCACATCATGGTCGAGATCCCCCTGACCGTCACCTATACGACCCCGAGGTAGCCATGGCACTTGGCAGCAACTCCCGTTTCGTCACCCTGGAGTTCTTCACCGGCAGCGGCAAGACCATCGCCGCCGCCCCCAACAGCTGGGAGATCTCCATCCCGGGCGCCTTCAACCCGGCCGGCGTCAATCGCGACTGGTTGCAGATCAAGGACGGCACGGACAACTGGGAGCTGTTGCACACCGCGCAGCGCAACCAGGAGTTCTCAATCGAGTTCAAGTGCGATGGCGTGATGTACGCGGCGATTGCCAACATGTTCGCCATGTTCCAGCGCCTCGGTCTCTACGCCGCCGACAGCTACATCGACGCCGGCGTCGACGTCTGGACCGTCGGCTGCCGCTTCGTGATCACGCGCGGCGGCGTCTCCCGTACGCTGACTTTCCCGAGCCTGATCCCCGAGGGCGACTGGAACATCTCACCCGAGGTGAGCACGGTTCCCATCAAATTCACCCACACCGGCCCGACCGACCCTAGCTGGGCCTGACTCAAGAGTCGAAACCGAGGAGCCATGAAGACCGACTACACCATCGAGATTGGGGGGAATAAGTTCTCCCTCGTTCTGCCCAGGCCGCCCCGTTGCGCCGGCCTGACGAACATCTACTACTCCCAGACGGAACTGGAGCGGCCCGCTCTGGCGTTCACCGTATTTGGCCTCTGCGCCCCTTCCGGCACGCTTCCCGAATATTTCCCCGACTCCGAAATGTCGTGGGAGGACTACGGGAATCAGGTGTATGATGCCATGGAGCGCATGCAGCCTGACGCCTCTTTCATGGAGCTGCACGCCCTAATCAAACCGTTCGTCGACGGCGTGATCGGCAGGGTCTTTCCGTCCGCTGTGGCCATCAAGGCGCAAGAGGATTTCTCCGAGGCCGGGACGGGCGACCCGGCCCCAACTTCGCAGGCCTCCGCATCGCCCGAGACTGGGAAGGCCGCGCCACCCGCTGGTGGGAGCTGACCGACGAGGAGCGCGCCATGCTGGTCGCCGCCGACAATCTGGAGCACGAGCTGGCGGCCAAGCGCCCCGCCGCGCGCAAGGTGTCCGGCAGCGACGTGGATGCCTTCGAGCGCTGGGCTCTCAGCGTCGTGCCGGAGGCCTGATGCCGGGCCTCGGATCCATGGGTGCGCGCACCTCCATGCCGCGCAGCGACGCCTATATCAGGCGCGTGCGAGCCTATGGCGTCGAGCGCAAGGCCTATTTTCGCCAGGCGGCCGCAACCCATACGGGGCTCGGCTTCGGACTGAACCGGAAATACCCCGATCTCTTCACCGCTCAGCAGAAGCGCTGGCACGCCAAGGGCAGGCTGGAGGCTCGCAAGAGCAGGTCGGGGCGGCAGGCCTGGGTCAAGGGCGCCCCCGCGATCAATCAGCACCTGATGCGCGTAGCCGGCGAGCTCTTCCCCGAGCTGGCGGCGGCCTACGATCGCCAGCTGGCCACGTTCGCCGAGGATGTCTTCTCGCGGTGGCCGGAGCGCACCGGCTACAGCAAGAGCATGCTGATCCTCTCCTACAAGTACGCGCTCGGCAACTTCATTGGCAGCTTCAGCTCATATGCTCCCTACACCCTCTATATCAAGACGGCAGCAGTCCATGAGGACGTGCGCGCGCCGGACGGCACGCTGATCAAGCGCATCCTGCGAGGACCCAGGATCCCGGTCTACAAACGCTGGGTCGAGAAGCCGGGGAACCAGATCGCCAAGGACATCGCCGCCGACCTCGAGCGCAAGTTCGGGCGCGGTTCCGGCTTGCGAACGGCGGGGTGGATCTGATGCCCCGATTCTCGGTAGACATCGCCGCAGACGTGAAGAAGTATCAACGCGAGTTCGCCCGGATCCCCGGGATGACGGACGCGGCGGCGGCCAAGGCCGCGCTGGCGCTGGAGAAGCGGCTCAACAAGGCGCAGGAGAACGCGGCGCGCGCGGCGCAGCGGGAGGCCCGCAAGGCCGGCTCCGCATGGCAGACGGCCATGGGCACGGCCATGGGCATGCTCTCCGCGGGCGCGCTCAAGCAGGCGGCCACGTCCTTCGTGATGCTGTCCAAGGAGGTGGTGGACTACCGCAACGAGCTGACGGATGCGGCAGCCCGTACCGGCTTGATGAACGAGCAGTTGCAGGCCCTGAGGATGTCGGCGGAGGCCAGCGGCCAGGAGTTCGGCCCCTTCCTCTCCAGCATGGAGCGGCTGCCCAAGCTGCTGGCCAACGTAGACGCCGGAAGCGTGCGAGCGGTCAAGGCCTTCGACAACCTGGGGATCAAGGTCCACAAAGCCGACGGCACCCTCCGGCAGTCGGCCGACGTGGTGGAGGACATCGTCAAGGCCCTCGGCTCCATCGAAGACCCCAGCGAGCGAGCTATTCGAGGCATGGACCTGTTCGGAAGGGCCGGCGGCAAGGTGGTGCAGGCCCTGGCGGCGGGAGCTGAGAGCTTCGAGGAGATGAACAAGTTCGCGCGGCAGTGGGGCGTGGAGACGGGCCCCGAGGCTAAGAAAGTGGCCGGTGATATCCAGGTGCAGCTTTCCGCGATGCAGATGACGATCCGGGGCTTGAAGGACGACTTCGTGACGACCGCGCTTGGGGGCGTCAAGAGCATGCGCACGCTGGCGCAGTCGATAGCCTTCGTCGGGCGATTCGGGATCGAGCTGCTCAATTCGCAGATCGAGGACCTGACCAGCTCCTGGGAGGCTCTCACCAACGTCTTCGCCGGCACCACGCTGCGCGAGGGCGCGGACAACCTGATCGATGCCGGGAAGGCCCTGGTAGGCCTCACCGCCGGGCGTCCCTTCGAGATCATCGGGGACACCGCAGGAGCCCTCGGCGCGGCCTCGGTGGCGGCCGAGGAGATGGGCGAAGCCATGGATGCGCTCATGGCCTCGCTCGAGGATATCAGCCATGAAGGCCCCGGCACCTTCGAAGGCTTCGGCGGAGGCGTGGACAACGACAAAGACAAGGTGGTCGACCTCACCAAGGAGCTCGAGAAGCTGGCCGCCATCACCGCCAAGGCCGACAGCGATCAGCTGAGCGACCTCGATAAGTTGGATGAGGCTTACAACGCCACGCTCATCAAAATCCAGGGCATTGCCATTGCGATCGATGACTGGAAGGCGGCCGGCGAAGCGATGGCGGCAGCGGACGCGCGCTATCAGCGCGATCGGGACGCGCTCCTGGACGCCGAGATCGCAGCGGTCGTCAAGCAGCAAGCCGCCATCGACGAGGCCCACAGGGCGAGCCTGGAGAAGCGCGCCGAGATGGAGCGCCAGCATGCGCACGCCCGGCTGACTCTGGCCGGCGCGGTCGCGAGCGGCGTCATTGAAATAGCGGGCATGGTCAATGCCGAGGATCAGAAGGCCGCCATGAGGGCCTGGAGGATCACGCGCGGGGCCAGCCTTGCCCAGGTCGGCATAAATACCTTCGTGGCGGCGTCCGAAGCGGCGGCCAGCGCGCCGCCCCCCATCAATATCCCCTTGATAGCCGCGGCCCTGCTGCAGGGTGGCGTGATGGCCATGAAGGCCGCATCGGTGCCGCCCCCCAACTTCTACCCAGGCACCGCGAACACCGGCCGCGGCAGCCCCTGGGGGATGCCTTCCACGCTGCATCCCGAGGAAGCCGTCGCGAACAAGACCGGCGCTGAGATCCTCGGCCGAGACAACATCGCCGCCGCCAACCGCGGTGAGGACATCCGAGGCGTCACCGTGCTCGAGACCTTCGTGGATGGGCGCCAGCAGTCCACCAGCGTCGCGCGCCAGGTGAAGCGCGGAGGCGCCCTGGCGAACCTCTGGCGCCGCAAGACGGGCAAGGTGGGACACTGGAGCGCTACCGATGGATAGGACCTCCTCGACCAGGCCGTCGCAAGGGCTTCTCGCCCCGGATGCGCGCCTGACCTATGATGCCACGCTGAGCGGAGAGTACACCGTCGCAGGGGTCAAGCTGGCGGAACTGCCCTGCGCGTCGCCCATTGCGGGAATTCCTACGCGCAAGAGCACGACCGCCATGGGTCTGCGCGCCACGGGGGAGCAGGCGGCTGACATCGAGGCTCATACCAACCGCAAAGGACTGCCCGCGCTCGACGAGGCGGGACTGCTGTGGAAACTGGAAACGGACGCGGACTCCGAGCTCCGCGGATGCGATCTGCCAGTGCCGTTGAAGCCCTGGGAGAGCCTGGAGACGGTGAGCCTGCATCGCTATCCCCACGTGGTCACCATGTCGGACGGCACCGTGGTGGAGACCCTGTGGAAAATCACGACGGGAATCGAGACGCGGACGCGGGACCCCTCGACGCACGTCTGGGCGGCCGCGATCAGCGTGCACGCGGTGACGACCTACTGCCCCCACCCATGCCTGATGGTGCTGCCCATCAAGGACGACATCGAGCGGTTGCACCTGTACTATTGGCACGAGATCGGCGATCAGTGGCAGATAGGGCTCTACTACAGCGACGACTCGGGAGCGACTTGGACCTGGGGCGGCGTCGTGCTCTACGACACCATCAGCGGCACGACCTATACCGACCTGGGAAATGACGACTGGCCGCATCGCATCCGAGCGCGCTACTGCAACGGCCAGATGCTGATGATGGCCAACCTGAGGGCCGCGGATACCGCCACCGGCATCTTTCGGGATCGTCTCATCCAGTGGGCATCAAGCGATGGCGGCGGCCTCTTCACGCAGATCGTCATCCAGGACGGCAGCGACGAAGACAGCATGGGCTATCTGCCCGATATCGCAGTTTTGCATGGCCAGTTCATCGTGGGCTATCTGCGGTTCGAGACGGCCATAGGCGGAGCTGTCGGAGCCGGGTTCAAACGTCTATCCAGTGCTTGGGATCCCATCACCGGGGCCCCGCAGATCTCCACCACAGCGGCCACGGCCATGGGGGCCGGCTGGCCCTGGTCGGCAGTCACCGGCGCGGGAGTGGGGCCCGACTATTACCTGAGCAGCGGAAACCTCGCCCTCTGGGAGGATGACGACGGATCACTCTACTGCTCCGGGCGCCATCAGTCCGGCGCCGATGCCGGGGCCTGCGTCGTGCTTCGTTCGACGAACGGGGCCGACTCCTGGAGCACCACGGGTCGCGGCAGCAACAGCTGGACCGGGCAAGGGCAGTGGTGGTACAACAACTCGACGATCCTCTACGCTCCCAACGAATTCGCGGCCAGCGCGCAGCGGGGCCGAACCTGCATTGTGCATGGCTGGGACGACAACGGGATCATCGACGGGAAGATCGGCGCGGCCTGGTTGGGCGGCTGGCAGACGGTGCCCATGCCCACCCGCTACAGCCTGCTTGATCCGACTGATCGCATAGCCTGGGACAGGACCGGCAGCGGGATGCACCTGCCGGACAACGGAGGCTGGACGCTGACTCCCGTGGGCGCCCCCGTGATCGCGCTGACGAACAACCGCGTGCATGTCACCTGTGGTGGCGCCGACTCGGTCAACTACACGTACAACTGCGCGGCGTGGCCGGGCACAGTCAGCCTCGCCGAGGGCGTGATCGCCGAGTGGGAAGTCCAGACCGTCAGCGGCAACCCGCTTTTCGAGATCCGGGTCAGCGACGGCACCCCGCTCGAATACCGCGCCTCCCTCCGGGTTACGACTACGCAAATATCCCTCTACGACGAGATCGGTGCAGCCGTCATCGCCACGGCCAACCCCTCGGTCATGCCCAGGATTCGGATCAGGCTCCAGGTGCGTGGCTCCTATTGCAAGGGCTGGTATGCTCTCAGCGGGACTACCGAGGACACCGCGTGGACCGAGATCGGGAGCACCAACGCCCTCGTGGCCAACGCTGCAAACCCGGGCGAACGCGTGCGGATGGGCATCGGCAACAACGAAGAAGTCTGGATCGACGAATACCACTTCTCGCCTGGACAATACTGCGGGGACGGATGGGCCGCCCAAACCAAGACCACCAAATTCCCGCGCTCCGTCATCCCGACGCCTGTCTGGTTCGGCCGAGGCGTGAAGCTGCACGGCTCCACGGGCCCCACGCTGCCTGGAGACGCCTGGGATATCGCGACAACCTACGAGTACCCTCCTCAGGCTCTCCTGCCGCAAGTGGCGCCCAGCCCTAGGCATCGCTGGCGCAGCGGTCCGATCTCCGGCTTCGATGCGGCCACGGAGCAGCTCCGCATCACCTTCCGGGTGGACGCCGGGGACGCCTCCATGCTGGGCAACATCGTCGGCGCGTGGCTGCAAGAGATGAACTGCTCCGACGTCCAGGTCGCCGTCCTCGCCGGTGCCGCCTGGACCATCATGGGGACCACCGGCGTCGATGTCGTCAGCATGGATCGGCACGAAAAGACCCTGGTGACTCGCAGTGCCGGCACGAGCGGCGAGGGGACCTACCGCCGCGAAGAGTTGGCGGAGGCCGGGGTGGAGTTCATCACCGGAGCCCCTCCCGACGCCAGCGCGTTCCGGGCCAAGATCAAACACAACACGCCGGGGATCACCAGGTTTGGCGGGGGCACGTCGCAGATCCTGCGATGCGAGCTCTATGACGCCCCCGGAGGGGCCCCCGCCTCGGTCGTGGCGCGTCTCTGGCCCCGCCGACACCTTTTGCTTGGGCATACCGTGGACCTCGGCGAGGTCATTGAGGCCGTGCAACTTCGCATTCCGGTGGATCCCGTCGCCCCCTACACCATTCCCGGCCCTCCGGTGGATGGCTACTTGGAGATCGGCCAGTTCGTCTTCGGCGCCGTGTGGGTCTGGGGTCGCCGCATCGCCCAAGGCAGGAGGGTGGACCTGGCGCCCAACAACGAGCTGGTGACCGCGGAGGACGGCACCAGGCAGGGCCGCGAGCTCTCCAAGCCTCGCCGCGCCTTCGAGGTGAACTTCTCCGAGACTCCGATGGCGAAGTTTTTGGAGAACTACTACCCCGACTATCAGATCGGAAAAGCCGCTAGCGGTCCGATCAGCATGATCCACAACCTGCCCTATGACGCCGGCGATCAGGTTCGGGCCCTCCAGGGCTCGCTGACTCCCTGCGTGCTGATCAACTACGCGCCCCTCGGCGGGGCGGGCTCGTGGAAGTTCTGGGGCCAGGATTCCTGCTACGGACGTATCACCAGCAGCAAGATCAGCCTCGACAATGTGCAGGGCGATCCGCTGATTGATGAGGTGGCCAGGGTCCAGAGCCTCACGCTCGAAGAGGAGCTGTGATGCGCCTCTCAGAGCCAGATCACGTGCGCCACCCCTTCGCAGGGGATGGTCAGCTCCCGGGCGCTCTGGTCCGAATGCCAGTAGCCGGGGCCGGCGCACAGATCACCATTGCAGATCGTCACCAAGGGGATCCCGTCTCCAAGCGGCGCCACGACCGCCCCCTGCGTGCAGTCGTAGCTCTCCCCGTAGTCGGAAAACGCGCTGTCCCCGTCGGTCGCGCAAGCGGAAAGAAGGGCGGCGATGAAGGCGTGTCGCATGGTCGGCTCCTCGGCAGGGAGGGCTGAATGCCCGGCCCTGCCCGGATCCTGACGGAGCCCCCGCGCGTCCTACTCACCCTGAAATACGCCGGGCGCACCTGGCGCCTCGCGGACATCGCCTGCGACCCGCTGGACAATGCCGGGCGAGCGCTGCATTACCAGGGCGGCCTGCCCCCTTTGGACCTCTTCGATGAGGCCGAGCCCTTCGAGGTCTCGGTGGGCTCCTCCACCGAGCTGGAGGTGCTGCTGCCCGAGGACCTGGCGCAGCTGCTGTCAGAGCATCACACGCCGTCCGAGATGAGGGGGGAGATCGCCTGGTGGAGCTCCGGCGACAGCTGGAACGACCGGGAAGTGAAGGTGGAGGGCGATGTCCGGATCGGCGCGGTAGGCGTCGCGGGCCAGCCTTCGAAGCTCACGATCACCGGCTACGACCCAGCCGACGATGAGAGCTCCTATCCCTCGGACGACATGCTGATCAGCGATGAGACGTGGTCCACTGGCTCACGTGATTATGACCCGGCAGTCGAAGGCAACCCCTACCAGACCGTCTTCGGCCATGCTGGTGTCATCCGTAAAGGAGGCGCTTGGGCGAACGTGGCATCGGTGCCTGTCTATCCTGTGGTGGTTCCGAATTCTGCGTTGATCTCACAAAGTCCCTGGGGGCATGTCTTCGGGAGTCCTGGTGTGGATCCAAACCCGACGCCAACGTGGACGGACTACGTCTTGGTTGGCTGCGGCTTCATCCATCCGAACATCACAGCGGTACATGGTCCAGGAACGAACTATGAAATCCAGGTCTGGGGAGGCGATGGTTCTACGGAGTGGGCTTACCTCTACTACGCGATTGACGACCTGGGCAGGATAGTCAGCATCGCAGGCAAGAACGCCTGGAGCACCCTTTACGGGGGCGCCGGGATCGTGCATGGCAATACCTACTATGTCACAGCCGAGGGAGGCGGCATTCCGGGTCCCGACGGAACATCGAGCATGGAGGGGGCCGGCGATATCATCCGCTGGGCCCTGGAGCGCACCTCGATCCGGGTGGACTGGCGCCGCACCGGGGCAGCCCTGGCGCAGCTCAACGCCTTCCGGCTCGGGGGGTACTGGGATCAGGCCGCAAGCCCCTGGGAGTGGCTGCAGGACAACGTTTTCCCGCTCCTGCCCTGCTCCTGGGTGGCGGGCCCTTATGGGATTTACCCCGTCGTCTGGCGTTGGAACGCCGACGCCTCTCAGGCGGTCGCCAGCCTTGTGGACGGTCTCAATTGCTGCATCGAGGGCGACATTGGGATCGAGGGGCAGGACCGCATCCTCTCCACTGTCAGTCTCGAATACGGGCGTGGCCTGCTGGAGGGCGCCTGGCGCAAGACGCGCGCCTGGAAGGGCGCCAGCGGTTCCGTCGTCGAGAGCGAGTCCCTGCATACGCGCCAGGCCGCGCTACGCGCCACGGGGGGGGCGAAACGCGAGTCTTTCGACGAGTCCGTGATGGTCTACGAGGATGCCACGGCAGGCCTTTCCCTCGCCTGGCAGGCTCAGGTGCGC
The DNA here is from genome assembly GCA_964454135.1 of uncultured Enterobacterales bacterium. GTDB lineage: Bacteria > Myxococcota_A > UBA796 > UBA796 > JAFGLY01 > CAYVQL01. Next base: position 1,052 of record CAYVQL010000243.1, on the reverse strand, counting down.
TCCAAGGAGTGGAACATCCTGCGTGTCGTGGGCCCGGGCACAGGGGCTCGCGCCCGGTTGCAGCTGCTGGAGCCCGGCGATCCCGTCGCCATCACCTCCCTCACCCGATCGCTCGCTAGCCGGGTCGCCTTTGTGCGCCGAGCTGGCTGGCTGGGCGCCATCGCCTACGCCGATCTCATCCTCTTCCCACAGCCGTAGGAGCACCCCATGGCAGCAGATCCCAACGCATCGCAACATGATCTCCTGGGGGCCGTCCAGGAGGCCCTGGAGGACGGCGGCGACACCGTCGCGGCCATCCAGGCGATCACGACCAAGCTCTCAGCCGATCCTGCCACGGAGACGAAGCAGGACACGGTGATTGCAGGTCTCGCATCCATCCTGGCCAAGCTGATCGCGGCACCGGCGACAGCTGCCAACCAGGCCACAGGGAACGCCTCCTTGGCTTCCATTCTCGCCAAGATCATCGCCGCCCCCGCCACCGAGGCGAAGCAGGACACGCTGATAGATGAAGCCGGCGCCCTCAAGCGCGTCCCGCTGAAGTCGGGCACCGTGGCCAACTACGATGGCACGGAGATCGAGATCACCGGGCTCACCGCGTCCGCGCCCCACCGGCTCCTCGGGCTGGCCTACCGCCTCACCGGCGGAACGGCTGGGAACACCACGACTCCCAGCTTCGGCGAGGTGTCCGGCTTCACGCCCGGGGACGCCAACACCCGCCGCACCTCCGCCGCTCTCGTCAGGAATGCGGACGTGACGTTGGAGGTCTTCGCTCAACCGATCCCGTTCTGGTCGGACGCGGATGGAAAGGCCTTCATCAAGGGGGCGTCCCCGGGCGTTGCGGACTCCTCCCTGTTCTGGCGAGCCGACATCGCCGAAGACCGGAGCGCGTAGCCGATGGCGATCCCCAACTTCATCGGCGAAGGGCTCGGGGCCGACCAGCTCTCGGTGGCCGCCGCCGGCTCGACCTCCCAGGACGGCCGCGGAGCCGTCACCCTGGGCGACCCCACGCCGACAGGCGGCGTGTCGCCCTATACCTACGCGTGGACATGGAC
>CAYVQL010000242.1:0-17696 GCA_964454135.1 uncultured Enterobacterales bacterium | reverse complement strand
CGCACTGCTCCCTCTACCGACACATCATGAACTGTCGGCCGATCTGGTCGGTGCCGGAATTCCCTTTGAAGTGCCGACCTCCCACCTCAACAGGGCAAGGCGTCCCAGCTGTCCTCGTTGTCCTCCTCCAGGCACTCGTCCAGCTCCCCGGCCCCGCCCCCGTCGTCATCCGCCCGGATGAGCAGGCCCTGCCCACCCACGTCCCCGCGCTGCAGCTCGAAGATCAGCCCGGGGCCGGACATGCCCGCCTCCAGGGGCGGCTCGATCCGCTGGACCTGCAGCAGGCTCTCCACGCCGTCGTCCACCCTGTACAGGGCCACCTCGATGGGCTCCTCCACGGCGCGCGCGCCCTGGTTGGACAGGCTGACCGCCAGCTGCAGCACGGAGGAGTCGACGCAGCCGGTCATGCAGGCGTCGGTGAACTGCACGCGCAGGTTGGCGGCCGGCTCGCCGCCCGCAGGCCGGGCCCGGTAGACGCCCGCGGCCAGCCAGGGAGGGACGGGCATGGCCGGCACGGATCCGTCGGCCAGGATGTTGGTGACCGCGAAGTCGTAGGCGTGCCAGCTGGTTCCGCTGCGCGGCCAGCCCTGCTCCGGATGGCCCAGGGCGGTCAGCCCGCTCCAACCCTCTTGGCCCGTGAAGCTGGAGTTGCTGGCCACCAGGATCTCGGCGGAGCCGTCGGCGTCGATGTCGGCCACTACCGGCGTCTCGATGATGGTGACGGACTGGTGCTCGTCCCACGTGGCGAGCAAGGCCCCTGTGGGGCCGTCCACGACGTAGAAGGCCTGCTCGTCGCCGTAGAGCAGCTCGTAGGTGCCGTCCCCCTCGAAGTCGAAGCCGATGCAGGCCGAACGCGTGGAGTTGTCCTGGATGCGGATGCTCCACAGCTCGCTGCCGTCGGGCTCGCTCACCCGCAGGTGGCTGCCCTGGGTCCAGGCCACCTCGGGCGCCCCGTCCCCGTCGAAGTCGGCCACGCAGGGGGGGCTGGGCGTGCTGCCGATGGACAGGGCCCGGTCGGCCAGCTGGCTGCCGTCGTCGTCGTAGAGCGTGTAGCGGTCGTCGCTCAAGAAGAGTACCTCGCCTTGCGGGTCGCTGTCGGCCTGCAGCAGGGCCGGGTAGACGGATCCCGCGCTGGTGGCGCCGTTGGCCACCCAGCGGGTGGATCCATCCAGCTCCAGCACGCGCCCCGCCAGCACGATCTCCTGCTGGCCGTCCTGGTCCAGATCGCCGACGGCGGCGGTGCGATAGGCCGGCTGGCCGCCGAGGCCGAAGTCGATGCGCGTCTCACCGGTGGCCCCCTCCAGCACCAGGTCGTCCATCACCACCTCGGCCGCGCCGTCGCCGTCCAGGTCGGCCACCAGGGGCTGGGCGTGCTGCGAACCCACGGTGTCGTCCGAGGTCCACTGCCTGCTGCCGTCCCCCTGCACGGCCTTGACGTGGCTGTCGTCGGTCACACCCAGCACCTCGGGCCAGCCGTCACCGTCCACATCGGCGATGGCTGCGCCGAACCAGGAGTGGTAGTCGTCCAGCGCCAGGATCTCCTCGCCGCTGGATCCGTCGAGCACCACCAGCATGCCCTGGTTGCTGTTGATGTCCTCCCAGGCGATGAAGGCCACGCAGGGGACATCGTCCTGGTCCACGTCGCCGTCCCCGTCGCTGTCCAGCAAGGGGCCCACCGCGGGCGTGTGGCTGATGTTGCCCCATGCGGTGTCGCCGCTGACGCCGGTCCAGCTCCACTCCTCGACGGCGACGTCGATCTCGGCCTGCGAGACCTCGTCCAGGCAGCAGGATCCGTCGCTTTGCACGGGCTGGGGGTCCTCCGCGGCGATCTCGCAGAGGTCCTGGTCGACGCAGTCCGCCTCCCCGTCCTGGTCGCTGTCGGGCCAGCCCTCGTCCGTCAGTCCGTCGCCGTCGTCGTCCAGGCCGTTGCAGGGCTCCCTGGAGACCAGGGGAGGGTCCAGCTCTTGCGACAAGCCGCTGTCCCGCAGCAGTGCGCTGTCGCTCGTGCGCCAGTCCGGATCCCCCGGGGAGGGCTGCAGAGCGTAGTCGCTGCAGGCTGCCAGCGCGCCCAGGGAGAGGAAGATGGCGAGGCGGCGCTTAGGCATGAAGGGCTCTCCTTTCCCTTCTGGTGCCTGCGGGGGAGGAATCCGATCACCCGCCTTGGTCGCGCCTAGCCCGCGTCGGGCTCCACCAGCTCGAGGTACAGGATGAACTCGTCCCCGCAGGTGGCGTAGTCGCAGAAAGGGCAGAGCTCCGCCGTGCCGATCACCTCGTCTTCGTAGCCCTCGGGGGGCGTGTCGCAGTCCGCCCCCTGGCGCACGAGGTCCACGGCGTTTTCCTGGTAGCTGTTGCCAGAGAGGGTGGCCGAGGCGTTGTGCAAAAAGACGCCCGCGCCCCGACCGTCGAGCAGCTCGTTGTCTTCCAGCAGCAGGCCCGAGCTTCCGTCCCAGGGCGTGGTGCCATCGCGCGCGAAGACCGCGTCGCCGCACTTGGTCAGCGTCTCCCGGCTCCAGCCCTCTCCGCCGTGGATGGTGTTACCCGAGAGAGAGTGGGTTCCCTGGCCAGAGACCCACACGCCTGCGACGGGGTTGTCTCGGATGGTGCTGTCTGTGATCGAGAGGGCTGGAGGAGCTCCGTACCAGGGGTCTGAGTAGACGCCGACGCCTCCTCCGAGATTCTCCTGCACGATCGTGCCCACGATTTCGGCGTCGTCGAGCGCCAGAGAGGCGCCATAGACCACCACCGCGCCGGCGAACTGGTTGTCCTGCAGCGCGCAGCCAGAGCAGTTGAGTGTGGATTGGTCGCCGATGACGTAGAGCCCCGGTCCCTCGTTCGAAAGGACCTCGAGCCCGGTCGCCTCGATCGTGGCACCGGCCTGGACTGCGACGCCCATGCCCACGGTGAGCACCTCGCCGCAGCGAGTGGAGGCGATTGTGGTATCTTGCAGCGCGGCCGCGGTGCTGATGTCGCTCGCGATGATGCCTATGGAGGTGTTTTCCGACACGTCGCAGTCCTCCGCCCTCAGGGTCGCGCCGTCCTGGACCACGATGCCGTAGCCGGCCTGCCCGCTCTCTTCGGGTTGCGTGCCCTGGACGGTCGTTTCGAAGAGCGTGACGGAGGTGTCGGGCTCGAGAGCGATGAGGCCTGCCGCGGTGCTCCCCGATATCGTGCTGGACTCCGCGGTCAGGTTTGCGCCCCCCTGCACCAGGATACCAAATCCCTCTCCGCGCTCTTCGGGTTGGGTATCGAGGATGTTCGTCTCTCGCAGGCTGACCGAGGTGCCGGGTCCGGTAGCCAGGACGCCAGACCAGGCGTTCCCGACCACTTCGCAGGACTCCGTCTCGAGGCTCGCGCCGGTGAAAGCGTAGATGCCGAACCCGGACCCGTTCTCGGCAGGACGGGTGTCGAGGATGTTCGTGTCATGCAGGCTGACCGTAGTATCGGGCTCGCCAATCAGGACGCCCGCCGCCGTGCTCCCCGATACCTCGCAGGACTCCGCGTGCAGCGTCGCGCCGCCGTAGGCGCTGAGGCCGTAGCCATAGTCTCCGTATTCGTCCGGTTCGGTGCCCCGTACCACGACCTGGCGAAGCGTGGCCGTAGTGCCGGTTTCACCCACGAGGACGCCGATGGCGGCGTTGTCCGAGAGCTCGCAGGACTCCATGGTGAGCGCGGTGTCCCCGAGCCAGTCCTTGTAGACCACGACGCCGCGGTTCTCGCTTCCCACCACGCTCGAATCCCGGATGGTGACGGTCCCCGATGCGATCAGCATCCCCTCGGCATGCGACCCGCTCACGGTCACGCCCGACACCTCGGGCTCGGGCTCCGCCGTCAAGACGTTGACCTCGATCCCCGGCGTCCACTCATCTCCCACGCTCGCGTCGATGACCACCAGCTCCCGGCAACGCCCCGCCAGGTGCACACCGATCTGGGCAGGGCCCAGCTTCAGCGTCTCCGCGTAGGTCCCGGCCGCCACGGCCACCATGCCGCCTCCCGCGTCGCCTGCCGCGTCCAGCCCGGCCTGGATGGACGTGAAGGGCGCGCCCTGGCTGCCGTCGCCGCCCTCGGCAGCCGCGATGTCCACGTAGACCGTGCTCTCGTCCGTCTCCAGCTCGCCCCAGGTGCCGCTGCCGCAGGCGGCCGGCGCGGCGCTGTCGCCGGTGTCGTCGGTGTCGTCGGGTTGAGGGCTGTCGTGGACAGGATCGCTGTCGCTGGCGGTGTCGTCGGGCGCTCGCTCTCCGCCCTCGTTCTTGTTCCCGCTGCAGGACAGCGCCAGCGCGCAAGTCATGAGGAGGATCGAGTAGTGCATGGATGCTTCGGATCTGTAGGTGGAGATTCGAGTATACGGGACTCGGCGGCGAGTTGCGCATCGAGCTGCCTGCATGAGATCTCCATCTGCTGGCTATTCGTCCTTCCCCACGTGCGCCTGTGTGTGCGGGTGAACGCTCACTTCTCCTCCATGCTACCCTGGAAGCAGCTCAGGGGAGCCTGCCATGTTCGTTCTTCTCCTTGCCATCTCAACCGCCCCGGCCGCCACCTGGACGGTCGATGCGACGGGCTCGGCGGACTTCACCACCATCCAGCAGGCCATCGACGCGGCCTCTTCCGGGGATCTGATCGACATCGCCGCGGGCACCTACGGCGAGGCCGTCGATCTGTCCGGCAAGGACCTGGAGCTGGCAGGGGCCGGGGCCATGACCACCACCATCGGGGGCCTGGGGCTCGCCACCTGCCTGACGGCGGAGGCCGGCGAGACGCTCGTGGCCAGCGATCTCTCCCTGGCGGGCTGCGACGCGCTGATCAGCGCCTCGGCAGCCACGCTGCAGTTCACGGACGTGGATCTGTGGGGTAGCGCCGATGCCGGCACCGTGGACGCCGCGGACTTCACCTGGCGCGGCGGGATCGTCGAGTACATCCTGGGGACCGGGCTGGAGGTGGGCAGCTCCTCGTTGACCTGGAGCGACCTGGACATCCAGTACAACGAGCTGGAAGGATCCCTGCTCCGTTGCCAGGACTGCGACGTGGCGTTCAGCGATCTGATCATCGCCGACAACGGCACGGGCGGCAGCGACGACGGCGAGGCCTACGGGCTGCTGGATCTGCCCGGCGGTACGGCCTGGATCGAGGACCTGTCGGCCTACGACAACCAGGTGGCCGACGACTGCTCGGGCCTGCTCGACTTCGACGAGGGCAACGATGCCGTCGTGCTGAACGGCCTGTTCTACGACAACACCCTGGACAGCGGCAAGGGCCTGCTGGTCCAGCGATCGGACAACGGCACCCTGGAGACCGAGCTCTGCGTCTTCGAAGAGCTCGAGCGCTACGCCCTCAGCGGCTCGGTGGGAGAGGCCTATGTCTCCATCGACGATCTCTTCGATGTCAGCGGCACCGGCGACTCTCCCTACGCCATACGCCTGGGCGGAGGGGGCACGGTGGTCCTCGAAGGCACGGTCTTCACGGGCTACCCCGCCGGCAGCAAGGCCATCCGGCTCAACAACTCCGGGGGCTCGTCGCTCTCCGGCATCGCCCTGGACCAAGGTTACCTGAGCTGCGACGACTCCATCGAGATCCGGGACTCGAGCTTCTTGGGCGAAGAGGCGCTGGTGCTGGACGACTGCCAGGCCACCGTCAGCTCCTGCAGCTTCGCGGGCACGGGGGGGACCGCCATCACGGCGGATGAAGATGACGTGCTCGAAGACCTGAGCATCTATGGCTACGAGACGGCGATCACGGGTCCCATCGCGGTGGCGGGCTCCAGCTTCGAGTACAACACCTATCTGGTGAGCCCGAGCGGGAGCGATCGCGTCGCCATCAGGCGCAGCAGCATCGTCGCCTTGAACGATGGCATCCAGAAAGAGGATGGCGGCCTGATCCTGGAGGATGTGACCATCGAGGCGGGCGCGCGCGGGCTGGACATCACTCGCCATGCGGAGGTGTCCATCAGCGACGTGACCATCACAGCCTCGAGCTATGGCATCGACATCGGCGGCACGAGTGCCTTCGAGGCCACCGGGCTGATCCTGGAGGCCCAGTCGGATGGGATACGCATCTTTCTGACCGACAGAAGATGCGAACCCAGCGTCCTGCTCGAGGACTCCAGCATCGACAGCCAGGGGGGCCACGCCATCTGGGTGGGCAGCGGTGCGAATCCGGACCTGGACCTGTACCGGACCGAGCTGACGGCCACGGACGCGGGGCTCTACACCGTAGACTACGGACCAAGCGTCTACCTGGAGGGGGTCGCCATCGACGCTGGCGGGAATGGCCTGGACCTGGCGGCAGGCTCGGGATCCTACGTGTCCGTCTCCTTCAACGGGCTCAGCATCGACGCCGGAGGCGGGGGGATCGCAAACGGCGGATCCCTGCAAGGCGAAGGGATGGAGGTGCGAGCCGGAGGGGACTGCATCTCCACCTGGCGAGCAGTGATCGGCGACCTGGACCTGGAATGCGCAGGGGCGGGTCTGCTCGCCTCGGACTACGCCAACCTCGAAGGAGCCACCATCCAGCCCGGGAACGGCGAGTGCGTGGTCGCCGACGGTTGCGAGTGGCAGGATGTCACCTGCATCGGAGCCGGCGGCGAGCGTCCTCTCGACCTGTCCTCCTGCTCCTCCCTCAGCGATGTGCTGGTCAAGGACTGCAGCTCCAGCCAGCCCTCCCGCATCGCCGGCGGCTCTCCCTCGATCCAGGGCCTGCGCTTCGAGAACAACAGCACCGCTGCCGATGCAGGCGCCCTGGAACTGGAGAACGTCAGGCTGAGCGGCGATGGGCTGCACTTTCTGGACAATACCGCCGCTGAGGGCGTCGGCGCCCTGCAGGTCATCGACAGCGCCATCAGCGCCACCAACCTCTACTTCGCGGGCAACAGCGGCACGACGGTTGGCGCGCTGTCCCTCGACGGAGAGTCCAGCCTGGACCTGCAGGGTGCCGTGTTCCGTGAGAACACGGCCTCGGATGGTCCTGGCGCCCTGCTGGACGAGTCGGGCGCCAGCATCGCCTGCGCACTGTTCCAGGAGAACAGCGGTGCGGCGGGCGACGCGCAGCTGACCAACGCCACGGCCGAGCTGCGCAACTGCAGCTTCGTGGGTTCGCAGGCCAGCGCCAGCGGCTCCCTGTACGTCGATGCCTCCTACGCCACGCTCTACAGCAGCATCTTCGCCCAGGCCCAGGCGGGCTACGGCATCTACGCCGACGGCACGGTGCGCACGGCGTTCTTCCTCTACAACGACGTCTACGGCAACGCGGCCGGACAATGGGGCGGGGGCGTCACCAGCCCCACCGGCACCAACGGCAACCTGGAGGTCGATCCGCTCTTCGTGGCCTACAGCGCCGACGGCGATCCCAGCAACGACGACCTCTCCCTGGCCGCGGGTTCACCCCTGATCGACGCCGGCCACCCTTCTTGGACCGACGAAGACGGCAGCACCAGCGATATGGGCGCCTACGGCTCGGACTGCGCCGGCCTGCTCGACTACGACGGCGACGGGCAGAATCCCGCCGGCGGGGACTGCGACGACCACGACGCCAGCCTGCACGGCGAGGCCGATGAGATCTGCGATGGCATGGACAACGACTGCGATGGGCTGATCGACGAAGACGATCCCGACCTGGCGGACGCGGGCTGGTACTGGGACGGGGACGGCGACGGCTATGGGAGCGACGAACAGAACGCCGCCCTGTGCAGCAAGACCCCGGGCTACGTCGCCCTCGGGGGGGACTGCGACGACGCCGACCCCGCGATCCACCCCGGCGCCGAGGAGCGCTGCGACGGCGTGGACGAGGACTGCGACGGCGTGGCGGACGACGATCCGGTGGACGGCGTCTCCTGGTATGCCGACAGCGACGGCGACGGCTACGGCGATGCCGACAGCCGCCTGCGAACCTGCGCGGACCAGCCCAATGGCTACGTGGCCGACAGCAGCGACTGCGACGATCAGGACCCCAAGCGGCACGACACGGCGCTCTGGCATCGGGACGCGGACGGCGACGGCTACGGCGATCCCCACCAGCCGCTCGAGCAATGCGAGCAGCCCAAGGGCTACGTGTCCGACAGCAGCGACTGCGACGACGGCGACGCCTCGGTCCACCCCGGGGCGACCGAGGCCGTAGGCGACGGCATCGACCAGGACTGCGACGGAGAGGATCCGCTCGTGGCGCTGAGCGCGCTGCTGACCGGAGACCTGCTGTTCACGGAGATCATGCCCAAGCCCTACGGATTGATCCCCTCCGGGGGTTGTTGGGTGGAGATCTGGAACGACTCGGGTGTGAACGTGGACGTGGAGGGGCTGCGGGTGGATTCCTACGTCGTCCAGGAGAGCCTCTTGCTGGTCGCCGGCGGGCGCCTCGTGCTGGGTTCGAACGACGACCTGTCCAACAACGGGGGCGTGCCCGTGGACTACGAGCTGAACAACTTCCTGCTCGACTACGACACGCAAGGCCTGATCCTGGACGACGGGGAGCTCGTCTTCGACGAGGTCTGGTGGGGCGACTGCGGCGCGTTCCCCTGCCCAACCGGCGCCAGCCTGTCCCTGTCTCCCGAGCACCACGACGCCGAGCTGAACGACGACGGCGCCAACTGGTGCGTCGCTACGTCCACCTATGGCGATGGTGGGAAGGGCACGCCCGGAGCTCCCAACGATCCCTGCGGGGCGGACACGGGCCTGGACAGCGGACATGACAGCCCGTCCGACGACACGGGCGGAGCAGAGCGAGGTGGCTGCCGCGAGGGCTGCGCCGTCCGCGGAGGCGTCGGGCCCTACGCCCTGCTCGCCCTGCTCTGCCCCTTGCTGGTGTTGGGCAGGCGACGAGCCTCTATCCGAGCAGACTCAGCACCCCCTGGTTGATGGCCTTGGCCTGGGCGAGCACCGAGGTGCCCGCCTGTTGCAGGATCTGCTGCTTGGCCAGCTCCGCGGTCTCCCAGGCGAAGTCCGCGTCTCGGATGGAGCTCTCGGCGGAAGCCAGGTTCTCCACGTAGGTCTCCATATTGGCCAGGGCGGAGTCCAGGCGGTTCTGCACCGCGCCCAGGTCGGAGCGGTAGCCGCTGACCGAGTCGATGGCGGTGTCGATGACATCGATGGCCGCCTGCGCCGTGGTGGCGGCGGACAGATCCACCGCGGCGGTGTCCACGCCCAGCGTGGAAGAGGTCAGGTCGCTCAGGGTGACGGAGATGCGGTCGTTGCTGGAGTTCATGATGCCCACCTGCACGTCCAGGGCCGTGGTCGTGCCGTCGGTCAGGGCCTGCCCGTTGAACGCGGTCACGTCGGCGATGCGGTCCACCTCGGCCGAGAGCTGCAGGAACTCGTCCTGAATATAGGCGCGCTCGTCGTCGGCCAGGGTCTCGGATGAGCTCTGCACGGCCAGCTCGCGCATGCGGCTCAGGATGTCGCCCACCTCGTCCATGGCGCCCTCGGCCGTCTGGATGACGCTGATGCCGTCGTTGGTGTTGCGCATCGCGACCCGCCCCGAGGCCTGCTGCGCGGAGAGAGCCTCGGCCACGCCCAGACCGGCGGCGTCGTCGGCCGCCTTGGAGATGCGCAGGCCGCTGGAGATGCGGGAATAGGTTCCTGTCAGCTCGCGCTGCGTGCGGTTCAAGTTCGTGATGGCATTGAGCGATGCGGTGTTGGTGTTGACGGTGAGGGCCATGCTGGCCTCCCTTGTTCTTGGGTTGGAAGGAGCTGTTCTTTCGCTTCACTGCCGCTCCTCGAGGACATCTTCGGAACGCTTTCCGTGGACGGTAAGAAAAATCTGGGAGAGGGTCTGCGGCGTGATCCTCCACCCTCCGGAAAGCTGCTTGCACAGGCCTGTACGTCTTCTATTTCAGTGACCTTTCAGTCTGTACAGCCAAGGCTGGCGGATCCGAACTGTGTAGGCAGTAGGAGGCGCGATGTACCCGCTAGCCGGAGATGCCGATGCTGTTCGCCTCGTCGAGGGTCTGAACCGGGAGGAGACCTGCGTCAGATACCAGGAGAAGATCACGCTGATCGCCAGGCGGCTCGCGAGCCGCGTCCCCGGCGGCGTGGGGTTGGCCTGCGAGGATCTGGCCGCCCATGGCGCGATTGGCCTGCTGCAGGCCTTCGACCACTTCGATCCCTCCTGGGAGGTGAAGTTCCGTACCTACGCGAGCTACCGCATCCGGGGGGCCATGCTCGATGCGCTTCGGGAGCACGATCCCCTTGGACGGCGCGGCCGGATGCTGGCGCGGCGCATCAACCAGACGGAACACCGCCTGCTGCATCGCTTCGGCCAGCCGGCGGAACCCGGTGTGCTGGCAGGGGAGCTCGACATGGACATGGACACCTACTGGAAGGCGGTGCAACGGACGGCGCCAGTCTGCATGGTGTCGGTGGAGCCGGACGGAACGCTCGAGAGCGAGGGCCCCGGAGGCCCGGGAAGGATTCTGGCCAGTCCGCAAGAGGACGTGCTGCAGGCACTGGTCTGCAAGGATGTGCGAGATGCGCTGCGCCAGGCAACCGCCCAACTGCCGGAACGCACCCGTCAATGCCTGGTTCTCTACTACGGCCGCAACCTCACGATGTCTGAGATCGCCAAGGTCTTCGACCTGAGTCCGCCCAGGATCAGCCAGATCCTGAAGGAAGCCCGTGAGCGGTTGCGCAGGATGCTGGGCGCTGTGGGCATTCGCGCAGCCTGAGCGAGCAGGGCTCTGCCCCGACGCTCAGGCCCATGGCGCCGCGTCAGGCCGCCTGGCGGCCTTGGCTGACGAAGACCCCCAGCACGCCGACCTTGCGCGCCGTGCAGCTGCGCAACAGCGCCTCGTCGACGCGCTGGAGGAGATCATCCCGGCCCCGGAGCTCGCCACGGTTGCTCACCGCTTGCTCGAGAAAGCCCGCCACGCCTATCTCCAGGGTGGACAACGAGATCACCTGGACGTTCACGTCGGCCAGGCCGGCCTCGGTCAGCAGGTTGGGCAGACGTCGGCCGAGGTAGGGATCTCCGCCATCGGCGACGAGGGCGCGGTTGGCCACGCGATCGAACTCGTCGTAGGTCTCGTCGGGTTCGGGCCAGCTGATCCACCCGGCATCCAGGCCTGATACGCAGAGAAGGCCACCAGGGCGCAGCAGGCGTCGCGCCTCTTGGAGCACGGCCTCGGGATCGGTACTGTGAGCCAGTGAGAAACGGCAGTACACGAAATCGTAGGAGGCGTCGTCCAGTCCGGTGCAGCGGAGAGGTGACGCCAGCAGGGCGAGGTTGCTGTGCTGCGGCTGCACGAGCTGTTTTCCCATGCGCAGAAGGTATGTCCTGTCGTCGATCCCTACCACGGTGTGCGGTGCGGTGAGGCGAGCGACAGCGCCCGCCAGGGAGGCTGCACCGCAGCCAAGCTCCAGGTATCTCGAGTCCGGCTTCAGCCCGCTCTGCAGGAGCATCAACAGCTCCTGGGAAGCCATGAAGTCCAGGTGGTCGAAGATGTGGGCCAGGTTCTGATACACGGTTCCTCCCTCGTGGCTCGGGTTCGACATGCTCCTTCGCCCTATCGGCAGAACCTGCTCACTCCGTCTTTCAGTAGCATTTCAACATCTTCCTTGGCTAGCCCTGACGGCAACCGTGGCTTCACGAGCAGCCGTGCATCGGCTTCGTCTTGCTGGTCCTCTCCTGGAGAACGCTGAGCTCCGGGCTGGGTATCGTGTTCCTGGCAGCCGAAGTCGCCCGAGGTGCCCAGCCAGACATCCTGCAGCCGGATGCGCGTGTACCCCCTGCGCTTCTCGAGAAACCACGGATCAAGACCCGCGTTCTCGATCTCCTTGCGGGTTCGGCAGATCAGCACCTGGTAGTTGTTCAGGCCCATGTTCTCCCAATGGCGGCCCCAGACGCCGGTCATCACGGCGCTGTCCCTGCACCAGCCACACTCCTTCGATCCCTTCCCCTCTTGTTGGTGCTCGATGACCTTGCGGGCCAGCACGAACAGGAGCGAGACCCTGTTTTCAGCCCGCACCACGTGTCTCTTGCCCGTGCTCGGATCGAGGATGGCGGCGGCGGTACCTGATTCGCTCTCGAGAGAGACGGTGATCTGGTAGGAGTACGATGGGGGCTCGAGCGCGTCCCGCACCGTGTCCGCCAGGGTGGCGCGGGAATGGCGGAAGACGAACTCGTGGCCCGCCAGACCGAAGGGCTCCCCGATGGAGACGGACCTGTCTCCGGCCGGTGACGCGATGTCGATCTCGCCGTCTTCGCGCAGCGAGATGCAGCAGGCGGCCTCGGTCGCGTCCGGGAAGCGGATGTCGCAGCCCTCTCCGTGGCCGACGAGGATGCGTTCCTTGCGGATCGGGTGGGCGATGCCACAGGTGAGGTCCGCCAGGAGCGAGGGCGGAGGACGCAGCAGGGGCCCGGCCTCCTGGCGCTGCAGGCTGACGCGCAGGTCGATGGCCCTGCCGAGCGAGATCCTGTCTCCATCACCCAGCTTGACCACGCCGCGCGCCGGCTCGTCGTTGACGTAGGTCCCGTTGGTGCTGCCCAGGTCGCGCAGCAGCAGGTTGGATGGGAGATCCGAGAAGTACAGGACGGCATGCCGCTTGGAGACCTTGGCGTCGGCGAGCACGAGATCGTTGTCGGACCCGCGACCTACGAACAGGGCTTGCGCCCCTACGGGTTCCACGTGCTGCGCCTTGCCGTTGAGGACGACCGAGATTTCCGCCGTGAGTAGTGCCATGATCTGCGCGCTTGCCCTGTTTGGCCACAACAATCAAATATACCGCGTGCTGGGCATGTGTGCCCTCTCAGTCGTCTCTCACTCCCGCAGCGATTCGGCTCGCTCCATGGTCGCTGTGCCTGGTCCGGCGCGCAATGAAATACCGGTGAAAGACTGCGGGGCGGGTTTTGGCCGAGGAGGATCGTAGGTTCATAGCGCGCTGGATCCTGTCGGCCCCGGCGTCGCGAAGATTCGTGCCCAGAGAACGAGCTCCGGAGGGAAGATGGTTTTTCCGTGGCGGCAGCCTAGACAGCCCTCGAAGCCTGCAAAGGTCCACGTTGTCCCGACACCGGACCTGCTTTTTCCGGGCGAGGATCTGCTGCAGGCGGTGCGGCAGCGTGTCGCTGCGGTGGTGGCCGGGGGCAGCTTCGCGCCGCCGCGCCTGCCTGTGGTGGCCCGGGAGGTGCTGCGCATCTCGGCTGATCCCCGCTCGTCCGCCGAGCAGGTCGCGCAGGTCGTGCAGCGAGACCAGTTCATCGCCGGCGAGCTTCTGCGGCTCGCCAACTCCGCGCAATACGGGGGCCTGGGGGGGGCGCTCACGGGGATCAAGCCGGCCATCGTACGCGCGGGCCTTGGCCAGGTGCGCAACATCGTGATGGTCGCGGCCCTTCAGCAGCGGGTATTCCGCGGCCCGCGCAAGGCGCTCATGGTGTCGCTCTGGCAGCAATCTCTGGGCACGGCCGTGGCCTGCCAGCTGCTGGCCGCGGCGACGGGGAAGAACAGGGAACAGGCTTTCATGCTTGGTTTGTTGCACGATGTGGGCAAGCCGATTCTGGTGGGCCTGGTGGAGAGGATCGCGCGCAAGAAGTCGGCCGATCGCGTCGAGGTGGATGTCGCACTGCCCGTCCTGCTCGAGGAGCTCGGTGCCTCCGTCGGCTCCATGGTGCTGCGCCGTTGGCAGCTGCCGCCCGAGCTGATCGAGCTCTACGAGGAGGTGCACGAGGGACGTGCTGCCCATTCTGGCAGCGCCATGGTGGGTATGCTCGACGCCGCCACATGGCTCGCCCAGTGCCTTCCCGTGGGAGTCGCGGGCGAGCCCCCGGAGCGCGCCAGTGGTGTGGATCTGGATGTTGCCGCCTGGTTGGTGCATCCCGGCGTGGCAGCGATGGGCCTCACGACAGAGCGAGCCACTCGCGTCTTTCAGCAGTTTCCGTCCCAGAGGGATGCCCTGCTGGGCAACTCCAACCCGTGAGCCGACCTGGAGATTCGAGAATGAGTTTCACCGTATTGGAAGACCTTTGGTTCGGACTGACCTCGGATGGCGCCCAAACGGAAGAGCAGGTGGAGCGCAAGGCGGAGAAGAGCCTGGCGGCCCAGGTCGCCAGGGTCCACGGTCTGCTCCGTTTTCCCGTCACCGCCCGTCGCCTCGTGTCCTTGCTGCGGGATCCCGAGTTCAGCGTGGTGCAGGTGGCGCAGCTGATCAAGGAGGATCCCTCGTTGGCCACGCGCATCCTGCAGACGGTGAACTCCCCGGGTTTTGGGCTGCGCCGCAAGTGCACCTCCATTGAGCACGCCATCGTGCTGCTGGGGGGCGGTCAGTTGAGCCAGATCGCAACCGCGGTGGCCATGCTCGGGATGTACGGCAAGTCGGGGCCTGAAGAACTGCTGCGCCGGCATTCAGCAGAGGTGGCCACCCTGGCACGGCGGCTGGCGCTCTACTGTCGGGCCTCGCCGGAGGCGTTCACCTGCGGCCTGCTGCACGACCTGGGCAAGATGATGATGCTGCAGGTGGAAGACCTGCGTCACGCCGAGCTGGGTGAGAACTACTGGGACCTGTTGGCTGCCCACGGCCACGAGTTCGACGGAATCCACCTGTACGAGCGCGACGTCTTCGCCTACGACCACGCCGTGCTGGCCGGCCACATGCTGCACTACTGGGGCATCCCCGAACCCATCCCCCAGGCGGTGGCCTGGCACCATCAACCCGGCCGCTTCCATCGGGCCGACCATGTGACGGGCATCCTGGCATCCGTGGTCAGGCTGGCGGATCGCATCAGCTACGGGATCGGGCGGCGCGGCATCGTGAGCGAGCAGCTGGCGGAGGAGTGCGCCCTGGACGGGGCGGCGGATTTTCTCGGCTTCAGCGCGCGTGACCTGAGCAAGGTCTGGGGCGAGCTGGAGCAGGTCGTGATGGAGGGCCGCAGGATGGTGGCCTGAGGACACACCGTGCGGAATCCACGGTATCGGGCGGGGGGCGGGGGGAAGCGTCGGCAACGGTGAGTCGCCAGGAGCACGGCTCGTACGTTTGGGTCGCGTGTGCTGGCTGCTGCGCATATGATGAGCCCTTGAAGCGCTGAACACCGTTGAGCGGAGAGGAAAGGTGGACCATGGGAGGAGCTTTGGCTGCGCTGAGGCGTTCGGTGACGGATGCCCTGGGGGAGGGCTGCCTGGGGGCGAGAGACAGCTGGAACGACCTGGAGCGCTTCTTCGGAGGAATGCCGTCCGCGTCGTGCTTTCTCGTGGGCGAAGGCGGTAGGCTCCTGGACCTGGACGCGGGCGCTGCCGCCTTGGTGGGTCGGAAGAAACAGGCCCTGCTGGGCAGCAGCTTCTTCGATCTGCCCATGCTGGATGAAGCGGGCCTGCTTTGCGTGCTGCGCATGGTCGAGCGTGTCCTGCGCGAGGACCGGGTCGAGGTGCGGGATCTGGTCCTGCGCGGTGGGGATGGCCAACAGTTGGCGGCCCACCTGTGTTGCTCTCTGGTCTCCGCTGCGGGTGGACGGGCCGTGCTCTGCGTCGTGTCCCTTGCCGACAGCAACACGGCCCTCGAGGCGCTTCGCGACAGCGAGGCCCGTTACCGCGACCTCCTGGAGGAAGTCCATGACCTGATCTACGAGGTGGCGGCGGACGGCGAACTGGTCTTCGTCAGTACGGCCGTACGGCGCTACGGCTGGGAGCCGCAGGAGCTCATCGGCCGGCGCTTCGACGGCCTCGTCCATGTGGAGGATCGGCAGAAGTTGATGGAGAATCTCAGCGCACAAAGGCCGGCCTCCGCCTTCCGCTTCATCACACGTGCCGGAGAGCTGCGTTGGGGTCGCACCCAGAGCAAGCCGGTCATTCTGGAAGGTGGGCGGCAGGGCTTGCGGGGTGTGCTCCTGGACATCACGGACCTCGTTTGGGCGGAGGAACGCTTCCGGCAGGCGCAGAAGATGGAGGCCATCGGGCGCCTGGCCAGCGGGGTGGCCCACGAGTTCAACAATATGCTGGCGATCATCCGTACCTGCTCGGGCCTGTTGCTGGAGCAGCTGCATGCCAGCGATCCCACGCACGGCGACATCAGCCTGATCGCCGAGGCGGCGGAGCGCGCGGCCGGGCTCACGCGGCAGCTCCAGACCTTCGGGCGTCAACGGCAGCTGCAGCCCCGGCAGTTGGACCTCAATGCGCTGCTTTTGCGCATGAGCGCCATGGTGCGCCACATGATCGGCGAGGGCATCGAGCTGCTCACCGAGCTGGCCCCCGGCCTGCCTCCCGTGCACGCCGACCCGGACCAGCTCGAACAGGTCGTCCTGAACCTGGCCTTGGCGGCTCGCGGAGCACTGCCCGAAGGGGGGCGGCTCCGCTTTCGTACGAGCCTGGTGGTGGCCGACGACAGCGTCGTCGGGCGCCACGCGGAGCTGTCGGCCGGAACCTGGGTGCAGCTCGAGGCCAGGGATGACGGAGAGGGCATCGACGATGCCATCCTGCCCCGGGTCTTCGAGCCCTTCATCGCGGAGGACGAGAGCCTACCCGGATCCGGCCTGGCCCTGGCCTGCGTCTACGGCATCGTGAAGCAGAGCGGAGGCGAGGCGCGGGTGGAGAGTCGGCCGGGGGAGGGAACCACCTACCGCATCTACCTGCCTGCGAGCGGCCAGACCGAGTCCGGGGACGAGGTCGCTGGCGAGGCGCTCCTCGTTCGTGGCGGCAGCGAGACCTTGATGGTCGTGGAGGACGAGGAGGTCTTGGGGCGTACCCTCGCCAACTCGCTGGAGCGGCAGGGCTATCGGGTGCTGTGCGCCTCCGATGGCGAAGAGGCCCTGCGCCTGCTGGAACAGAATCCTGGCCAGGTGGATCTGCTGCTGGCGGACCTGGTGATGCCTTGCATGGGGGGGGCCTCGCTGGCTCAACACCTTGCTGAAAACGTTGTGGACGTCAAGGTCTTGTTCATGACCGGCTACCCCGTCAGCGATTTCGCCGCTCACGCTTCAGTCGATGCCGCCGCGGTCCTGCAGAAACCTTTCGAGACCACGACCTTGTTCAGAAGCGTGCGCCAGGCTCTGGATCGCGATTGAGAGGAAGAGAGGTCGCCGGCTGGATGCAATCGCTCCATATGGCGACGCATGGGGTTATCGGACAAGAGGACGAGTTCTGTGTGGAGCGGCCCATGGCCTTCGTGACAGCGGAGATCTCCGTGGAGAGGGATGGAAAGGCGCTCCACGTAGTCTCGGTGGGGCCCCAGAGCCTCTTCTTCGGTCGCGGCCCCGACAACGACGTCGTCTTGCCCGATGCCCTGGTGTCCAAGCGCCACATGGTCCTCTTCTTCTCCGACGGAGGAGCGAAGCTGATGATGCGGGATCTGGGGAGCACCAACGGCAGTCAGCTCAACGGGGAGCGCGTGGTCGGTGAGGTCGAGCTGCGCGATGGCGACAGGGTTTCGCTGGGCGGGGCTGTAGACCTGTCCGTCCGCTTGAGCTGTCACGGGGAGCGGAGCCCGCTGCGGCCCTACCCCTCCCTGCTGGCGGACCTCACGACGGGCGTCTCCCATCCGATCCGCCGCGATCTCACCTACGTGGGGCGTTCGGAGCGCTGCCACATCCGCTTCCCCGACGCCACCGAGGAGACCTGCTGCATCGCCCTGCACGAGACGGGCGAGATCCATGTCAGCACGGCCCGGGATGAGTTCCAGGTGGCCGTTGGCGAGCCCTTCCAGCTGGCAGGTCACCAGCTCGTGCTGCGATGCGCCCAAGCTGAGCTGGCCATGCGTGTCTGGTTAAGCATTACACCGCCTTGTACCTGCAGTATCCGGCAG
>CAYVQL010000241.1:0-17712 GCA_964454135.1 uncultured Enterobacterales bacterium | reverse complement strand
CCGGCCGTATTTCTTGGCGGGGGGAGGCGGCCTCCCCCGCATCGCTAGCGCTCCCCCTCCCCGCGCCTTATGGGCGCGCCGGGGCATCCGAGATGCCCCGGGAATCTAAAGGGCCTGCCACCTTGTTTTTCCATCGAATAACAGCGACATCGACCGGGGCCTGACGCCCCATGCCGGCCCGCGTCGCCTTGCCCCTGCTCTCGCTGCTGGCGACCGCCCTCGCCCTGGCGGTCTGCCTGGGCGCCCTGGAGGGCATGCCCCACGTCTCCGACGAGGTCTCCTATACGCTGCAGGCCCGCCTCTTCGCGGCCGGCATGCGCGTGGGACCGGCCGGCGACAATCCCTCCATGCTCAGCTACCTGTTCTGGCAGACATCGCCCGCCTCGTTCTCCCCTTTTCCCCCTGGTTGGCCCGCCTTGCTGGCCATGGGAGAGCGCCTGGGCGTGCCCTGGCTGGTCAATCCCCTGCTGGTGGCGGCCCTGCCGCCCCTGACCTGGTTGCTGGCCCGGGAGTGGTGCCGTGACGAGGCCCTGCCCCTGCTGGCGGCCTTCGTGGCCGCCCTCTCTCCGGGCGTCTGGGTGCTGGCCGCTTCCCGCATGGCCCATAGCTCGGTACTGGTAGCCCTGTTGGCGGCCGGGGGGGTGGTGCTCTGGCGCCGGGTTGCGCCCTGGGCGTGGGCGGGCGCCGGCCTGGCCGTGGGCTACGTGGTCCTGGCGCGGCACTACGACGCCTTCCTGCTGGGCGGGCCCCTGCTGGCCTGGAGTCTGCTGCGAGCGCCCCGGGGTCGCGAGCGCGCCTTGCTGTTGCTCTTTCCCGCCCTGGCCTCCGCCGTGGTGCTGTGGGACAACTGGCAGCTGACAGGGCACGCCCTGCGCTTTCCCATCAACGCCTGGTACGACGGCTGGGTGGCCGATGCCGGCCGGCAAGGCTGCAACGCGCTGGGCTTTGGCGCCGATCGCGGCTGCCATCCCACCTTCGGCGACTGGGGCCATACCCCCTGGAAGGCGCTGCGCCTGGTCGGCGAGGCGGCCCTGCGCCTGGATCGATTCCTGCTCGGCCTGCCAGGGGGCCTGGTCCTGGCGGGCCTGGGCGCCTGGCGCCTGCGGCGACCCGAGCCCCTGCTCTTGTTGGTGCTGGTGGTGTTGGGCCACGCGCTCTACTGGAGCCCGGCGCGCGACTACGGCGCGCGACTTTGGCATCCGCTTTACATCGTCCTGCCTTTGTGCGTGGCCGCGGGGGCGCGCTGGCTGCTAAAGCGCTGGGCGCTGCCCGCCCTGATGCTGGTGGCAGCCCTGGGCAGCGTCCCCCTGGCCGGCGCCCTGAGCGACCGCTTCTGGTGCCTGGACGGCGGCCTGGCTCGCAGCCTGGACCGGGCGGGCATCCGGCACGGCGTGGTCTTCATGCGCGGCCTGGGCGCGCGCCGCGCATCCTGGCCGGCCCTGGGGGTGGATAGCTTCGTCTGCGATCCCATGCTGGAGGCGGGGGATGGTTTCTGGTTGCAGGATCCCGTACGTCCCGCGGGCGGCCTGCAGCTGCGCCACGCCCTCTCCTCGGACGAAGAGGTCCGCAGGTATATGGCGCGCTATCACCCAGGGGAGCCGGCCTGGCTGGCGGTGCACGACATCGCCGCCGATACCAGGCGCATCGCGCCGGTGGATCTCTCCGTCGTCGAAGAACCCTAGTCGTTGGGATTGGCCCCGTAGTAGGACTCCAGCTCCGAGGGCCGGTTGGCGATGAAGCTGCGCATATAGGACTGGTAGGTGTACACGTCAGAGGTGGAGTAGGCCTTGTTCTCGTCGGCCTCGACCCACTCGGAGATCTGCTCGTGGACGGCGTCGAAGTAGCCCAGCCAGTCCCACTCCTCGTTCTTGTCCTGCACCTGCCAGATCCGCTCGCGGTAGAGCCTGACGCACTCGCTCACCGACAGGCAGCGCGTGGACAGGAGACCGTTGATGTAGTCGTCCGGATCGTAGCCCGAGTAGTAGAAGGACTCGTCGTTCCCGTGGGGGATGTACCAGAGCTGGCCGCTGGTGGGGTCGTCGTAGATGTGGCAGTCATCGCCAGGCGACGTGAAAGGGTAGGCGTCGAACTGGGTGATCACCGATCCCACGGCCCAGTAGTTCAGGTAGCCCTCCCAGCTGAGATGCGCGTCGGCCGCGTCCAGGGCGTCCTGCCCCGAGAGCTCCATGGCGTCGGCCACGCCCTGCAGGTTGTTGCGGTCTTCCTTGCCGTACTCCAGCTCGAAGCAGCCCGAGGTGCCGTAGAGGTTGGGACAGGGGATGTAGCCGTCGTAGAAATCCACGTCCCACTGCTCGAAGAGCGTGCCGTCGGAGTCCTTGAACCAGCGGGCGATGAAGTCCTGGTCGGCGTCCTCCAGCAGCGCGTAGAGGCCGTAGAAGCGCTCGCTGACGGGCTTGCCCTCGCTGGTCTCGATCATGTTGACCAGGGCGTGGTTGGCGCGGTAGGCGGGTATGCCGAACTCCCGGTAGACCTTGTAGGCCAGCCGCTCGTGCATCATGGTGTAGTCGTTGTCCATGTTGTTGAGCGTGATGTCCTTCAGCTCCAGAAAATGCAGGTTGTCCACGTACTTGTCGAACTTGATCTTCATCGAGGGCTTGTTGCGGAAGGACTGGAAGGAGTTCTCGCCCTTCAGGCGCAGGCCCACCGGGCCGTACTCCACGTCTTTGTAGATGAAGGTGGCCTCCACGTACTGGTGGGTGCCGCCGGCGTACTCCTGCTGCAGCAAGCTGGCGGACTCGGTGGTGAGCGTGATGGTGAATTCAGGCAGCGTATCGTCGCTGAAGAGCTCCTCGGAGGGGTCGGGCGCGTCGGGTATGACGTCGATTCCTTCCCCGGTGTCCGTGTCTGAATCGCCCTTTTTCTCGCTGTCGAACACCCCGGGGCCTGTCTCTCCGCTGTCGACGCTGGCGCTGTCGTCCGCCTCGGCGCCGATGGTGGGCCGCTGGCAGCCGCAGGTCAGGGCGGCGAGGATGGCAAATGCCCCTACCCGGAGATTCCATTGCAGGTATCTCCGGGTAGGGGCATCAGCGCTCTTTGTGGGGGGCACAGCCCCCCAAGGGCGCCTTTGGCGCCCCCCCATTAGGCAGCTTCGCAGCCTCACAGCTCGTTCGCTTCGCCCGGAGTGGGCGTGTCGTCGAAGTCCCAGGTCTCTGAACCGTCGGTGACGCGCGTGGCCGACCAGTCCGTGACCTGCGTGCCGAACTCCAGCTTGGTCAAAGCGCCGGCGTCGGGCTGGTAGAGCCCCAGCTCCTCGCCGTCTTTGTCCAGGGCGAAGGGCAGGTGGTTATCACCCTCCTTCGGGTCGGCGTCGGCGAACAGTATCAGGTAGCTCCCGGCCTCGATGACCATCGAGGGCAGGATGTGCTTGTCCCACTCGCCCAGGTCGTCGGTGATGGCGTAGCCCTCCAGGTCGACCACGTCGTCGCTGGCGTTGTAGAGCTCGATCCAGTCGGGGTAGCTGCCCGGGTATTCGGCATCTTCGAGGGAGGTGGCATTGGAGGCCATGAACTCGTTGATGATGATGTCCGGATCTTCGACGGGATCGCCGCCCGGATCGTCCGTGTCGTCAGGGTCTTCGGTGTCATCGGTGGTGTCGCCGCTGTCACCGCCGCAGACGGAGTAGCCGGCACAGCCCGCGTCGGCGCAGTCGATGGCTCCGTCGTCGTCGTTGTCAACGTCGTCGGCGCACTCTTCGGCGGACTTTCCCTCCCCGATCTTCGGGGTGCAAGCTGTCGCGCAGATGGTGACGGACAACAGCAGGAGCGCAGGTAGCAGTCGCATGGAGACCTCGGCATCGGAAGACAGCAGGTATTATAGCGATCATGAGACCGGGCTGCCCTTCCCCATACGGCGAAACTCACGAAAAAAAAACGCCCAGGGAGGCGTCGTGCTCAGTTTATCCAGTATAGTTTGTTGCGTTGTCGTAGTGCTACGCGGAGCCGGAAATGCAGCGGCCATCACTTGAGAGCCTAGGGAAAAGCGCCCAGCTCCCACGATCATCGGCGCATGTTGTGCAACTCCGGTTGCTGCTGGCTGCCGCCGTGATCGGCTGCCAGGGCCCGCCCGAGATCAGCATCAACGAGTTCATGGCCGACAACGAGAGCTCCATGGTCGAGGGCGAGACCGGTGACTACGTCGATTGGATCGAGCTCTACAACAACGGCTCCCAGGCGGTGTCCCTGGATGGGCTCTTCCTGACCGACGACCTGTCGGCCCCCCTGATGCATCCGCTGGATGCCTCGCTGGAGATCGACGCCGGTGGCTTCCTGCTGCTGTGGGCCATCGAGGCCGCCAGCGACAACCCCAGCCACCTCAGCTTCGCCCTGGCCCGCGAGGGCGAGGCCATCGGGCTGTACATCGAGGACGCCGACGGCAACTTCAGCACCCTCGATGCGGTGGTCTACGACGAGCAGCAGCCCGATCAATCCATGGCCCGTATGGAAGACGGCGTGGGTTCCTGGGCTGCGACGGATCAGCCATCCCCAGGTGCCAGCAACCAGTGAATCCCTCGCCGCCCATCTCCCGCCGCTCCGGCTTCTCCTCGCGCAGGTTGGTGGGTGCGCTTGCGCTGCTGGTGCTGCTGCTGATGGCCATCTTCGTGCCGCGCTGGGGAGGGCTGCGGCAGAAGGCGGTGGTCGAGGCCGCCCGCACCTTCCGGCTCACCTCCATCGAGCCCGGCGGACACCAGTGGAGCCTGCGCGACGGCTGGCCGGCCGAGGGCCAGGCCTTGGTGCGCGAGCAGGTGATGCAGTTCGAGCGCAGCGACCTGGTGGAGCTGGAGCTCAACCCCGACCTCTCGCCGGGCGACCAGATCGAAGAGGGCCAGGTGCTGGCCTGGGTGCGCTCGCCCCGCGACCAGCGGCGCATGGCCGAGCTGGAAGCCATGCGCGCCGAGTTGGAGGCCCAGCGCGCCCTGCTGCAGGCTGGCGGGCGCAGGGAAGAGGTGGAAGAGGCGCGCCGCGCCCTGGCCGTGGCCCAGGCCGCCTGGAAAGGCAACCTGCCCCAGCTGGAGCGCAGCCAGAAGCTGGCGGCCGAGGGCGCCATCTCCGAGGCCGAGCTGGAGGCGGCCGAGGTGAACCATCGCCTGCTGGAGCTCGAGGCCGAGCTGGCCAGCGCCGCGCTGGCGGTGGCCCGCTCCTCGGCGCGTCCCGAGGCCCTGGCGGCCGTCGAGGCGCAGGTCACGGCGCTGGACGCCCGCATCGGCGAGTTGGAGGATCGCGTCACGGGTAAGACCATCCGCAGCCCCATCGCCGGCATGCTGGAGATGGGCGGCCGGCGGGTGGTGCTGCGGGTCTACGACCTGGATCCGGTCTACCTGCGCATCGCCATCCACGAGGCGCATCGCCACGAGCTGGAGGTAGGCAGCCCGGTGCGCTTCCACACGCCCTCGGTGCCGGGAACGACCTACTCCGGCGAGGTGGTGGACGTCAGCGAGGACGCTGCCAACCTGAACGGCCTGCAGGTGTTCTGGGTCAGCGCCCGGGTGGAGAACCCGGGCTTCCGGCTGCGGTCGGGCATGACCGGCGTGACCTGGCTGGAGCTGGACGCCGGCAGGGGGCTGCTGTCCTACGTCTGGGACGTGCTGACGGGGAACGGATCATGAGCCAGCCGGTGGACATCGGGCGTTTCGAGCTGAAATACGCCGTGCCGACCGCGCTGCGAGGTCGCATCGTCGAGCTGGCCCGGGGTCATGTGAAGCCCGACAAGCACGCCATCGACCTGCCTGCCGGCTTCAAGGGCTACGAGGTGCACAGCCTGTACCTGGACACCGAGCGGCTGGAGGACTACCGCGACCGCCTGGCGGAGCGCAAGGTGCGCAACCGGCTGCGGGTGCGCAGCTACGGCCCCCGCGAACGCGGGCCCTACCCCGTCTTCCTCGAGAACAAGCGCAAGCTCGAGAACTGGGTGGTCAAGAGCCGCGTTGCCCTGCCGGCGGACTCGGAGGTCTGGTGCGCCAGCCGCGAGCCCGAGCCCTGGGAGCCCTTGCTGCGCCAGATCCGAAAGGGCGGGCTGTTCTCCGCCGAGCACTTCTCGCGCCTGACCTCGGGTGGCGTTCGCATCCCGGTCTCGGTGGTGCACTACGAGCGCGAGGTCTGGGTGGGGCTGGATCCCTGCCGCACCAAGGTGCGACTCACCCTTGACCACGGGGTCACCGCCACCACGCGCGGGCTGCGTCCCGCCAGTCTCTACGATCCGCCCGACGTGGACCTGCTGCCCCCAGGGTGGATGGTGGTGGAGCTGAAGTTCGGCGGCAGCAAGCCGGGGTGGATGCGGCGCCTCTGCCGGGCGATGCAGCTGCGGGCCACCCCGGTGTCCAAGTTCGGCCTGAGTGTGGCCAAGGGCGTGGCGGGCAACCGCTACGACGAGGTGCGCTACCTGACGCCCCGCGGCATCCGCAACGCCGGGCTGGGGATGCCTGCGCGCCACGGTAGAAGAAACCGACCGCCCAAGGCCCTGAACTCCGCGTCCAGCGAGGTGCGACCGTGACCGACCTGGCGCTGGCTTTTGGGCAGCCCCTGAACCTGGGAGTGGCCGAGATCTTCCAGGGGCTGCTGCTGGCGCTCGTGCTGGGCGTGGTGCTGGCGCTGGTCTACGCCTACAGCGTGCCCAGCCGCGTCCTCAATCCCTCGCTGCAGGCCTCGCTGGTGCTGCTGGCCATCATCGGCGCCATGGTGATGATGGTCATCGGCAACAACCTGGCGCGTGCCTTCTCCCTGGTGGGGGCGCTGGCCATCATCCGCTTCCGCACGCGGCTGCGAAGTCCCTGGGACATCAGCTTCGTCTTCTTTTCACTGGCCACCAGCATCGCCTGCGGCGTCTTCGCCTACCGGGTGGCCATCCTGGGAGTGCTGGTGGGCTGCCTGGCCGTGCTGGGCCTGCAGGCCACCATGCTGCACCGCGGGCGGCGCCGTGTGCAGGCCCTGCGCTGCGATCTGGCCGCCTACGAGGCCCAGGAGAAGCACATCAAGGGCGTGCTGGACGCCCACCTGTCGGAGCGCTGGCTGATGGAGGCGCGCTCTCTGCGCTTCGGTGAAACCCTCTCCTACCGCTACCGGGTGGTGCTGAAGGATCCCGATGGCGCCGAGGCTCTGCTGGCCGCGCTGTCGGACATCGAGGGGGTGGAGCGCGTCGTGCTCTACTCGGATGTGGAGGGGACCGGCTTGACCGAGTGAGGTGGGCCTCCTCGAGGGGCTGTGGGATACTGCAGCCTCTTCCCATTCCTCTTGCCTCTCCTGCGATGCCCCGCTGCCGTCTTGGTTTCCGCTGTTCGTCGCCCCCTGTCGTGGGGCTGCTGCTGGCCGCCTGGCTGGCGGGCGCCTGCCGCAACCGGGAGGTGGCCTTCCCGGTGGGCCTGGAGCCCCTGGAGAGCAACACCGCCCCCTGGCCCCAGGGCAGCACCAGCGATCCCTACCCCGAAGAGCTGTCCATGGTGGCCGGCGAGGACGACTGGCTCTGGGCGCATGCTCGGGGCTACGTCAAGGCCCCCCTGACCACGGTCTGGGAGGCGCTGCGCGATCTGGATGTGGACGTGGATCGGCGGCGGGTCGACGACTACTCGTGGACCTGGGACGTGCCCCAGGACTACGACTACTGCTACCGCATCCACGTAGTGGTGGAGGACATCGTGACCGTGGAGTGGGACCTGGACTGGAACCACGGGGCGGTCAACGGCACGACGGAGGATCCCGAGGCGGTGGGCGTGCGCTTCTTCAAGAGCGACGGCAGCTCCTTCATCGACATGCAGATAGGCTCCATCTCGGCGTACAAGCTGGAAGACGATATCACCGCCATCGAGCTGATAGAGCACCTGGACGCCTCCATGACGGAAGAGAGCGACGTCACCGGCTACCTGCAGGATCTCTACACCGACGTGGTGGCCTACAGCCACGGCGAGCCGTTGCCGAGCTACTGACGAGGGCCATGATGCCTCCCTTCTCGACCCGCCTGCGCGTGCGCTACGCCGAGACCGACGCCACGGGCATCGTCTACTACAACGGCTACTTCGTCTACCTGGAGGTGGGCCGGGTGGAGATGTTCCGCGAGCTGGGGCTGCCCTACGACCGCCACCTGCCCATCGTGGATGCCCGTTGCCAGTTCAAGGGCTCGGCGGTCTTCGACGATCTGCTGGAGATCCACACGCGCCTGGAAGAGGTGCGGCGCTGCGGCTTTCGCCTGGGCGGTCGCGTCTACCGGGTGGATGGCGAGGGCCTGACCCTGCTGGCCGAGGGCTACGTGGCCATGGTGACGGTGGGAGAGGACAACCGGCCCGTGCCCCTGCCCCAGCGCTATCGAACGGCCTTCGAAGGGCTGCTCTGAAGCGGGTCAGGGTTCGCTCGAGGGGGGCTGCTGCAGCAGGACCTGGAAGCTCAGCGTGTCGTCGGCCGTGTCGAAGCTGCCAAAGCTGCGCAGGTCCACGGTGCGGAACTCGGCATCGCCTCCGTCGATGGTCTGCTCCAGCTTGCCCAGGAAGCGGGAGAGCTCCTGCTGGGAGGTGATGCGCCCGTTCAGCTCGCATTGCTCGCCCGCTTCGTCGCATTGCAGGTCCAGATCGCTGGGGCGGTTTTTTTCCGGGATGGCGGCCAGGGCGCGCGCCAGCCCCTGGTCGATGGAGCCTGTCCCGCTGCCCAGGAGTCCGATGGCGTGGGCGCCGACGGGATGGCCGGCGGCCGGTGTGGGTAGAGCGCCCGGGTCGTCGGCCCTGGGCGCGTCGGGGGCCGACCGCCTGCCTGCGGGCTCGCCTCGGCCGCTTGCCGGGGGCGGGGAGCTGGCCTGGTGGCGCGTCACCGGCGCGGCGGCGTCGGACGAGCTGTGCGTGATCTGGTGGTTCTTCCGAGGGGATAGGGGGGGGGGCGTCGGCGCTTGCTCGCCCTCTTCGTCCGGACGCACGAGCAACAAGGCGCACAGGACCGCCAGGGCGGCGGCGATGCCCAGGCCTGTCAAGCGCGCTCTGTCCATGGAATCCTCGGTTCAGCGCATCAGAAGCCAGGGCAGGCTCAGCAGCGCGAGCAGGGCGCCCAGCGTGAAGAGCAGGGCCAGGCCGCGGGCTCGACCTGACAGGAGCAGGCGCCCCAGCAGCGGAGTGGAGCTCTTCTCGATGGCCGCTTCGGGGCAGATCTCTGCGCAGCAGTAGCAGCGGATGCAGGCCTTGTGCTCGATGCAGGCCTTCTTCGGCTCTTTGGCGATGTGGATGGTGTCCGCTGGGCAGATGCGCGCGCACTGGCCGCAGCTCGTGCAGCGCTGGCGCTGCACGATGGGCCGCTCCACCAGCCGGTTGCGCAGCCAAGGGATGGACAGCAGGCCCATGCCCGGCGCCGGGCCGGGGGGCTGCTGGAAGTCCTGCAGCCGCAGCTCTTGGGGATCGTCGCCCAGCAACTCCAGCTCTTGCACGCTTTCAGGACCCAGCTGCAGCTCGGCGGCGATGCGCGTGGTGGGGACCCTGGCCGCCTCCACACCCGCCAGGTGGCAGGCCGCCAGGTCCAGGGCGGCGCCGTCGCGGGAGGCCAGCAGCAGGCCCGCCTGGCGCGGCTTGCCGCTCATACCGGGGCCCTCTCCCTCCAGGGCCAGCACGCCGTCCAGCACGTGGAAGAGCTGTCCGCGCCCGGCGAAGGCCTGCTGCACCGCGCCGTAGAGATCCGCCACCAGGGTGGAGAACTCCTCGGGCGAGGGAGCCCGCAGGTGCCAGTGGGCCTTGTTCAGCCCCGGGATCAGGCCGAAGAGGTTCTTCAGCGCCAGGGTCATATGGCAGAGGTTGTGGGTCTTGAGCTTGGGCAGGTTCAGCAGGTGTTCGGCCTCGACCACGGCCCGCGAGACCTCGAAGTGGCCGTAGGCCCGGGCGCGGGCGTTCTCGATGCGCAGCACCGGCCGCATGTCGGCCACCTCCAGGCCCTCTTCCTGCACCACGCGCAGGATCCCGCTGCGGCGCATGGCGATGCGCCCGCCGGTCACGGCCGGGTTGTCGCCCACCACGGGCACGCCGCCCGCCTCTCGCACCAAGCGCACCGCGGCCCGCAGCAGCTCGGGGTGGGTCGTGATGGCCCGCTCCGCGGGTGCCGGCATCAGCAGGTTGAGCTTGCAGAAGACGCGGTCGCCCGGGCGGATGAAGCCCAGGCCGCCGGCCTGCTCCACGCAGCGCCGCAGCGCGGGCTCGAGCAGAGCCGGATCGTAGCTGGGGCAGGCGACGCAGCTGACGGTCGGGAGCCTGGGCTCGGACTGGTCGTCGGGAACCATCAGTCTCGGGGCATCTTGGAGTCGAGCACCTCGTCCCGGATCTCGTTGATGCGGTTCCACTGGCGCCGCAGCCGCGGATCGCCCCGCGCCAGCTCCAGCAGCTCAAGGGCCAGGTCGATCTTGCGCCGCTGCACCAGGTTGCCCACCAGGCGCTCGATGGCAGAGTGGTCCTTGAAGAAGCCGGCCCGCAGCGCGGCGTCAAACTGGGCCCGGGCTTCGCGGGTAGGGGGCATGGCGACCTCCTTGGCGGTGCGACAGGGTTCACATAGCGCCTTGCGGGGGGCGCAGCGATGGCGGCGCTGGTTGGTGGGCTGTGCTAGGGAATTCCCTCCGTCACTCGGCCGCCGCCATGCCTGCGCAGAGAGAAAGGCCTCCTCGTACGAGCTTCCTGCTGCCCGCGCGCGACGCGGCTTCCACCCTGGGCGAAGCCATCGGCTCGCTGCTGGCGCAGAGCGATCCCGACTTCGAGGTGCTGGTGGCGGACGACGGCAGCCGCGACGACACGCGGGCCGTGGCGCTGGGCTGGGCGGGTCGGGACGAGCGCGTGCGCGTGCTGTCCGCGCCGGACGAGGGGCTGCCCGAGGCGCTCAACTTCGGCTTGCGCCACTGTCGCGGGAGATACGTGGCGCGCATGGACGCCGACGACGTGGCGCTGCCGCAGCGCCTGGCGCGCCAGCTGCCCGTGCTCGAAGCCCAGCCCGAGGTGGCCGTGACGGACGGGATGGTCGAGCTGTTTCGCGAAGATGGGCCCGTGCCCGAGGGCATGGCGCGCTTCGCAGCCTGGCAGAACAGCATCCTGCAGCCAGAGGACTTCGACCGCGAGATCATGGTGGGCTGCTCCATCGTGCACCCAGCCGCCACCTACCGGCGCCAGGAGATCCTGGAGGCTGGCGGCTATCGAGACGGGCCTTTCCCCGAGGACTACGAGCTCTGGCTGCGGCTGCACGCGGCGGGCCGTCGCTTCCTGAAGCTGCCCGAGGTGCTGGTGCGTATGCGGGACCACGAGCGGCGCCTCACCCGCACGCATCCGGCCTACGGTCGCCAGGCCTTCCGCCGCGTTCGTCAGGCCTGGCTGCGGGCCACGGTGCTGGCGCAGCCACGGCGCGTGGTGCTCTGGGGCGGGGGCAAGGGCGGCCGCCCCTGGCTGCGCTGGCTGGTGGAGCAAGGGCACCACGTGGTGGCCGTGGTGGACATCGATCCCAAGAAGATCGGCAACCTGCGGCGGGGCTGCGTGCCGGTGGTGGCCCCAGCGGAGCTGGCCCAGCTGCGCGCCGATCTCTGCCTGGTGGCCGTGGGCACGCGCGGGGCGCGCGATCTGATCCGCGCATCCATCGCTCGCCTGCGACCGGACTGGCGTGAAGGACGGGACTGGTGGGCCTTGGCTTGATGAACCTGGTCAGGGACTTGCGGCGCAGCCCCTGGCTGCCGCTGGCTCTCTGCCTGCTGCTGCTGCTGGGCATGAGCCTGGCGCTGGCCTGGCCCCTGCCCCTCTGTCCCGGCAGCTGTTTCCGACCCAACACCTTTGGCGCCTCCCACGCCTGGGGTGGTCAGCACCTGTGGTACGCGCTGCTGCACCAGGACGGTCCGGGCGCCACGGCCCGGGCTGGCTACCCATGGTTGCGCGAGGCGCGCTTCATCGGTTGGGTTCCCTTGCTCGCCACCTGGCCGCTGCGGCCGTTCATCTCGGCGTTGACGGCCCATCACCTGCTCGAGGTGTTGGCCCTGCCCATGGCCGGCCTGGCCGCCTGGCCCCTGCTGCGCAGCTGGACCGACGCTCGCCCCTGGACCGTGGCGGCGGCCTGCCTGGTCTACGCGGTCACGCCCTACACCCTGGGCACCCTGGCCATGGGGGAGCTGCCCAAGCTGCAGATATGGTGCTTTCCCCTCTTTCTGCTGGCGGCGCAGCGAGCGTTGACGTCGGCCCGCGCGGGTCGCTGGTTGCTGGCTGTGGCCGCCTTGGCGCTGGCCACCAGCTTCAGCTCTCCCTACTACGGCCTGGCCCTGCCCTTGCTCGCTGGAGCGCTGGCCCTGGCGGACAGCCTGCGGCGCCGGAGGGTCGCGCGCCCTCTGCTGTTGCTGGTCACCTTGGCCGCAGCCTTGATCCCGGCCTGGGCGTACTATCGGGGCGGCGACGAGCACATCTTCCGCCAGCTCTTCATGCCCGCGATGCGGCAGGGCTTGGGCCACGAGCTGCCCAGCCCCTCGCCCGTGGCCGAGCTGGACGTGCTCTTTCTGGGCCCGGGCGGCGAGAACGACCAGGCCTGGGCGCCGCGGCACGAGTGCTACCTGGGCCTGGTCTTGTTGTTGGGAACGGTGGCCTTTGCCTGCTGGCGACCGAGCGCTGCCCGGGGGCGCTGGGCAGGCCTGGCTCTGCTGCTGGGGGGTGTGCTGCTGGCGTTGGGACCACGCCTGGCGTTGGGAGGCGGCTACCTGGACATCTCCCTGCCTGTCTGCCTGCTGGAGCTGGCGCGCTATCCATACGCCCGTGGCGGGCTCTATTTTCGCCTGGTGGTGCTGGCGGGGCTGGGGGTCTCGCTCTGGCTGACGGCCGAGGGCGCGCGGCGCCATCCGGCCCTGGTCTGGCTGTTGGCCGCCCTGCACATCGGGGACAGCCTGCGCGCCACCGCGCCCTGGCCCTTGCGCGTGGAGCCGGTGCGCGGCGTGGAGTTCTTCCGCGCCATGGCTGGCGCCCAGGACGGCGCCGTGCTGCACCTGCCCCTGCAAGAGGGCTACGCCCTGGCCATCGGTCAGCGCGCGCTCCTGGCGGCGGCCCTGCACGAGCGCCCCACCACGGCCCTACCGCGCGACAGCCTGCAGCACGAGATCCCGGTCTTCCGCCAGTTCTGGCTGTCCGTCCTGGCGGAGCCCGATCCGCGGGCCGTGCTGCGGCAGCGCGGCGTGCGCTACGTGGTGCTGGACGGGCTCGAGGCCGACCGGGCGCAGCGCTTCGCGGGCTTCGCCCAGGCCCTGGGCGCGCCGGACCGGGAGGGCGAGCAGCTGCGGATCTGGGACCTGGGCCCTGTGGAGCTGCAGGTGCTGCCCATACGGGATGTGGCGCTGCGTCGGGCGCGTGCGCGGCCGGGCAACAAGGAGGCTGCGCCCGGCGATGGACGCCCGTGACAGGATGCGGGCTTCTTCATACGACTGCCCGTCTTCCTTGGCTGCGAGGTTCCGGTGCCGCTGTCCATCCTCCTGCTGACCGGCTCGGCGCTGGCCGCCCCGGACATCCCCATGGACGCCGTCTTCGACGCCCTGGCGGGTCGCGGGCCCGCGCCCGACCTGCGCGTGGTGCAGGCGCCGGTGCAGCTGGACGGTCTGGCGCGTCCACCGCTGCCCTTCCCCGAGAAGCAGCTCTACGGCGGCCGCATGGACAACCACGTGGACTCGGAGAACTTCACGGTGGCCTGGAACCATGGCGAGGCCACCCAGGAGGTGGGGGAGCTGGTTTCCCAGACCATGGAGGAGGCCTGGCAGGCCCTGGTGGAGGAGCAGGACTGGACCCAGCCGGTCTCCAGCGACATCTACATGCTCTGGGTGCTGCTGGACCCCTGGCTTAACGGCACGGGCCTGACCACCGTCTACAACACCGAGCTGTACCCCCAGGGCTACCCGGTCATCTACATCAACCCCTACTACGTCTTCGACGAGGCCTTCTTCCGCAGCCTCTGCGCCCACGAGTTCAACCACGCCCTGCAGTTCGCGCTGCGCGACTGGAGCTCGGGCGAAGACGAGAGCTGGTACTGGGAGGCCTCGGCCGAGTGGGGCGCGGAGCTGGCTCTGCCCGACGAGAACGCCTACGCCAACTCGTCGGTCTACTACTCCTGGTACCCCTGGTACCGCTACTCCTCCACCGAGGACTACCACCAGTACGGCATGTTCGTGCTGAACGCCTACCTGGAGGAGCACGTCACGGGCAGCGGGGGCATGCGTCGGATCTGGGAGCTTTCGACCGAACGCGCCGGCGTGGACTGGGCGGATATCCTGGCCGAGTCCGCCGGCGAGTCCGCCGCCGACATCTGGGGTGGCTTCACCGCCGCCATGGGCAACGATGGCCTGCGCGAGCAGGCGCTCTACGAGCCTGTGCTCATCGACGGTACGCTGAGCGACGGCTTCGAGGGCCGCGTGGCGCTGCTGGGCACCGACTACTTCACGGTGGATCAGCGGGCCAGCGTCAGCGTCAGCACCAGCGTGCAGGGAGAGGAGGTGATGATCTCGGGACCCTCGGGCTGGGGGGCCGTGATCGACGTTTCACCGGGGGATGTGCTGGGGATCACAGGCCTGAGCGATCCCGATGCCGGCTACCTGGTGAGCTTTGGCGACCCCCTGGAGCAGGACACAGGCGGGGACGGTGACAGCGGCGAGCTGGCCGATACCGGCGGGCGGCCACCCTCTCTAGACTCGGGTCCGGCCGGCGATCGGCCTTTTCAGACGGGAGATGACGCTGCCTGCGGCTGCGGAACGGGGGCCGGAGGCG
Source organism: uncultured Enterobacterales bacterium (assembly GCA_964454135.1). GTDB lineage: Bacteria > Myxococcota_A > UBA796 > UBA796 > JAFGLY01 > CAYVQL01. Next base: position 2,990 of record CAYVQL010000241.1, on the reverse strand, counting down.
CAGCCTGGTTGGCCTTGCTCTTTGCCGGTCTCCTGCGGCGTAGGACCGGTTAGGATTCCGCCGGACACAGGGAGCGGTAATATGACGGTCGCGGTGGTTGACGGATTGACCCCTGCTGGTCCATTCTAAGCGCCGGCCCATCTCCCTCTCGTCAGCCAGGAGCGTCCGTGGACAGCGGCCCCCACCAGACCGGATCGGCGCGCAGGTTCCGCTTCCTGCGCTGCATCGGAAAGGGCGGGTTCGGAGAGGTATACCTGGCAGAGATGAGCACCTCCTCCGGCTTCGTCAAGACGGTGGCGGTCAAGGTGCTGCGCGAGGACGTGCAGGAGCACGAGCAGGTGGCCAGCCGTTTGCGCGACGAGGCGCGCCTGCTGGGCATGATGAGCCACCGCAGCATCGTGCAGGCCGACGACTTGATCACCCTGGCCGGCCGGCCCGCGGTGGTGATGGAGTACGTGCCAGGGGTCAACTTCAGCTGGATCATCAATCCCAAGCGCTGCGAGACCTCCATCCCACCCGGCGTGGTGCTCTACACCGTGCGCCAGGTGGCCGACGCGCTGGACGTGGCCTATTCCCGACCCTCCACGGTCACGGGCAGCCCCCTGAAGGTGCTGCACCGCGACATCAAGCCCGCCAACATCCGCCTGACCCCCGACGGCGAGGTCAAGGTGCTGGACTTCGGCATCGCGCGCGCCGACAATGCCGAGCGCGAGGCCCACACCCAGAACTACCAGCTCGGCTCGTTGCGCTATATGTCCCCCGAGCTGATGGGGGGAAGCCAGGCCTCGCCGGCCAGCGACGTCTACGCCCTGGGAGTGGTGAGCTTCGAGGCCCTGGCGCGCCGGCGGCTGGGTTGGGCGGGCGAGAGCGAAGAGATCCACAGCGCCCAGATCCGCAGCCGGCTCGAAGAGGCGGACCTCACCGCCTTTCCGGGCGAGTCGTGGAATATCGTCGTCGAGCTTCTGCAGCGTATGCTGGACTTCGATCCCGCCAAGCGCCCTACGGCCCAGGAAGTGATGGAGACCTGCCGCGCGCTGGAGCAGCAGGTGGGCGGTCCCGCCGCCGAGCTCTGGATCCGCGAGATCCTGCCCCAGGTCAAGATCCCAGAAGATCCCAAGGACGCCGATCTCACGGGGCAGACCCTCTTCGAAGAGGGGACGGACCCAGCCGGCATCCCGGACGAGGTGGAGGTGCTGGAGCTGGACTCGGGCGACATCGTGCCCGACAACCAGATCACGCGCCGCAGGGGGCGGCTCTGGCTGGTTCCCGTGGTGGGATTGCTGGCGCTGGTGATGTTGATCGTCGTGGGCGGAGCCGGCTTCTGGCTGTTGCGATCGAGCGGCTTCGGCTCCAGCGCCGAGCTCGCCGAGCCCGCCACGGGCGCAGAGCAGAGCCGGGCGCAGGCCGAGCAGCCGGGCGCAGCCGAGGAGCGGCGCTCCGCGGACCAACAAGCCGCGGGCCAGCAGGCCGAGGCCGAGCAGGCGGCGCAGGACGACGCCGAGCAGGACCCCTCGGGCGAGCCCGCCAAGGATCCCTCGTCGGCCGAGGGCGCGCTTGCCGCGGACGAGCCTGGCACGGACGAGCCCAGCTCGAGCGAACCCGGCGCGGCGGATCCCGCTGGCGACGCGCCAGCAGTCGCCGATGCCCCCGGATCGACCGCTGCGGAGGCGGGCGAGCAGGACGCCCAGGAAGAGCCCCATCGGCCGGAGCCCGAATCCGTAGTCGCGCCTTCCGGCGATCCCATCAAGGTGCGCTTCGCCTCGGTGCCCTTCGGCATCGAGGTCTATGTGGACGGCAAATCCCGCGGCAAGACGCCCCTGTCGGTCAAGCTCGAGCCTGGGCCCCACGCCATCATGTACCTGGCCGGCGAGAAGACCGTGCGCCAGACCATCGAGGTGGTCGAGGGTGGCCAGAGCCTCTGGTCCTACTCCCAAACCAAGGGCAGCATCCAATGAGATCGGGTTCCATCCTCCTCGGGCTGGCGTTGGCGCCAGGGCGGGCCCTGGCGCAGGACTGCATCGACCTGGTCCAGGCCATCGACGTCATCTCGGCCGCCCTGAGCAATGTGGAGCTGGACACGGCGCACGCCATGTCGGAGCAGACGCTGGAAGCGCTGGAATGCCAGGACGAGGCGGTCAACACCCTGGTGCTGGTCAACCTGTTCCAGCTGGCGGGTTCGGTGGCCCTCTTCTCGGGGGAGGAGGCGGACGCGCAGGCCTACTTCGGGCGCGCCGTGGCCGTCTCACCCACGGCCCCCTTCGAGGCCATGTACGGCGACGAGGCCCTGAAGGCCTACCAGGAGGTGCAGCGCTCCGTGATCGACACCCCCAACGGCACCCTGGTGGTCCGCGGCGCTGTGGAGGCCTGGCTGGACGGCCGGCAGCTCTCCATGGCCGTGCCCGTGGACGTGGCCGTGGGCACCCACCTGCTGCAGTGGCGCACGGTGGGAGAAGAAGAGTTGGAAGAAGAGCTGGAGAACCGCACCATCCGCGTGGCGCCCCAAGAGGCGCGCGTGCTCACCCTGGGCACCCAGGTCGAGGGTGAGAGTCCGGCGGAGCTGCCCGGCGAGGGCGGTGGCATCGACGGCAAGCAGCTGGGCTTGCTGGCGGGCGGAGGCGCGGGCATCGTGGCCGGGGGCGTCCTGCTGGGCCTGGCGGCGGCGGCCCAGGGTTCCTTCTACGCAGAGGCCGATCCCGACGCCCTCGAGGGCATCAAGCGGCGCAACAATGTCTTCGTCGTGGCCGGTAGCGCCCTCGGCGTGGCGGGCGCCGGCCTGGTGGGCGTCTCTTTCCTGGCCGACGACGGGCCAGGCCTGGCCCTCAGCTGGCGCTGGTAGGGAGGCGGCATGCGTTTTCATTTCCGGCATCGACTAGAAAATGGCGAATCTGCCGACAGTTCGAAGAGCTGCCGTTGCCCTTTTTCAGGGCTGCGTACACAGCCCTGCGCCGCTCATCAAGCGGCGAAGATGGGGGGGAGAGGCGGTGTCCGCC
>CAYVQL010000240.1:0-17731 GCA_964454135.1 uncultured Enterobacterales bacterium | reverse complement strand
AACACGACAGGTTGACACCATGGCTTGTTTGCCCCTCCTGTCCCTCGAAAGAACCCCATCCCGTCTTGTGCCACAACAGCGACGAAGTGGTCAGGCCCAACTCCGCGAGCTCGGCGCCTCCGTTGCCGGGCTGTTGGAGGAGGCTCTCAACTCCGAATGGGCAGGGCGATGGGAGCATGGGCAGATGGCATGGGCGGAGCTTCGGTCAAACCGGCGGCGAGCGCAACATGAATCCGCAACGGCTCTCGAGCGGCCTCGAGCGCAGCCGCGCATCCGATCTCGCTGGTGCCAGACGGTCCCCAACGAGGGGCTGGTATCAATGGAGAAAAGGGCTGTTCGAGTTTTCGCACAGGACGAGGCCGCTGCCGTCCTCGACGATGTGGTAAGTTCTCGCTTGGAGGTGCCCATGTCCCGTGCTCTCTTCCTTCTCCTCGCGGGATGCCCCTGGATTCCCGGCCTCGATCACGAGCAGGCCCTGCGCTCTCCGGACAGCGTCCCCACCGACAGCGAGGCGGACAGCGACGTGGATGCGGACACCGACACCGACGCCGACGCCGACGCCGACGCCGACGCGGACACCGATGTCGACGACACGACGCTGATCGTCTCGGCCAAGTCCGTCACCACCCGCGAGGCGGTCAGCTTCCAGATGTTCATGAACTACGGCTCGGACGACGAGCAGGACGTCACCGCCGACACGGTCTTCGTCAGCAGCGATCCCAACCTGCTGGAGTTCTACGAGCATGCCGTGGGCCAGCCCATCGACGCCGGCTCGGTCACGGTCACGGCCACCTACGCCAAGGCCTGGGAGGAGTCGGCCGACATCGACATCAGCCTGGCCACCCCCGAGCCCGGCGATCTGGTCTTCAACGAGATCCTGGCCGACGGTACGGTGGACGGCGATCCCAACGCCGACAAGAGCACCGACGCGGTGGAAGACGAGTTCGTGGAGATCGCCAACCTGGCCGACGCCACGCTGGATCTCGAGGGCGTGCTGATCGTCGACAGCGACAATGGCATCTACTCGCCGCGGCATACCTTCGGCGAGGGCATCACCATCAAGCCCGGTTGGGCGGTGGTGGTCTTCGGCGGCGGCGATGCCACTGCGCTGGACGACACCTTGAACGCCCAGTTCTTCGTGGCCGAGAACGACGACCCGGGCATCGCTTACGGCCTGGGCCTGCAGGACGAGGGCGAGACCATCAGGTTGGTGGCCGCCGACGGCAAGACCGAGCTCACCTCGGTCAGCTACGGCAGCGCCTCCACCGACGGGTCGGTGCCCGCGGCCAGCGACGAGTCAATCGTGCTCGAGCCCGAGGTGACCGGCTCCAGCTACGTGGAGCACTCTGCGGCCAAGGGGGCGTCGGGCATGTTCAGCCCCGGCACCTACGTGGACGGCGCCAACTTCCCTGGGCCGGAAGGCGTCTTCGGGAAATAGGCCTGCGGCAGCGCAGGCCCGCAGACGGCGAGCGAGGCGACAGCCATCAAGCTGCGCCCCGCTTGGGTAGGATTGCAGGTTCATGGCGGCCTAGGCGCCCGGCTGCTCTTCGGGGCCCTTGTGGAAGGGGAAGGTGTAGCCGTTGGTGTCCACGCAACGCAGCAGCACCTGCGTCTCGTTGAGCTCGACCTCGCCATCGACCTCTTCGGGCTGGTAGAGCACCGTCAGCACCACGGGGAGGTCGTGGTCGGTCAAGAAATGCACGCCCAGCTCAACGTTCCGGTCTTCGTAGGTGACCACGCTGTCCCAGGAGGTCTCGCCATCTTCCACGGTGGCTTCCATGCCCAGGCGGATGGACATGCTCTCCAGGCGTCCCGTCTCCAGGGTGCCCTGGTAGACAGGGGACCAGCGGGGAATCCTGCGGGTGGCCAGCTCGACGGGGCTGTTCGCATCCGACAGGGTCAGCTCCACGGGCACGCCGTCGATCACCGCGGTGACGCTGTCGACCCAGACGCTGGCCACGGGGGCCTCCGGGTCCATGCCACCCAGCTCCAGGCGGAAGTCGAAGCTCGCTTCGGGGTAGGGCGCCTCGCGCTCGGCCACCGGTTCGGCGTCGTCCTTGGGATTGGCGTCGATCGCGGCGTAGTCCAGGCCGGCATCCTGGGTAGCGCAGCCGGCCAGCAGGGTGAAGAGCGAAGCGAGGAGGGTGGTGGTCTTGCGCATGGGAATCTCTCCGTGAAGGTATGCCCTCCTTACAGCAAGGGGTGTGCCAAGGGGTGGATGGAGGCGGGTCCCCCGCCAGTTCGGCGCGTTGAATGTCGGAAAAATTAGTTTGGACGCCGAAAATAGCCATAGCGTACCGCCTGGGGCTCCCGCTCCGCCCCAGGTGGAACCGTATATGTTTTGACCCAGATGTACTTCTACACCCCGCAATGAGGGTCAATAGTTATCCTGTGCGGCTAGATGGCCTCGTAAGGCAAGAAGCCCTTGGGGTACTTGAAGAAGGACATCCTGGGCCGATGGAAGGCTGGGTTGTCGTAGATGCGCTTCAAGAGCTGATCGCGCAGCTCGGGTGCCGCCAGGTGGGCGATGGCCACGGCGTGCTCGCCGATGCTGAGGCCGTGGGGATCGAAGGCGCCGTACTCGGTGACGATGTGCACGTTGTCGGCCGCGATGGCGGTGGTGGTGATGCCCTCGGGGCACATGTCCACGATCTTGGAGGCGCCGGTGCGGGTGGTGGCTTTCAGCGCGATGACAGCGCGGCCCCCGCGGGAGTACTGGGCGCCGCGCAGGAAGTCGGCCTGGCCGCCGATGCCGCCGTAGATGCTGCGCGCCTTGAGGGAGTCGGCCCAGATGTTGCCGTGCAGGTCCACGCCGATGGCGCTGTTGATGGCCACCAGCTTGGGCTGTTTGGCGATGGTCAGGATGCTGTTGGTGAAGTCGCAGGGGCGGCTCTGGATGGAGCTGTTGCCGTCCATCCACTGGTAGCCCTGCTGGTCGCTGGCCAGGAAGAGGGAGGCCACCGAGAAGCGCTCGCCCAGCTGCAGATCCGCCTCGTTGCGGTTGGTGATCAGGCCGCGCTGCACCAGGTCGCGCATGGCGTCGGCGAAGAGCTCGGTGTGGATGCCCAGGTCTTTGACCCCTTTTTGAATGATGGCCTCGGTGACGGCCTCGGGCACCTCGCCGATGCCGTACTGCAGGGTGCTGCCGTCATCCACGTAGCGCTGAGCGATGATGCGCCCTATGCGGCGGGCGCGCTCGTCGGGGGGGCGCACATGGCTGACGGGCAGGGGGTAGTCCACGTCGACCAGGTGGTCGATGCTGTCCCCGGGGATGCTGGTGCCCAGCACGAAGGGCATCTGGCGGTTGCGCTCGGCTATGACCAGGCCCCCCTGGCGGCGGGTGGTCTCGATGGCCTCGAGCAGGGCCTCGACCGTGGTGCCCAGGCTGTAGTTGCCGCCGCGATCAGGGCCGGACACCTGCAGCAGCACCACGTTGGGCCGCACGTCATAGCGCAGGTGGGCGGGGATCTCGGAGAGGTGCCAGAGCTGGTACTTGGCGCGGCCGGCGTTGACGGCCTCGCGGCTGTAGGCGCTGTTGAAGATCACGCGGTGCGTGACGCGCTCGCAGGTCCGCTCATCGAAGAGGGCCTTCATGACCTTCTCTTCGCCGATGGGCAGCAGGGAGTACATCTCCACACCGCGGATGCTCTGATCCTGCACCAGGCGCTGCAGCAGCACCTGGGGCGTGGCGGCGTTGCCACCGACGTAGATGCGGCTGCCAGGCGGCAGGTTCCGAGCGTTGATGGCGGACTCGACAGGGACCAGGGGATTCATGTTCGGCTCCCGGGCTGACGGGCGGGCCGTTCTATCCTTGGCCCTGGCAGTCGGGGTGGTGGGGGCTGCCGCTTTGCTGCGCCTTGTCAGGTCCGTGCGTCCGGACTGCGGCGGGCTTGCCAGAGCCGCTGTCTGGCGAGTAGCCTCGATGCGTCTTGCGCTACGTCCTGCTCTCGGCTGATTCTCCCTACCTGGACCAGGCCCGGGCCCTGGAGCGGCGCGGCGAGATCGCGCTGGCGCTGCTGCAGGGGGGCGAGCGACGGCTGCCTTTCGAGAGCGAAGGCGGGGATCAGGCCCTGCTGGGCCTGCAGGCCGGCCTCTTCTGGCTACGACCCCTGCTGCTGCGCTGCCAGGAGGGGCGCTTGGGGGACGTGGCCTTGTTGGCCGATGCCCCCTTGCCCGCTGCCAGCCGCATCGGCTTGCGCTGTCGGCCCTGGCTGCGGGGCGTGTTCCTGCCCTCGGGAGTGCCGCCCGCTGGGGTGGCGGCGGCCCCCTGGAACAGCTGCCGCGATCTGGCCCACCTGCTCGAGAAATGGGGACCGCCAGGCTTGGTCCTCGCAGCGCGGCCCTCGCGCTTCCCGCGCAGCCTGCAGCTGCAGACCACCACGGCCTGTAGTGCGGCTTGCGCCTGGTGCCCGCATCCGGGGCCATCGCAGCGCGCGCGCACCATGGACGAGGGGCTGTTTCGGCGCATCCTGGACCAGTGCGCCGAGCACGGCCCCGACGTGCTGGAGCTCTACTTCCACGCCGAGCCCCTGCAGGATGGGCGCCTGGAGCGCCTGGCGGATCTGGCCAAGGGCCGCTGCACAAAAAGCCTGCTCTCCATCGTCACCCACGAGCGTGCCATCGATCCGGGGCGCGCGGCTTCGCTCGCGAGCTGCGGCTTGGACGTGGTCTTCGTCTCGGTCAACGTGGTCGGGCAGGAGCCCGTGGAGGCCTTGCGGCGGCGCCTGGAGCGGATCGCCGGGCTGCGGCAGCCGCTGCGCGCCGTGGGCAAGGAGCTGGTGGTGGTCACCCTGGCCAACTTCCTGCGCCGGGGCCCGCGGGGCGCCTTCCGCCGCACCTGCCGCCAGCTGGAGCTGCCCATGGAGAGCTTCTGGGCCACGGATCGCGCCGGGTCGGCGGACATCGCCCCTTACCTGCGCCCCGACGTTCGGGCGCTCGGGAGGCGCTGCGCGCTGCCCTTCGAGCGCGCCTACGTCCGTGCGGAGGGCTCGCTGGCGCTGTGCTGCGAGGACTGGGACTACGGCGTTGACCTGGGCAGTGCAGCCGAGACACCCATCGCCGAGTTGTGGAATGGGGCGCGCTATCGAAGGATCCGGCGGGGCTTGTTGGGAGAGGGGAGGCTGGGGGGGGCTTGTGGGCGCTGCGGGCTCGCCTCAGCCGCGTCCCGTGACAGGCAGGACGAGGAATAGGGCCAGCGCCGCCAGCAGCAGCGCGCTGCCCCCCAGACCCAGAAAGGGCACCAGCAGCAGGCTGGCCGCCAGCGATCCCAGGCAGCCCCCCGCCAGGTCGGCGGCGTAGAGCGGCGAGACCGCCCGGCGCGGATGCGGATCGCCCCGACCCGTGGCGTGGGCGAAGAGCAGGGCGCAGCAGGCGCCGCAGACCAGCAGCAGCAGGGCTGTCAGGGGCAGGCCGCCCGTGGCGCCCAGGGCGCTGAGCCTGGCCAGGAACAGGTTTGCAGCCATCAAGACCAGCAACGCCGGCATTCCCGGGCGGCGGCCCTGGCGGAGCAGGCGATCCCCGGCCCAGGCGCCGGCAGCCAGCCCGGCCATGAAGAGGGTCAGCAGCAGGCCCAGGTCCTGGTAGAGCGCTCCGCAGCGGGTCTGGTGATGCAGCAGCAGGGCGCACTCGCTGACCATGCCCAGGAAGCCGGCCGCGCCCGCCAGCAGCGCGCGCCGTGAGCGCGACCGGCGTCGGACGAGGAGGGCCAGGGCCAGCCAGGGCAGCAGCAGGCCCGCAGCCAGGATCGGCGCAGCCTGGCGTGGCAGGTCCATGCTGTTCAGGCTTGGAAAGAAGCGCGAGAGCCAGAGCAGCATGGTGAAGGCGTAGCAGACGGGTTTCGCGTCGCGATTGGTGGGAACATCGGCCTGGGCCAACAGGGTGGCCGCCTCCTGGACCCGGTCGTTGCCGTGCAGGTAGGCGATCCAGGGGCCCGAGACGAGCTGGGTGGGGATGTCCAGGCCTTCCCAGCGCTCGGCGAGCTCCTGGGGATCGCGCTGCAGCGGCTGGTCGCTGGCCAGCAGCAGGTTGGTCCCACCGGGTAGGAGCAGCACGTCGGCGAAGGCGGCCTGCGCGGCCCGCAACACGCTGGCATTGCGGCGCAGCAGGGGCGCGGTCCACAGGTTCTCGGCGCCCTCCAGGCGCAGAGCCAGCACACCGCCCGGTGCCAGGTGCTGGGCGCAGATCTCGAAGAACTCCTGCGTGTAGAAGCGGTTGGCCTGGCCCGAGTCGGGCTGGGGCATGGCCACCAGCAAGAGCTCGTAGAGCCAGGCCTCTTCCAGCCAGCTACGCGGGTCGGCCACGTGCAGCTGGACCTGGGGCTGTTCCAGGGCCTCGCGTTGCGCGCGGGGCAGGTGCTGGGCCACGGGATCCAGCCAGGCCTCGTCCAGCTCCACGCAGTCCAGCGCTCCTGGGCGGTGCTTCAGCAGCTCCGCGGGCAGGGCGGAGGCGCAGCCCCCCAGCAGCAGCACGCGCATGGGCTTTCTGGCGTGCAGGGCCGCGGGGTGCGCGAGCTCCTCGGCCTGGGTGCCCTGGCTCTCGAGGACCAGAGCGTCGTTCTGGAAGACCGAGACCTGGTCGGCCAGCCGGTCGATGGTGACCCGGCCGTAGGGCGTGTCGCGGCTGAAGGCCAGCTGGGGGTGGGTCAGGCGCGTCAGGGCGGCGTCCAGGGGCTGGACGCTCAGCAGGCCCAGCAGCAGGGGCGCCGCGGTCAGGGCCAGGGCGGGCCAGACCCAGCGCGGGCGCTTGTCCGTCGAAGGGAGCGCGGCGCCCAGCGCCCCCAGCAGGCCGCAGCCCAGCGCCTGGCCCAGGTTGGGGACGCCCAGCGCCAGGGCGCCGGTGGCCAGCAGGCCGCCGAACAGGCCGCCGGCGCTCTCGATGGCGTAGGCCCGCGCCAGCCCGCGCTGCTGGTTCACGTAGCGCCGGGCGGTCCACTGGAAGAGCAGTCCGGCCAGCAGCGCCGTGGGCAGCAGGCTGATGGCCATGGCCGCCAGCTGGTGATGGAAGGGCAGGTAGGCGCCGGGCAGGGCGCCGAAGAGGGGGCGCAGGCCCCGGATGGCGCTGGCGCTGGCGGGCAGCAGCAGGCCGTAGGCCAGCAAGAGCAGGCGCAGCTGCGCGTCGCTCGGCTGGAAGCCGCGGCGGCCCAGGCCCGCGCCCAGGGCGGTCCAGGCCAGCCAGAGGCCCAGGGCCAGCACGTAGATCAGCTCGCTGCCGTAGAAGGCTACGTTCAGCTCGCGCAGCAGGACCACCTGGCCCAGGATGGTGATGGCGCCGGTGAGCAGCAGCCAGGGGATCATGGCCGGGGGGCCCTCAGCTCCAGACACCGGCGATGGGGGTCTTGCAGGCCGCGCAGCATCCATCCTCCACGGCCATCTTCGTGATGAAGAATCCCTTGCGCCCGATGACCAGCTGGCCGCAGGAGGGGCAGTGGCTGTTATTGCCCTCGTGCCCGGGCAGGTTGCCCACGAAGGGGTAGCGCAGGCCGGCCTTCAGGGCGATCTCGCGGGCGCGCACCAGGGTGGCCACGGGCGTGGCGGGCAGGTTCGTGAGCTGGTAGTCGGGGTGGAAGCGGGTGTAGTGCACGGGCACGTCCGGGCCCAGCTCGCCCATCACCCATTCGGCCAGGGTCTTCATCATCTTCTCGGAGTCGTTCAGGGTGGGCACCACCAGGTTGACCAGCTCCAGGTGCACGCCGCGGCGCGCCACCTGCTTGATGCTGCGCAGCACGGCCTGCAGCTCGGCGCCGCAGACCTGGCGGTAGAAGTCCTCGTCGAAGCCTTTCAGATCGAACTTGATGGCGTCCAGCACGTCGCACATCTCGTCCAGGGGCGCCTCGTTCATGATTCCGCAGGAGATGAGCACCGAGCGCAGGCCCTGCTCGCGGCCCAGGCGCGCGATGTCGCACATGTACTCGGTGAAGACGGTGGGCTCGTTGTAGGTGTAGGCGATCACCGGGGCGCGGCGCGCGCGCACGGCGCGCACGATGGTGGCGGGACCGCGGTCGTCGGACTGGTAATCTTCAGGCAGCGCCTGGGAGATCTGCCAGTTCTGGCAGAACTTGCAGCGCAGCGGGCAGCCCGAGGTGGCCATGGAGTAGGCCTGGGAGCCGGGCAGGAAGTGGTAGAAAGGCTTCTTCTCGATGGGATCCACGTGCGTGGAGATGGGCCGGCCGTAGACCAGGCTGCGCAGCTCGCCGTCCACGTTGATGCGCGCCCGGCAGCGGCCGCGCTGTCCCGGCTCGATCAGGCAGCCCTGGGCGCAGAGCTGGCACTTCACCGTCAGCTGTTGGTGCTCGTGCTGGCCGGCGCCTTGCAGCTCGCTGGGCTGGTGGCAGGCTGTGCAGTCGGCGCTGGCCGTGCTGACCCAGTAGCGCGCCCTGGGGGCCTGGCGGATCAGGGGGTGCAGGGGCGCGCTGGCGGCCTGGGCCTGGGGGGTGGGGGCCTCTTGCGCCCCGCAGCCCAGCAGGCCTCCGCTCAGCAGGGCGCGCGGGTTGAGCAGGGCGCAGGGAAGCAGCGCGCGGCGGGAGAGGGGCTGGGGGGGCATGGGGCTGGCCTGCGCTGGGGGGCCTCTTCAGGATACCGGAGCGGCGCCGCCAGCGCAGCTTGCTGGCCATCGCTCCGCTGTGGCGCACCGGTCATGGATGGGCGCGCGAATTCCTGCTAGGCCACCCGCCTCTTCTGCTCCCACACACGGATGGACTGCGCCAGCTCCATGCGCTTGTCCAACGACAGGTTCAGGTAGCGCGCCCCCGCCGCCAGCCGGCGGCTCCCCGGGCGGAAGCTGCGCACATTGCTCAGTTTCAGCAGGCAGCGCATCACCGGGATCCCGGGCAGGCCGATCAACGCCTGCAGCAGGATCCCCTCCTCCATGGGCGTGTGGATGCTGTCGAAGAGGAAGCCCACGCCGTCGGTGGAGATGTCCATCATGGGGAAGCTGCGGAAGCCGGGCGGCTGCCAGGGGCCGTGCAGGCGCAGGTTCATGGCCGGATGCCCCAGCACCTGGTGGCGATGGACCAGGCGGCGATCCGTGCAGTCCACACAGGTCGGAGGATGCAGCCACCAGCGGTTGGCCGAGTCCACGCGCGCCACCCGCGTGCGGAACGCATAGCTGGTGCCGTGGGCCTCGTAGACCATCTTCAGCTGGCCCAGCCGCGCCAGGCGGCCCAGGCGGCCGCTGTAGGCCTCGTGGGGCGTGAAGGGCAACAGGTGGTCCTTGTCGGGCGCGCCCACGCGGCCGTGGATCGTGTCGCGTCCGGCGCTGAGTGCGACGTTCACGACCTGGGAGGCCAAGTAGACCAGGTGGGATGCCACCCTGGTGGGGTCCACCAAACGCTTGCTGGGAAAAAAACTGACTTCCATGGGCCTGCCGAGGTCGAACGCTCAGAGACCCTATCGACCGCCAGACGTCTCGCTTCCCGTGCAGCGAGGGCGATATTTCAGGTCTGCCGGTAGAGCCCGTTCAAGGCAGCAGATCCTTCGCCTGCAGTAGCTCGGCGTTGGCGATGGCCGCCCCAGCCGCCCCGCGGATGGTGTTGTGGGCCAGGCAGAAGAGCTTGATGCCCATGACGGGACAGCGCTCCACGTTGCCCACGGTGACCGCCATGCCGTCGCCGTTGCCGGCGTCGAAGCGGGGGGAGGGGCGATCGCGGCGCGTGGCGATGCGGAAGAGTGGCTGGGGCGTGGAGTGCAGCCCACGAACCGGCGGCTGGTAGTCGCGCAGAGCCTGCACGACCTGCTCGGGCTCGGGATCGCCGGCCAAGCGCAGCTGGGCCGAGAGCAGGTGGCCGTCGGCCACGGGCACCCGCACGCAGCGCGCCGAGACGGGGAAGCGTGCGGGCTGGCCCACCTGGCCCAGGATCTTGAGCGGCTCCAGCTGCAGCTTGCGCTCCTCGCCGGCGCTGTGGGGGTGCACATTGCCCACCATGTCCCAGGCGGACTCCCCCGGGTAGCCAGCCCCGGACACGGCCTGCCAGGTGGAGGTGAGCAGGGCCTGCACGCCCCAGCGACGGTGCAACGGTGCCAGCGTCAGGGCCAGGGGGATGGCGCAGCAGTTGGGGTTGGTGACGATGTAGCCGGGCGTGCCCTGGCGCCGGACAAGCGCCAGGTGGTCGGGGTTGACCTCGGGCACCACCAACGGCACCAGGGGATCCTCGCGCCAGGCCGAGGCGTTGGAGACTACGGCGTAGCCGGCCTGCCGGAAGCTGTGTTCGATACCGCGGGCCGGCCCGCTCTCCAGGGCCGACAGGGCCAGGGCCGCGCCGGCGGGCATGGCTTCGGGCTGGCAGGGCAGCACGGCCAGGTCGGCGGCTGCGCCGTGCTCGGGCCCGGCCAGGCGCCAGGGCGCGGCCTGGGCGTAGGGCTGGCCCACGGAGCGCTCCGAGGCGGCCACCGCCACCACCCGCAGGCTGGGGTGGTCCGCCAGGCGCTGCACGATGCGCTGCCCCACCATTCCGGTGGCGCCCAGGACGACGACAGGGGTCTTGGCCATGGTGAAACCTCCGCTCCGTGTAGATGCAAGAGTCGGGCCGGTGGTGAACTAACCCATGGACACGATTTCTCGCTCTCGGGCGGCCCGAGGCGTAGAACCGCCGCTACGATTCGTCGAGCTCAGGGAAGGCCACCTCCACCAGGCGCTCGGCCTCCATGTCCGCCAGTAGCAGGCCGTCGGGCATGAAGGCGCAGCGGTACTCCAGCAATTGGCGGCGCGTGGCGGGCAGCATGGGATTGGGCGCCCGCTCGCCGGTCTTGATCTCGACCACGTAGAGCAGGCCATCGCGCCTGGCCAGCAGGTCGGCCCGCACATGGGCCTGGCGGGCCTCGCCGTCCACCTCCACGGTCCAGCTGCGGCTGGCCTGGCGCTCCAGCACCCGGTAGCCGGCGCGCTCCAGCAACTCCTCGGCCTCGGCCTCTCCCTGCTGGGCGCGGCGCATGCGCGCGGCGGAGGCCCGCGATCCGCGCATTCGCTCGCGCCGCAGCGCCCACCACAGCGCGGCGGCCACCAGGGCCAGCAGGCCCAGCAGCCACAGCAGCGGGTCTTGCACGAGCTAGCCGAACAGGCGGTTCAAGAGCGCGGCGGACGAGGCCCAGCCCAGCAGGCAAGCCGATAGAAATCCCAGCAGCACCGTGATGCGGGGCTTCCCCTCGGAGCCTGGGATCACGGGCGAGGCCAGCACCAGGGCCAGCATGGCCCCGTAGAACAGGCCCCCGAAGTGGCCCAGGTTGTCGATGCGGGGCACCGAGAGGCCGATGAAGATGTTGAGCAGGATCCAGGGCACCAGGCCGCGCCAGAAGATCTGCCGCACCGCCGGTGGGAGCGAGCGCCGGAAACGCTGGCCGAAGACCACGCCCGCGCCCATCAGGCCGAAGACGCCGCCGCTGGCCCCCACCGAGATCGAGATAGCGCCCGGCTCCAGACCCGGGACGCGCCCCAGGTGCGAGGCCAGCGCCCCGACGATGCCCGCCAGCAGGAAGAGCCACAGCAGGCGTACCGGTCCGAAGACGGCCTCGCACAGGCGCCCCAGGCCGAAGAGGGCCAGCCCGTTGAGGACCAGGTGCAGGGCGTCCGCGTGCAGAAAGACGCTGGACAGCAGGCGCCACCAGGCGCCCTCGCCCACCTTGGCGGCGTCGTTGGCGCCCCAGATCACCAGGCCTCCTTGCGTGCGCGCCCCCAGGAAGGCGTCGTAGAGCCCGGCGATCCGCCCATCCAGGTAGCTGCGCCCGGTCATCCAGTCGTCCAGCCCTACGACCAGGTGCAGGACCAGCACGCAGAGCACCAGGGCGCTGGTGACCGGCGGGAAACGCTGAAAGCGGGCCAGGATACGCCTCCGCACCTCTTCCTGGACGGCCGGGGGCGCGTTGGGAACGGGTGCTTCCATCGGGCCCTATCCCCCTTGACAGTGGTGGAGGAGCAAGGAGCCCACCAGCGCGCCCACCACGAAGCTCCCCAGCACGGCGGAGGACGCCAGCAGGGGCCTTCGGCGACGGGGTGGCTGTGCGATGGCTTCCGTCTTTTCGTCCAGGGTCCGGGCGGGCCGCAGCACGCGGGTCACTGTGATGTCGCCGGAGTCGGTCATCGTGCGCGGCAGCGGGGGTTGCTGGGTGAGGCCCTCGGCGTAGCAGAGCGGATCCAGGCGTCCCTGCAGCACCAGGGCGCGGATCCCCTCGCAGGGCAGGCCCTCCTTGCCCTGGAAGCGGGCGGGGTTGGGAGCGACCTCCGGTGGGGCCAGGATGCGGGCCAGGACCTGCATGCGGTTGGCCTGGGAGGTGCGGCGCGTGCCCAGGCTCTGGGTGGTCTCCCCGGGCAGGGGAAGGGTGCCCTCGGGAGCCTCGCAGGTGACCTCTCCGGCCGTGCTGTCCCAGCTGCCCGTCAGCTCGCGGTCCGGGCCCAGCTCGGGCAGGACTTCGTCCACCGCGCCGGGGGCCTGGCGGCTGTCGGAGACGATCTCGACCACGGTGGGGTCGTGGGGCACGGGCGCGACCTCGGCCGAGGCCAGGGCCGCCAGCTCGTGCCGCAGCTCGTCTTCGTCGGCTCCCTCCATCCAGCTCTGCAGGAAGACCCGCAGCTCCTCGGCGTCCTTGGGCACGGTCCAGGCGAAGGGGATGACGCCCTGCTCCATGGTGAGGGTGCGCCCCAGCTGCATCAGGGCCGAGAGGTCCTCCTCCAGGAAGCCGCTTCTCAGGCCCACGCCCACCAGCGTGGTCCAACCGCCTTCGGCCACCACCACGCGCTTGGAGTTGAGGTCCCCGTGCACGCGCCCGGCCTCGTGCAGGGCGGACAGGGCCTCGCAGCAGTCCTGGAGCACCAGGGCCACCTGGTGGGGATTCAAGATGCCGGCCAGGCGATTGAGGGGCACGCCCCGCGGGCGGGCCTCCAGCCAGACGGGCTCCCCGTTCAGGCGCCCCACCGTGATGCGCGGGGCCAGCATGGGGTGCAGGGGCGCCTCGGGCGGCGCCAGGCCGGGCCAGAGGGTGAGGCGGGTCGAGGGGCTGTCCGGATCCGCCAGCTCCAGGACGGCGCGGCCCGCGGTGCGCTCCCTGGTGGCCACCACCACCAGGCTGCGGGTCTTGCGGGAGGAGGGGGTCACGTCACGCTCCGTCGAGGGTATCGGGAGGTGTTGGAGCCCGGGGCAGCTCCAAGGTGTAGAGCAACCGCTCCAGCAGGCGGGCGTGGCGCGGCAGCTGACCCGGGGGGACGTGCAGCACCATTATCAGCAGCTGGCGGTCGGTGCGTGCGATCCAGGCGGTGAAATCCACGGCGACCGGACCGTGCCGGCGGCGACCCGTCAGGGCGATGGCCCGGCGACCTGCCAACAGCACCTCGTGGCTGCTGCCAGCGTGGGTCTCGATGCCCACGCGGCGGCCGATGTTGCCCAGGGCGCCTTCGGCCAGCAGGTCCAGGGGCAGCTCAGCGTGGCGGCGGTTGAGTCGCAGCAGCTCCAGCGACAGCGTGGCCGAGGGTGGATCGGTGACCAGCAGCACGTGGCGGCTGCCCAGCCAGCGGTAGTTGCGGCGCAGCTCCCAACCGGGCTCCAGCTGGCAGGAGATGTCGCCCAGCAGCTGGTCGTCCACGCGGCGCACCGCCGGCAGGCAGGCCTGGCAGAGCAGGAGCCAGAGCGCGGCCACCAGTGCCACGGCTGGTTTCGCCAGGTTAGGGCCTGCTCTGTCCGCGCGACGGCCGCCTGGTCGGGATTCTGCAGGGCTGGCGCGGTCTCTCAACACGTTTCTCCCGACGACACGTTCTTCCTGACCATCAGTCTGCGGACAGCGGTGCATGGCAACCATTCGAATCTATCAGGACCAGCAGCTGCTCATCGAGTACCGCTTGCCCCAGGGGCGCACCCTGATCGGTCGCGCGGACAGCTGCGACATCGCCTTGCCCGATGAGCGGGTCAGCCGCACCCATTGCCTGCTGGAGCGGGACCGTCAGGGCGGTCTGCGCCTGCTTGATCGCAGCACGCACGGCAGCACGGTCAACGGGAAACGCGTGGAACGCGCCGATCTGGCCCACGGGGATCGTATCGGGATCGGTCGCTTCACGCTGGTATTCAACGCTGCCGAAGAGGTCGTTCAGCACGCGCCCACCGTGGCCCCCGTGCGCGACGCCTCCCACGAGCAGCTGCTGGGCGCCGACCGCGAGGGCGTGGGGGTGGTGCGGCTCTCCCTGCGGGTGCTGGACGGACCGGCTCGTGGCAGCCTGCTCTCCCTGCCCACCGTGAACGTGACGGTGGGCGCAGCCCCCAGCGCCCTGGTGGTCCAGGATCCGGACCTGCTGCCCGAGCACTTCCGCCTGCTGGTCAACCGCGGGCGCGCCATCATCAAGCCCGAGGCAGGGGCGGTGACGGTGGACATGGAGCAGGTGCGCGGGCTCTTCCCCCTGACCTCGGGAGAGGCCTTCGAGGCGGGCTCTTCCCGCTTCCAGCTGGTACGCAACCAGGCGCAGGAGCTGCCCGAGTGCGACGCCTTCGGCGACATGATGGGGCAGAGCAAGGCCATGCGCCTGGTCTTCGGTCTGCTACGGCGCATCGCGGGGCATATGGTGCCTGTGTTGCTGCAGGGGGAGAGCGGCACGGGCAAGGAGCTGGCCGCCCGCGGCCTGCACGACTCCATGCTGGGCCGCAATGGGCCCTTCGTGGCGGTCAACTGCGCCGCCATCACCGAGTCCCTGTTCGAATCCGAGCTCTTCGGCCACGAGCGCGGCGCCTTCACCGGTGCCACCCGCCAGCGAGACGGCGCCTTCCAGGCCGCCGACAAGGGCACCATCTTCCTGGACGAGATCGGCGAGATCCCCTTCGCCGCCCAGGCCAAGCTGCTGCGGGCCCTGGAGCTGGGCGAGGTGCGCCGCGTCGGGGCGACGGTGCCGGTCTACCCCGATGTGCGCGTGCTGGCGGCCACCAACCGCGACCTGGTGAAAGAAGTCGCCGAGGGGCGCTTTCGCGAGGATCTCTACTTCCGGCTGGCCGTGCTCACCGTGCGCCTGCCCGCGCTGCGCGAGCGGCCCGACGACATCCCGGTGCTCTGCGACGCGCTGGCGAGGGCCATGAACGCACCGCTCGAGATCGACGTGGAGGCCATGGAGGAGCTCTGCAACCACGCCTGGCCGGGCAACGTGCGCGAGCTGCGCAACGTGCTCACCCGCGCGTTGGTGCTCTGCGGCCCCAAGATCGTCCCCGAGTCGCTCTCGTTCTCCACCGGTGCTCTGAGCGAGGTGGCGCTGCTGGCCGAAGAGGGCCACAGCGAGACCGAGGTGCGTGAGCGCAAGCTCTGCCAGGCGGCGCTGCGGCGTCATCACGGCAACCGGGCGGCTGCCGCGCGGGAGCTGGGGCTGCCGCGCACGACGTTCTTGTACAAACTGCGGAAGCTGGGCCTGGTCGACTAGAACGGCGATCTGTGCGCGCCAGGTGCTGCCTTGTGCGGCTGATTCTGGCCCGGATCGCGCACGGTTTCAGCACAGTTTTTTACGTGCTCGTGAGTGGTGCTGGGCCGGGCGAGTCCATTGCTTGGACTGTGCCTGGAGCTGATGACTCCGGGATTCCTTGTTGCCTCTCAGGTAGATCTGAGTAGAAGGTCAAGTCTGGAGTTCCGACACGATGACGAAAAAGAAGAAGCGAACCTCTGCAGAGGGCCTTTCCCTCCAGCGCGGTCCCCACTACCGGCTCACGGGCGATGGGAGTGGGATCGAGGTGAAGCTCGATTCCGTTTCCGGATCGGCGCCCACCTACAGCGCTAGCTGGATGGCACTTCGTGAGGTGTCTGGGGATCCACATCTCTGCTTCGGCCAGAAGGTGGGCGGGGTCATCGGGTCGCGGGTCGATGTGAGGGTGGGCGAGGAGAACCTTTTCCAGATCATTGAGAACTCGCAGGATTTCATCGAGAGGCTGTTCGAGTCGGTCGAGCCTGCCGAACATGCAGATTGGAGCGTTGAGGAAGAGTGGCCGACGAATGTGGACAAGTACATCCTTGAGGATGCCAACATGATCGGCTTGGCGTATAGCGGGACCTTGGCCGAACTGGAGTTCTTCGCAGTGCCGGCTCGCGATATCCTGGCCGTTCAGTCCAACAGGCCGGGCACCCGCTACCGTGGTCCACGACCTGTCTTGTCGGTCATGGTCACCGTTGGACAGCTTCGATGGCTTCTCGAAGAGGTCATCCGCCATGTAACCAGGCATCGGGAGTCATCATGAGCGAGCAGTGGTATCAGCAGCTCCGCGAAGTGGTTTTTGGGCGGGGGCGTGAGCGGGCATCTCGTGAGCGTATCCACAGGAGCCCCGGTGCGCGTCACACGAAGCGCAAGGTCTCGATGGCAATCGGCCTGGCGGGGATTTCGATTGCGGTCACGGCGACATCGATGGACTTGGGAAGCAGTGATGTGGCTGCCGTGCAGGGGGTGGCCAGGGTGAACCTTGTCCATCGACAAGCGAAGCTCCCACCCGGCGGGGACTGGGCGTGGGACTGGCCGACAGATCCATTGCGGCCTGGGGGCAGGCTCGCCGCCGAGCATCTTCTCGGCGTGCTCGATCTTCCCTCCGAGTACGTCGTCCCGAAGAGACTGGTTCTGACCTCGGAGAGCTATGCACGAGTGGCTGGTCCCGTTCCAGAGGAGAACGGATTGCTCAGCAAGCTCGCGCGTCTGCTCGATGAGGCTTGAAGTCCGCAAGCTCCGACACGGCGACGACCGGAAGAGACTTCGGACCGGAAACCACAGGCTCGACCATTACTTTCGCAGATACGCCGGTATGAATCAGTTCGAGTACCGCACAGGGGTTAGCTACGTTGCAGCGGAGGGTGATCGGCTCGTCGGCTTCATGACGGTGTCGCCGGTCTCTGTCCAGCCCTCCGAGATCCCTACTGGGGGCGATACGCAACCGCACGAGCTTCCTGTGTTGCGAGTCGCCCGGCTTGGGGTAGACCGGCGCTATCAGAGGAAAGGCATCGGCAAACGCTTACTCTTGCATGCGATCCAGCTTGCTGAGGAGATGGCCGACAGAATTGGTTGTTCGGGGCTTCTGGTTGACGCGAAGCCTGAGGCGGTTGAGTTCTACGCTGGGTACGGCTTTCAACGCATCGTGGTCGAGGAAGGAAAACTGCCTTCAGGCGAAGATGGAGCAACGACCGAGATGTTCCTGCATATGGACACGGTACACGCCATGAGGGCCGGGCGATGTGTAGTTCGAGGCGAGAACGAGGAGTAAGGTCTTCTGAACGCCGCGTGAGCAACCGCCAAGCCGGAGCGCCTTCTAGGCTTGACGGCGAGGAGCCACCAAGGCAGGCCTTGAGATCAATCTGCAATGATCGGTTTTCGCACGACCTGGCAGCCGAGATGGCCGTAGCGGTCTCCCTGGTTCACGTCCATGGCGGCATGAAGTCCTGAGGACTCATGCGTTCGCCTCTGCCACCTCTGACAGCAAGTCAGGATTTGGAGCTGAGGGGACGTAGCTCCACCAGCCAGCACAACTGAACACTGCCCGCGCAGCGGCGACGGAATCCGTGGTGGTGCCAGCACTGCCCTCCTCGTCCCACACCGAATCCCACCATGATACGGCTCTGATCCTCGACGTGCCCCAGCGCACCATCCGCATCCTCGGGACGACCGCGAGCCACCCATGCCCCTCCCAGCCCCCGAAGCCACCCGCACCTACTACGCCGCCGCCGTCATGGGCCTGCGCACCCTCGACGCCCGAGAACCCCCCGCCCGCCGCTTTGGCCCCCAGGCCGCCGCCCCCTGGGAGCGCTTTAGCGGC
>CAYVQL010000239.1:0-17748 GCA_964454135.1 uncultured Enterobacterales bacterium | reverse complement strand
TTTTTTCTCTCTTTTTTACCCGGCGGGCCCCGCCCGCCGTGGGGGCCCCCCCCCCGAGCCCATCCAGATCATCGACCTGCTGCAGGAAGCGGTGGCGGGCGCGCGCCGTACGCTGGGCGAGCACCGTGTGCGGCTCATAAATACGCCAGTGGCGCTGGCACCAGCCATGGCCGACCGAAACGACCTGGCCAAGGCCCTGATGGCGCTCTTGCTGGAGATGGCCCGCGACGTGCCCGAGGGCGACGCGGTCCTGGCCCAACTACGGGCCACCCCGGGCATCGTCGAAATCCTGCTGCGAACCGAAAGCCACGCTCCCCCGCTTCAAATGCTGCAACAAATGGCCTCCGAGGCCCGCGAGCAGGGTTCCGCCCTGGCCCGCCGCCTGGTGACGGGCATGGGGGGCCGCTTCCTGGTGGAAGGAGGAGGCGAGCTGGGCACCAGCTACCGAATCCAGTTCCCAGAGGCTTGACGCGTGCGATGGCAGCCCGGCTCTTTCTCCGGTAATGTTGTGCTGCGCGATTGCGCTTCGAAAACACCGTCTATCCCGCCCGGAACCCCTCGCTGAACGGTCCCCAGCCCTGCTGTCCCTCTTCCCGAGCGCCTACGTAGACAACAGCTTGCTCACGGCTGTCCTGCTGGGCGTGCTCGTCATCTGGATGTTGTCCGAGTTCTACGGCTGGCACCAATCGGGCCTGGTGGTACCGGGCTACCTGGCCGGCGTCTTCGCCATCCAGCCCCAGGCGGGCTTCGTGGTGCTGGCCGAGGCCATGATCACCTACGGCTTGGCCTGGGCCGTGGCCAGGGGCCTGCCCCGCCTGCTGCCCGTCGACCGCGCCTTCGGGCGCAACCGCTTCTTCTTGATCCTGTTGATCTCGGTGGGGGTGCGGCTCTTCGTCGAGGGCGGTCCCCTGATGGAGGCGGCCGCAGCCCATGGCCACCCGCTGGAGAGCCCCCTCAACTCCCTGGGCCTGGTGCTGGTCCCGCTGACCGCCAACGCCATGTGGCGTGGCGGCCTCTACCGCGGCATCCCCATGGTCGGCCTGCCGACCCTGATCGTCTTCCTGCTGCTGGAGTGGCTACTGCTGCCCCACACCAACCTGAGCTTCGCCCAGTTCGAGCTGACCTACGAGGATCTCTCCCGCGACTTCATCTCCTCGCCCCGCGCCTATATGCTGCTGCTGACAGGCGCCTTGCTGGCCACGCATATGGCCATCCGCTACGGCTGGGACTCGGGGGGGATCATCATCCCCGGGCTGCTGGCCATCACCTGGATCCACCCGGACAAGCTGCTGGCCACCATCGTCGAGGTGGCGGTCATCGTCTTCCTGCTGCGGGTGCTGCTGCGCGTCCCCCCCCTGCGCACCGCCAATCTCACCGGCCTGCGACCCCTGATCCTGGCCTTCGTAATCGGCTACCTGGTCAAGCTGCTGCTGTCCGCGCTGCTGTCCGAGCGCTACCCGGGCCTGCAGATCGCGGACCTCTTCGGCTTCGGCTACCTGCTTCCCTCGCTGATCGCCGTGCGCTGCTGGCGCTACGGCAGCTTCCCGCGCGTCATCTTCCCGGCCCTGACCACCTCCCTGGTGGCCTTTGTCGTGGCTACCTGCGTGGGCCTCGGCCTGGAGTACACGCGCCCGCTCCCCGCCGGGAGCGAGGCCTCCCGCATCGGGCAGAAAGCCGGACCGGCCTGGCGCGCCATCACCGAGGTCGCCCTCCCCGCCTCCACCAGCCCCGATCCGACGATCCTGGTGGAGCTGCGCAACGCCTGGCGCATGGCCAGCCTGGGCAAGCCCTTCCACGGGGACCAGCTGCGAGCCGATGTCTACCCCGACGGGGTCGTGCTGCACTCCGGCGGTCAGAACCTCTACGGCAGCGCCTGGGTGCGAACCCTGGGCAACGAGGACCTGGCCGTGGTGGTGCCCGACGCCGCCATGGAACCCGGCCTGGCCGAGGCCGCGGTGATGCTGGCCCAGATCCTGGACGCCCGCTTCCTGCTGCTGTCACCGGGCAGCGCCCTGCAGCGCCAGGCGCGCTCCTCGGGCTGCGCCCTGCTGGAGCTGCGGATCTCCGAGGCGACGGTCCTCTCCATCGCACGCCGCCTGCCCGACGCCGTGGATCTCAAGCGGCTCTCCTCCTTGATCCCCGACCTGATCCCCGAGTGGGATCTGCCCCGGGACATCGGCGTCAACGTGCGCCTGACCGTGGACGAGAGCACCTTGCTGGAGCTGGCCACGCACCGCTTCGACGCCGATCCCGTCCCGGGCCGACTGCCGCTCTACGATCCGCATGGCATGCCCATCACGCCCCGCGTGTCGGAACCCGATCCCGACCCCGTCCTCGATCTGCTCTTCCTGCATCGAGGCGTGCTGCTCCCCCTGCTGTTGGCCCGCGAGGGCGATCCCCGCTGGGCGCGGCTGGCCGCCAGCCAAGCCGCTCGCCGGCAGTGGCAGGTGGCCATGGACGAGCACGTCATCTCCCTGGGGCCCGCCGACGACGCCGATCCGCCCCACTTCACCCTCTGGATGCGGCGCGGCGTCGGCTCTGACATGATCTTCGAGGTGCGCGCCGCCCGCCGCCACTTCCTGACCGCCGAGGTGGCCCGCACCTGGTGGGCGGGCACCAAGGGCAGCGCCATGCTGGTGCACGACGCCGGAGCGGACCTGGACGCCCAGGCCCTGCAGCGGGCAGCGCGCAACAGCCCGGAGCTGGTGAGCCTGCGGGCCCTGGTGCTGGACGCACCCGGCAGCACCGTGGTCTCTGTGGACGTCTACCGCGAGGACGAGTTCCCGGGTGCCGACAGCGTGATCTCCATCGGGCGCCCCCTGGGCAGCGGTGACATCGTGCCCCGCTACCTGGATCCGGTGCGACGCCTTGTGGAGGGCAGCGGCGGCAGCGTGACCTGGTACGACGGCGACTACCAGCGCATCCGCTTCTACGATCCCTCCAACCCGCGGCAAGAGGTGGTGCGTGCAGCGGGCGGAGAGTACGTCACCGTCTTCCTCTCCCCCTTGTTCCGCCAGCGCTTCGCCACGCCCGGCACCTCGGGCGCGCTGCGCACCTTGCTGACGGGCTCCGGCGTGGAGCTGCGCACAGCCAAGCTTGAAGCGCTGGTGATGGGCGAGCCGGCGGAGCTGTCCCAGGCCCAGGAGAGCTTCGGCCCCCTGCTGCGCAGCCTGGCCCGCCACACCAGCACCGGGCATCCCGGCGAGCTGGGCCGTACCCGCCGCTTGGCCAACGAGCGCGGCATGCAGATGTGGGTCTTCATGGATGAGGACGATGGCCTGCCCTACGTGGTGATGGAGCGCCACGACCGGCGTCTGATCAGCTCCCTGACCCGCAGCCGGGGCGAGCTGGCCAACGACCCCAACGACCCGGCCGCAGTGCGCCTGGACGGCCTGTCGGCGGCCCTGATGGGGGGCGCACCATGAGGCGCGTCCTACCGCTGCTGGGCTGGATGATCCTGGCCACCATGATCGGCCTGCTCTTCATGCGTCGCGCCCAGCGCGGCGACGAGCCTGGCGGGGCCCGGGAGCTCTACTACGCGCTGGCCCCCGGGCAGGAGATCGCTATCCGCCTGCAGTCCGAGGAGCCGCGCCTGCGCATCCTGGCCCACCTGGAGACCCCCGATCCGGGCGTGGACGACGAAGCCCTGACCTGGTTGTACGGGCTGCGGATCGCGCTGGAGCCCACCGGCGAAGATGCCTACGTACGCGAGCACTGGACGCGCTCGCGGCGCACCATCCTGGAGACCGGCGAGCTGGCCCTCGAGTCCGTCCGGCGCGACACCGTCATCACCGACTCCCGCATCGTCGAGATCGATCCCGCCCACCTGCTGCCCAAAGGCGGCACGCTGCGCCTGCGCCCCCTGCTAGAGCAGGGCAACCAGCGCCTGCTGCTGCGCGTCTACCGCGAGCTCGAGGCCGACCCCTTGCACCAGACCAGGCTCTTGGGTTCGCCCGAGCGACGGGCGGCACGCGCCGATGGCGTCTACCCCTTCGCCTGGGACAACCTGACGATGGAGGAGCAGGACCGTCTCACCAGCTGGCGCCGGGAGAGGCTGCACGCCGAGACCCAGACCGCCGAGACCGTCCCCGTCCACCGCAAGGGACCACCCTCTTCCGCACCCAGCTTCTCCAGCAAAGGCCTCATCCTGGAGCCCGGCCAGGGCACCGTGGTCAACCTGCGGGGGTCCTCCCGCCTGAACGTGGCCACCGAGCTGCTCAATCCTCCGCCCGGACACACCACCAAGGGCATCCCCCTGGACACCGAGCTGGTGGACGCCTCGCAGCGCCCCGTCGCCGATCCCCAGCTCTCGGCCTTCCGCGTGGACGTGCCTCCGGAGGCCATCTGGAGCATGCGCTGGATCAACCCCTGGGACGGCGACCCCGTCAAGGTGGGCTTCACGGTCTCCCCGGCAGCGGGCAAGTCCTGGGGCGAGCCCCCGGGTGCGGGGGGCGAGCAGCCCCAGGGCCCCGAGATGCGGCGCTTGATCCACTTCCGCAGCGACCAGGGGCTGACCCCCATCGTCGTGCCCGTGGCCACCGGCAGCCAGTTCGGCGCCCTGGCCGTGGACGCACGCCCTCTGCCGAGCGCCGAATTCCGCGCCGATCCCGGCTCCCAGCCAGAGCAGGAGCCGGTCACGATCACCTACACGGCCTTCGACGAAGAGGGCAAGCGCCTGGGGACCGACAGCTTCCTGGCCGAGTTCACCTACACCCCCTTCGAGCGCTACGTCGAGACAGACATCCCATTTGTCAGCGAAGAGACGCGCCGCCACATCTTCCACAACTGGCGCGCCACCACCATGGAGTTCAGCTCGAACCTGCCAGCCGACCTGCGCTTCCTGGTGCCCCTCGAGCTGGAGCCCGAGCGTGCCCCGGAGTACGACTTGCCCGAGGACTGGGCCGGGCGCTACGCCCCCTGGGAGATCGCGCCCTACGTCAGCCTGGGCCCCCTCAACACCGACGAGCTGATCGCCGAGCAGCGCCTGACGCGCATCGACGCCACCGTACGCATCCAGCCCTCGCGCCGCGCCGAGAGCGAGGCCAAGCGCAGCACCATGAAGCTGGAGCCCCTGGGCAAGCCGCCCCGCTACCCCGCCATGGAGCGCTTCCACCGCGTCGACGCCCCCTGGCAGCCCTGGCACCGCACGCTGCTGGAGGCCGAGACCGAGCTGGAGATCCCACCTTCGGGCGAGCTGCTGGCAGACTACCGCGTGGCCCAGACCCTGGTGGGGCGCGAGGCCGTGCTGACCTGTGGAGAGTCCGAGGCCAAGGCCCTGGTGGAGTCCTCGGGCGGCGTGATGCGCCTGGCGGGCCTGCCGGAGGGACGCCAGTCCTGCAGCTTCGCCGCCCCAGCGGGCAGCTACCTGGCCCGCATCCCGGGATCCGGGGATCGCTGGGTACGCCGTGTCACCTACCGCAGCGACGGCCGCGAGCTGATCTTGCCCGTGCATGTGCGCGCCGGTGAGCGCACCTACGTCTACGTGCGGGCCTACACCTCGCGGGCCTCCTCACCGCCGACCCTGGAGACCCTGCTGGACGACGGGCAGCCCAGGCGCCACGGCGGCCCCTCCACCATGCTCTCCCGTGCCACGCGGCAGCTGCAGCCCGAGCGCACGGGCCGCCAGGCGCGCCTGGAAGACAGCGCCCAGGGGGAGCTGGCTTCCTGGGAGGCGCTGCGCTTGGTGCTGGGCGACGATCTGGTCTCGGGAACGCACCACGTCAAGGTCCGTGTCACGCCCGGAGAGCGCGGCCCCACGCCAGTCTTCCTGAGGTTCGAGTCCACCTTCGGCTCCTCTGAACTGCAGCTGCCCGAGCACTGGGCCAAGGAGGTCAAGTGCGAATTCCGGCGCTAGTCCTTTCCGCGCTGCGCCTGTTCCTGGCGGGCCTGTTCGTCATCGGCCCGGTGCGCGCCGAGAGCCCGACCTGGCGACGCGTGGAAGCTCTGCGCGCCGACGACACCTACCGCGACGCCCCGGCTGCGCGCCGCGCCGAGGTGCGCCGTCTCTTCACCGATCTGCTGCGCTCGGCCCCCAGCGGCATCCTGCCTGCCGACTACGCCGAGCGGGCCCGACAGGTCGGCCTGCGCCCCACCGAGCGCGACGGCCTGCTGCTGCTCAGCCCCGAGCAGGGCACGGCCGATGGCTTCTACGCCATTCGGCTGGGTCCCGACGCGCCCCCCCTGCTGATCCAGGCGCCCCACGCCTGGTACGACCTGCGCAGCGGCGAGCTGGCCTGCACGCTCTTCGACGAGGGCCACGGCCGTGCGCTCTTCACCAACAACGCCCACCGGCACTCCGCCTCCCAGGAGGACATCTCGGGCAGCGACGGAACCATGGGCGCCGACCTGGCCCACCGCCCAGCCTCCATCTTCCAGGCCGCCACCATAGGCGCGGCGGACGGCCTGCACGTTCCGCTGCTGGTCCAGCTGCACGGCTTCGGCAGCGCCCACGGCAACTGGTCGGCGGTGCTCTCCGGGGGTGCGGCGCTGCAGCCTCCAGGCACCGTCGAGGGCGCCATCCGGGCCCTGGAACCCGTGCTGGGCCGCATCGGCCGCCTGACGGATGGCGAGGCCGTCCCCGCCCTGGCAGCCCTGGAGAACGTGCAGAGCCAGGCCCTGGCCGGGCAGGCCAGCTTCCTGCACCTGGAGCTGTCCCTGGCCGCCCGCACCACGTTGCTGCAGAACCAGGCGCTGCGAACCCAGCTGGGCCTGGCCTTGAGCGACCTGGCGGAGCGTGCGCCATGATCGCCGCGCTGCCCTGTCTGGCATCCGCCCGGGCCGGCCTGTGGCTGCCTGAGCGCGCCGACGCCTCACCCGCCGAGCAGCTCTTCCCCGATGCCCTCGACTTGCCACTGGAGGCGCGATGAATCCCGGCATCCGTCCTGGCGGCGGTCCGCGTACGGCCGAGGCTCTGGACTTGGCCCAGCGCCTGCCCCCTCTCATCGCTCGCCTGCGGGGCCGCGAGCTGGACAGACTGGCCGCCCGCCTGACAGACGCCTCTCCCTCCGGCCTGCTGCCCGAGCCCGGTCCGGACGCAGCAGACGAAGCCGACACGGCGGGCGCCCCGGCCCACGCCCTCTCGGACCTGCTGGCGGCCGAGGGCCTGCGGGTGCTGCACACCCGGCGCGAGGCCGAGCAGAGCCGCGGCGCCTTCATCAAGGCCGTGCGCCGCGCCCCCGACGCCCTGGCCCTGCAGGCCCTGCTGCGTCACCACCTGCGCACCACCCGCTCCGGCTGGGCGCTGCGCATGGATTTGCAGGCCCTGAACCGCTGGCTCGACGCCGACGCCCTGATCGAGCGCATGGAGTCCAGGGCGGAGGTGCTGGGGGTCGAACTGGAGCTTCTCTGCCGCCTGATGGAGGGGCTCCCCCTGCGGGATCACGCCGTGCAGCTGCTGCGAGCCCTGCTGGACGACGGCCGCGCGCCCACCCGGCGGGCAGCGGTGGCCACGCTCTCCTCGTGGATCGTACGCCGCATCGAAGCGGCGGGCCTGCAGAGCGTCTCCACGGCCCTGTTGCGCCAGCTGCTGCAGATCGCCCGGCAGCGGCAAGGAGACGCCCTGACCGCCCGCAAGGCCCTACCCGTGCTGCTGGCCGTGGCGCCCGAAGAACGCGAGGCCATGATCCTGGATCGCCTGGCGCCCATCGATGTGGGCGGCGACGGAGTCTACGGCGAGCTGCGGCGCAGCATGTCGGGGCTGCGCCTGCGGGACGATTTCCTGGTCCGCGCCGAGGCGGCCCGCATCTCCCAGCGAGCCGACGCGAACATCGCGCACCGCGCCTACACTCTGGCGCGCCGCGATCCCTCCGAGACCGTCCGCTGCGCCCTGGCGGACGGCCTGGCGCTGCGCGAAGACGTGTCGTCGCTGGTGCAGCTGGAGCGCCTGGCACGCGAAGATCCCTCCCTCTCCGTGCGCCTGCACGCCCGTCGCCGCCTGAGCCAGCGTCGCGGCGAGCCCGAGCCCGGGACCGCGCCCAGCGACACCATACCCCTGCCGAGCGGTGCCAAGGGCGAGGCCCTGCGCACCCTGGCCGAGGAGCTCTCGGGGCTGTCCAAGGGCAAGACCCGCAGGGTGCAGCTCCCTGACGAATGCTCGGCCATCGATCTGGCGCGCGCCCTGGTTTCCTGGACCGAGTACGACCACGGCTTCGCCCTGCAGCCGCTCTCCGGTGGCAGGGTGCGGGTCTGCCGCGGCGAGCTCCCCGTGTTGCGCCTGTGGCGGGTCATCCACGAAGCCCGCCACCCTGGCCCTGCCAAGCGGCAGGTGGGGGACCACGTGCTGGGCCGCACCATGCGCGGCGCCATCCGCGTTCCGCCGGCACGCATGGCCGAAGTCTCGGCCACCGGCATTCCCAACCAACGCGTGCTGACCCAGGCCTGGGGCTCGTGGGTGCCC
This sequence comes from uncultured Enterobacterales bacterium, assembly GCA_964454135.1. Lineage (GTDB taxonomy): Bacteria > Myxococcota_A > UBA796 > UBA796 > JAFGLY01 > CAYVQL01. Next base: position 9,353 of record CAYVQL010000239.1, on the reverse strand, counting down.
TGGCTGCCCCTGCCCGAGGACTACCTGGACAGCCTGGGCGTGGGCACGCTGCGCATCGTCTGCAGCGAAGGCGTCACCACCATCGAGGCGCCCGGCAACTGGATCAAGCGCCTGCTGCTGGCCTTGTGGTTCGCGGTCGTCACGACCAGGCTGGACCGCAGCCGGCAACGGTCCCTGCGCGCCAGTGACGCCCAGGACCGCTACCGCTACGCGGGCCAGCTACAGCGCAGGGGCTTCCACACCAGCTTCGAGACCCACGCCGATCCCCACGAGGCACCTCCGGGCCTGGCTCACTTCTTCGAGGATCCGGGGGACTCGCCCGCCACCGGCCCCGAGCGTGGCCAGATCCAGCTCTGGAGCCTGACGCTGCCCGCGCTGCTGGAGGGCTTCCAGTCCCTGGTGGGCGTGCGCCACAACCTGCCCAAAGAGCTGGCCATCGTCTGCCTGGTCCTGGCAGCGATCTTCTTCGGCCGGCTGACCTGGTTCCTGCAGCGCACCCGCGCCGCCCGCCGTCGGTTGCCCCTGGTGATGGGAGGCTGGGGCACGCGCGGCAAGAGCGGCACGGAGCGCCTCAAGGCTGCCGTCTTCGAAGGCCTGGGCTTTCCTGTGCTCTGCAAGACCACAGGCTGCGAGGCCATGGTGCTGCACGCGCCACCCGGGGGATCGGCCACCGAGCTCTTCATCTACCGGCCCTACGAGCGGGCCACCATCTGGGAACACGCCCAGGTGCTGCAGCTGGCGGCCCGGTTGGAGGCCCCCATCTTCCTCTGGGAATGCATGGCCCTGCGACAGGACTACGTGGAGCAGCTGCAGATGGCCTGGACCCGCGACGACCTCTCCACCATCACCAACACCTACCCCGACCACGAGGACATCCAGGGTCCTACGGGTCTGCACGTGGCCGAGACCATCGCCAGCTTCGTCCCCCGGCAGGCCCTGCTGCTGACCACCGAGACCCAGATGCTGCCCGTGCTGCGCGATCAGGCCAAGCGACGCCAAAGCGAGCTGTGCAGCATCAGCGAAGAAGAGGTGGCCGCCCTGCCCGCGGACCTGCTGGATCGCATCTCCTACCAGGAGCACCCGGCCAACATCAGCCTGGTGGCGGCCATGGCCAAGGCCCTGGGCCTGGACCGGGAAGAAGCCATCATCCTGATGGCCGACCACGTGGTCCCCGACCTGGGCGCCCTGGCCAGCTTCACACCCATGCGCCACCTGGGCCGCATCCTGGAGTTCACCAACGGGATGTCCGCCAACGAGCGCACGGGCTTCCTCAACAACTGGCAGCGGGCGGGCTTTTCCGAGTTCGATCCCCTGCGGCAGGCCGGCTCCTACCACGTGGCCTTGCTCAACAACCGCCGGGACCGCGTGCCACGTTCTCGCATCTTCGCCTCTATCCTGGTCAATGACGCGCCATGCCACCGCTGTGTGCTGATCGGCACCAACGTGGAGGGCCTGCGGAGCTACATCCTGCAAGCCCTGAACGAGCGCCTGCGGGCCTTCGATCCCTTCGGCGCCGGTGACGAGGGCGTGGAGGACCGCCTGCACGCCATGGCGCGCCAGCTGCGCCTGGTGGCTCCCGGGGCCCTGCTGCGGGCCACCGGACCCAGGCTGGGCCTGCCTCCCCAGCAGCTCGAGGTGGCTGCCCGCGCCCTGGACGACACCATGTACGCCGCGCCATCCCGGCCCCTGAGCCTGGCCGAGGCCCGGCAACGCCTGCAGCCCCTGGCCGGTCAACTCAACGCCCTGGCGGAGCACGCCGGCGGCGTCTTCCAGGATCTGGCCAACCCATCCGCGGCCTCGGTGCATCCCTACCTCGAAGCGCCCATCTTCCACGACCTGGAGGACCGCGACGAAGGCACGGACGGCCTGGCCGAGCAGTGGCTTGACACCGCCGCCGAGACCCTGGCCTACGAGTCCCTGCACCGCGCCTGCCTGGGCATGCGCCGCCAAGCCGCCGCGCCCCTGGACGAAGAGTCCGAGACCGAGGCCGCGCTGGAGTCGGAGACCGACGACGAGGCCTCCTTCTGGGACGACGAGGACACGCTGGAGATGCCCGATGGCGACGCCGAGCTGATGGCGGCCATCGAGGTGCCCGAGGCCAAGAACGTGACCGTGCAGGAGGTCCTGTCCTTCGAGACCGAGCGCGTCTCCTTGTCCGACGAGGACAAGCGCGACCTGCGGCGCGCAGCCCGTGCGCTCTACAAGCAGCTGTTCGAAGCCCACCTGATCACCGTGGACGACAGCGACGCCTCCGGCGACAAGGTGAACGACATCATCGCCCGCTGCGCACCGGCCGGCGCGCATGTTCGCTTCATGGGCATGCAGAACATCAAGGGCACGGGGCTGGACCTGGTCTACCGCTGGGTCCACGCGGCCCAGCCCTTGCGCTGGACCGAGGACCTCGCCCACCCCGAGCGTTCGGTGCGCACCGCGGCCCTGACGCGCCTGGAGCGTTGGCGCGAGTGGTCCATCCCCGCCTGCCAGGAAGTGCTGCGCGGCCTGGACGCCATGAACCCCGACGCGGCCCTCTCCCCGGCGCGCAGCGCGGTGCGCCAGACCTTGGTGGAAGAGCTGGAGACCCGCCGCGAGCTGGCCTCGCGGCGCGCGCCCGTGGTCTCTCTGAAGGACCGGCTCTTCTCCTGGGGCTGGATGGTGGTAGATCCCTTCGACGCGCTCTTCCGCCGCTGGCGCAGCGACCGTATCTGGACCGACCTGGCCGCCCAGCGCATCTCCCATGCCCGCGCGGCGCGGGAGCTGGCCCGCATCACCGACCGCCAGCGGGGCGAGGTGGTGAGCGGCGACGCGGACCTGATGATCTGAGGAGAATCCCATGGAGCTCGGCAGCGTACTGATCATCGAGGACGATCCCGACGTGGCCGCCGTCCTCGAGCTGACCATGCGCCGCATGGGCGCCCGCCGCACCACCGTGGCCAGCGATGGTAGCGAGGGCCTGGAGCTGGCCCTGGCCGGCAGCTACCAGCTGATGCTGGTGGACCTGCTGTTGCCGGGCAAGGACGGCTACGACCTGGTGCTCGAGTACCGCGCCAAGCGGGCGCCCCCCGGCCGCCCCACACCCGAGCTGCCCGTCATCGTCTTCGTCACCTCGGCCGCCCGCTCGGTAGGCGCGGAGCTGGTGGAACGCTCCGGCGCCGATGGCCTGATCTGCAAGCCCTTCACCATGGCCGGGCTCTCCTTCCGCTTGCAGGAGATCTTCGCGGCCAGGCAGCCACAGGATCCCGGGTCATGAACCTGCCCCTGCTCGCCATCCTGCTGATCGGCTGCAACCCGGACATGTACTACGTGCCCGCGGTGTCGGGCACCATCCGCGGCCGCGTGGTGGACATGGACGGTCGGCCCCTGGCCGGGGTCCCGGTCATCGCCGGCGGCCTGGACGGCTGGTCCTCCACCGTGCGCAGCGACGCCGAGGGCCGCTTCGAGACCCCCGAGGCCCTGGGCAACCGCTGGCTGCGCGCCGAAGCGTCTGGCTACCTGCCCCGCACGCGGCCCGCCAGCCCCGACCAGGACGTGCTGATACGCCTGTCCGAGGACGACGGCGAGACCCTGCGGCTCAAGTTCGGCGGCGACGTCATGTTCAGCCGCCGCTTCACCGACGCCAACGAAGACGGCGTCGAGGCCGACGGGCTGATCCAGCCGGGCAGCGAGCTGACCGACATCGTCGCCATCATGGCGCCCATCGCGCCGCTGCTGGAGGACGCCGACATGAGCGGGGTCAACCTGGAGGGGCCCCTGACTCAGACCATGGCGGCCCACCCCAGCCGGGACTCCAGCTTCCGCAACCACCCCAGCGCAGCGGCGGCGTTGGGCGCCGTGGGCGTGGACTTCGTCAACCTGGCCAACGACCATATGTACGACTACCTGGCCCCCGGGCTGCAGGAGACGCTGGCCACGCTGCAGGGCCTGGGCCTGCCCCACCAGGGCGCAGGGCTCGACGAGACCAGCGCCTGGCAGCCCAGCTACGTGGAGCTGGACGAGCTGCGCCTGGCCTTTCTGGGTTGCACCACCATCACGGGCAGCTGGCACTCCGAGAGCTACGTGGCCGACGACGACGCCCAGAAGGGCGGCGCCGCGGCCTGCTCCAGCGAGGCCATCGAGCAGGCCGTGACCAGCGCCGCGGCCGTGGCCGACCTGGTCATCTTCCAGCTGCACGGGGGTGAGGAGTACAGCACCGAGCTCGACAGCTCCATCGTCGCCTACTCGCAGGTGGCCATCGACGCGGGCGCCCACGCCGTGCTGACCCACTACTCCCACGTCACCAGCGGCCTGGCCCTGCAGGACGAGCAGCTCACCGCCTGGTCCCTGGGCAACTTCGTCTTCGACCAGGAGCTATGGATAACCTACCCCAGCGCCCTGCTGGAGCTGCACCTGGGGCGCGACGGCGAGGTGAAGCGCGCCTTCTTCGAGCCCCTGCTGATCGAAGACTACCAGCCCCGGGGCATCGCGGGCTGGCTCCAGCAGCGCCTGGCGCTGGACCTGCTGGCTCTGTCCGACGCCGTGATGGCCACAGACGACGGAGCCCTGGAGCTGGACCTGGCACGCCGCAGCACGCTGGAGGAGCGCAGCTACCAGGTGGGCCAGGCCGGTACCGGCTGGAGCGCCCCCCAGGACATGCGCGAGGGCTGGGTGGTGCAGGTGGAGAGCGACGCCGACTGGCGCCTGGGGCGCGACCTGCTGATGGTGGGCGATTTCGAGGACTTCGACATCGACGAGGACGTGGCCGAAGGCCAGCTCTGGGAGGCCAACTCCGACTCCGAGATGATCACCCACCAGGCCGCCTCCCAGGGTCACTACGGCTTGCGCCTGTACCGCGAGCACACCTCGCTGGACCCGGTCTACAGCAGCCCCATCGACCGCATCCCCATGGAAGACTACGTGGCGCTGACCATCACGGGCCAGGTGCGCAGCGAGGGCACGGTCACGGTCCAATACTCCTGGTACGACGACATGGAGGGGGCCAGCAGCGAGCGCGTGTCCGTCCAACTCGAGACCAGCGCCGACTGGGCCCCTTTTCAGTTGGACATCGAGCCCCCCGAGGGCAGCGTGGCCGTGGGCCTCTACCTCAAGCTCTACCCGCCCGATACGGAGCAGGTGACGGCCGATCTCGACGAGCTGCGCCTGATCGGCTGGACGGAGGGCATGCCCGAGGACCCGGAGCGCTACGACCAGCTGCAGGTGGAGGACCAGGCCACGATCACGGTGCGGCGGAGGGAGATGCCCACGGAGTGGTAGGGCTGATCAGCTCCTCGGCGGAGGGATCGCCGCCACACCACTTCAGCAGGGCGTTCTCCGACATCTGGCGCTCGGGCACCCAGTCCTCTTCGTTCACCCAAGCGCAGACCGCCTGGCTCAGCTCGTCGCGCCGCTCGGTCTCCACCAGGGCCAGGTTGAGCCGCTCGCCCGGATCCCCAGCGATGTCGTAGAGCTCCTCCACCTCGGCCGGGTAGACCTCTTTTGACCTGTCGTAGGGCGTGCAGCTGTCGTAGCCCTCTTCGGGGGTCAGGATGTACTTCCAGTCCCCGCGTACCACGCCGGCCGTGTTGGTGCTGCGCTCGAAGAAGACATCGTGGCTGGGCTGCTGTCCGGCCTGCAGCGTGGCCACAAGTGAGCGGCCCGCCACGTCACCCTGCCACGAAAAGGCGCCGGCCAGCTCCACGATGGTGGGCGCGAGGTCCGCCAGGCTGACGGGAGCATCCGCCACGAAGCCCTGGGGCAGCGCACCCGGCGCCCGGATGGCGAAATCCACCGACAGCACCGAGTCGTAGGGCGAGCAGCCGTGGAAGGCGTAGTCGTTGTGATCCATCAGCTCTTCGCCGTGATCCGCGCCCAGGACCACGATGGCGTCGTCCAGCCGCCCGGCCGCCTCGAGGTGCCCCAAGAAGGCGCCGAAGCGTTCGTCCGTCGCGCGCAGCTCGCTGGCGTAGGTGGCCTCCAGGTGCCGCCTGTCCGCATCGGTGTAGGGAATGAAGCCCAGCGCCACCTGGTACAGCTGCTCGTTGCTGCCGGGATCGATGGGGCCCTCGTAGGGCTCGGGGTGGAACTGCTCGTACCAGGGCGAGACCGCGTGGAAGGGATAGTGCGGCTGGTTGAGGTGCACCCAGATGAAGACCGGCTCGTCCTCGGGCAGCAGCGCCACCCGCTGGCCGAAGGTCTCCAACAGCAGCTGGTCGTTGCGATCCTGTTCCAAGGCCTCCTGGTCGTTCAAGCCCGTGTCTTCGGAGACCAGATCACCGCAGGCCTGTTCCGTGAAGCCGAACTTCAGCAGGCCGCAGGCGTTGGCCGCGTAGCCGATGGTAGTGTAGCCATGGCCGCTGAAGCGCTCGGCCAGGGTGGGCAGGGCCAGGCCCCCTTGCAGCTCATTGGTGCGCAGCCCGTGCTCCCGCGGGTAGCCCCCCGTCAGCAGCGAGGAGAGCGCCACCTTGGTGTAGCCGCGCGGCGTGATGGCGCGCCGCAGCCAGACCGAGCGCGCGAAGAAGGCGTTCATCTCGGGCGCCGCCGCCCACTCCGACTCCTCCTCGCGCAGCAGGCGGCTGCGCACCGTGTCGATGGTGATGATGAACACCGTCCTGGCCGCAGCCGAATCCGCACCGTCGTCCTTGCAGCCAACGAGGACTGCCGCGGCTAAGAGCGCTTTGCATGGCGTGTTTCTGACGATGGCGGAGCTCGGCTTCCACGGGGATGGGCGGCGGTCAGTATAGGTGGGGCTGGGCGGGGTGGCAAGGCCGGGGTCGGGGGCCTCTCCCCTGCCGGCGGGCTGGCCCCGGGGGCTGTTGGATTAGCGGGGGGTGGTGGTTGGGGGGACGAGACGGCCCGTTGGAGCGACTGGCCCCGGGGGCTGCTGGCACGGCCGACAGCTTGCCTGGCGGAAAATCTGCCGAAATGGAGTTCTTGTTTCCGAATTGAGGTGCAAAATGGAGTGGTTGCATCGCTTTTTCGCAGCTCCGGCCAGCAGCTTCTTCCTCTTCGGGCCAAGAGGTGCTGTGCGTCCCCCGCGAGCAGTGTCTGCTTCAGCTGGTCCCTGGCCGGTCCATCGACGCTGGTCTGTGAGGGGTCGCCGTCAGGCGACTGACAGATCCTGGGAGCTCCGTTCGGGGTCAGGCGCCGTGCTTGCGCGCCAGGCGCCAGCGAAGGGCCTGGTACGGGATGTACCTCGACGGGGGAGCTCTCCCTGGCTGGGCTCCGCAAGGTCGCTCCTCTCATCGCCTTGGCAGTAGAGCAGCAGCAGCTCTGATCAGACCGGCAGCCCCCTGGCACGAACGGCCTTCCACAGGTTCCGGCGGCGCCCGTGTTCTCGCTTCCAGCTGGCGACGATCCTGGCGCAGGTGCCGGCGTCCAGCTCCCGCACTGCGGCCAGCCAGGCGGCATGGGTGTCGTAGCGCGACTTGTGGTTGTCGCGGGGGTCGGGCACCAGCAGCGCCGCGTGGCGCCTCCAGGTGGCCAGGAGCTTCGGCACCAGCGCCGCGGCTCCAATGCGCTGGAGCTGGGAGCGCCGCGAAGGAGCGTCCTGGGAGCACCGCTCCCCCAAGAGATCGAGGAGGGCGGGGGCGGCTTCGCCCAGACCGATGTCCTGCGTCAATACCGCCAGGCAAGGCCTGACTGCGCGGAAGGCGCTCGCGCTGGAGGCGCCCTCGTCCAGCCATCGGCCCAGCTCCGACAGGATGCGTTCCGAGCTTGCTCCCGCCCACAGTGCGTTCGCAAAAGAAGCGATCCAGCTCCTGTCCAGGCCTGGATCTTCTCCGTAGCGATGGCGGCTGGCTCGCTGGACGACCAGGGCCGTCCACAGCTCGAAGAACCTCCCCGCCAGCTTGGGCCAGGGGCCGCTCCGCAGCTCCCCGAGGTGCTCCAGCACGACGTCCCATTCGTACCAGTGCTCGTGGAGGAAGGCCTGGCTGTCCAGGGCCGCAGAGCGCTGCTGCTCACCATGGCCCTCGGCGATCCGCGCGATGAGCCGCATCAGCTCGGGGGCCCGCTCCGCGGGCGGGTGACGACACCTCAAGGCGGGATGATCCACGAGCAGCCCGTCCAGTGGGCTCCAGCGTTCCTGGCCCCGCAGGCGGAGCAGCGCGTCCAGGGCCTCGTCGATGACAGGCCCGGCCTCGTCGAGCGCGCCGCGCGCGAGGATGTCCTCGAGGACCGGGATGGCTAGGGACCAGTCAGAGGCGATGCTCGCCCGACAGATCGCCAACTCAGCGGCCGGATCCCAGCGTTGTGTGAGCTCTCGGTAGGCAGCGAACCAGGGAGACCAGGTGCTGGTCAGTTCCGCCTCCCAGTGGGACTCGTCCTGGCACGAGGCGAGCCCCGCGAGCAGCTCTCGCTGGTGGATGTCGGGCATGGACCGGACGAAGGCGAGCAGCGCACTCCCATCGAGCCGCCAGCGATCGGAGTCCGCCTCGGCCTGCCTGACCTCGTCGAGGACCGTGAAGCCCGTGGCCGCCTGGGGCGCGCTCATCCACTGCCACCTGAGCACCAGCGCCGTGAGCTCGGGCCCGAACAGCCAGTCGAATACGTGCTCACCGAAGTACTCGGGCAGGTCGTCTCCGATGGCGCGGATGCTCCCATCCACCTCCTCGAGGAGGTCGAAGTCAGGATCGAGCTGGTGGCGGAGCACGCCGTCCATGATTGCCGACATACGCGCAGCGACCTCGTCGAGCTGCAGTGCGACGGCGCTGACCTCCAGGTACGGCGGCTCCCAGTGCCTCTCCTGCTCGACGAACTCGCCCTCCTCGTCGTTCGACTCCTCGATGATGTCCTCCCAGGCGGACCAGGCCTGGCGCCACTCCTGCTCAAGCCTATCCACGCTCGGATGAGGGATCGCGGGGTGGTCGCCATCGAGCTGGCTCAGGATCCGGCGGAGTGTTGCGCTGGTGTCCTCCGCCAGCAGGGAGAAGAGCGTCTCGAGACCCTCCTCGTCGAGAGAAAGGAGCGCACCAGCAAGCACCTGGCGGCGTTCGGTGTCCGAGAGGCTGACATCGAGCAGGGGGAGCAGGGCCTGGGTTCGGTTCATGGTCGTCTCCAGATATCGTGCGTCTGTCTCGATAGACCAGCGCAAACTGATATTCACCGGCGTCTGTCGTACCTCCTGGTCCCCACACCGGGTGTTCCCAATGCGGCCGGGAGGGCGGGATGTTGTGGCCGGTTCGCGAGATACACCCAGTGAAAGTAGAATAACGACGCCGCAGTCCGCCGTCTGGTTCGATGTTCGACTGCGGAGCGCTCGTCTCCATCTTGAGGCGCGAAATGGAGCGGTCGTTTCCATATTGAGGCGCAAAATGGAGTGGTCGCAGCGGGCCTTGGTCATCGTTGCGGCCATTCGGCCGCAACGATGAGTCGGCCTGTTT
>CAYVQL010000238.1:2726-17761 GCA_964454135.1 uncultured Enterobacterales bacterium | reverse complement strand
GGCGAAGATGGGGGGGAGAGGCGGTGTCCGCCTCGAACAGGGGGGGAAGAATCTGTCTTCCCCCTAAAAAAAGCGGCACCGGTCATTTACGCCGACACTGTCGGCGGAAATGACCGGTGCCGACGGGCCAGCGACCCGGACGTACGCTAGTCTGCCCCTGTGCGCTTCCACGCTCCCCCTCCCCGGCTCCCCGGCAGCTACCTGGTGCTCGAGCTATCCGGCAGCTGCAACCTGGCCTGCGTGCACTGCGACCGTCCACGCCCGCCAGGAGAGGCCCAGGGCGAAGCAGACCAGGCCTTCCTCGACCCGCGGCTGCTCGACGGACTGCTGCAGGACCTGGCACGGGCGGACGCCCACTTCGACGCCCTGATCCTGTTCTGGCTGGGAGAGCCCCTGCTGCACCCGCGCTTCGTGGAGATCTACCAGAGCCTGCTGCGCGCCAACCAGCGCAGCCGGATCTTCGAAAAGCTGGAGCTGCACACCAACGCCACCTGTCTCGACGACAGCATCATGCGCGCGGCGCTGAACCGCAGCGACACGCCCCAGGTCTGGCACCTGAGCATCGACGCGGCGCGGGCCAGCACCTACCGCAAGATCAAGGGGCGCGACCGCTTCGCCGCCGTGGAACGCGCAGTGGGGCGCATGGTGGCGCGCAAGGGGCGCCTGGGCGCCACCTGGCCGCGCCTGGTCTTCCAGTTCATCCTGTGCGACCGCAACATCGACGAGGCGGCACCCTTCCGCCACCACTGGCGCCAGGCCTGCCGGCGCGCCGGTCTCGAGCTGCGCACGGCGGCCGGTCACGTGCCCGACGGGCCCGGCGACGAGGCGGTGGTCTTCTTCCGGCAGCTGGACTGTCCCACCGCAGAGGAACAGGCCCGTCAGAACAGGATCTTCCGCACTGCCGTGGCCTCCATGGGTCTGAGTCCGCCCGCCGAGGGCGTCAGCCCAGAGCAGGTGGAGCCCCGCAACCTGCAGCCCTGCTCCGCCTTCTGGAAGAGCCCGGTGATCGGCTGGCGGGGCGATGTCACCGTCTGCACCCGGGACAGCGGCTTCGCCATGGTGCTGGGCAATATCCGCGACCGACCCTTCAGCGAGCTCTGGTGGGGCGCCGAACAGCGCGCTCGACGAGCGCGGGTGGCGCGGGGCGACTACCAGCAGCTGCCCCTCTGCCAGGACTGCTTCATTCCGCGCTCGGCCAACTACACCCAGGTCGGTCCGCTGGAGATCCAGCGCTGCGCCCAGTGGGAGCGGGGGCTTGTCGGCGCCCCGGCGAGCCCCCAGGGAGAGGCGCCATGAGCGCACGCTCCGCCCGAGTCGAACGCCTGCTGGACCTGGCCCAGCTGAAGCCCGCCCCCGGCCCGCCGGCCCAAGTGCACCTGTCGGTCACCGATCGCTGCTTCCTGCCCTGCCTGCACTGCGACATCCACCGCAACCGCACGCCCGATCTGCCCACCCAGGTCTGGACCGAGTTCATGGATCGGCTGGCCCGCTGGCCTGGCCCCGCGGCCATCAACTTCGCCGGCGGCGAGCCCCTGATGCGCCGCGACCTGGAGCAGCTGCTGGGCCACGCGGCTGGGCTGGGCTTCGAGAGCAGCTTCAACACCAACGGCTGGCTGCTGACGCCGCGCCGCGCCGCCGGGATCGCAGCCGCCCAGGTCTCCATCGTCTACGTCTCCCTGGACGGCGTCGACGAAGAGACGGTGGACCGCACCCGCGGCCGCCAGGGCGCCTTTTCGCGCGCCAGGCAAGCCATCGACAACATGCGCGCCCACGACGGGCCCCAGGTGATCGTGGCCGCCATCCTGCACGGCGCCAACGCCGCCGAGATCCCGGCCCTGCTGGGCTACGTGCGCCAGCGCGAGCTGCAGCTGGTCATCCAGCCCTTGTACGAGAACTTCGGCGAGCGACCGCACGACCCGCACTGGCACCGCCAATCCCCCCTGTGGCCGAAAGACCTGGCCCCCGTGGAAGAGGCCCTGGACCTGCTGGCCAAGACCCGCGCCGCCGGGGGGCCGGTCTGCAATCCGGTGGAGCAGCTGCACGCCATGAAGGGCTACTTCCGGGACCCGCTGCGCCCCAACGGGCTCACCTGCCGGGCCGGGCACAGCGACCTGGCGGTGGATCCCAAGGGACAGCTGCGGCTCTGCTTCTTCCTGGAGCCGGTGGGCAGCATCCTGGACGGCAAGTCGCCGGAGCGGGCCTGGATCGGGCCGCGAGCGCTACGGCGCAGGTGGCAGGTCAGTCGCTGCCAGCGGCCCTGCAACCTGCTGAACTGCAACTTCGAGGGGGAGTGACGGGGAATGCCACAGCTACCGACAACGCAATCCTTCGCCATCTCGTGCCTGCTCTGCGGCTGCTCGCTGGGAGATGACAGCAACGCCCGGATATGGATCCGCTCGAAGGGAGCGCTGTTCGGACCCGGTCTGTACATCGGCGGCGAGAAGGCCACGCACCTGTCCTGGGATGGCAAGACCGTCCTGCCAACATGTGTTTACGGCAACATTTTCTTCACACAAAGTCGGCATCTGGTGTATACTGCAAAGTATGCTTGACCTTATGACGCCGACAGACCACGCCCGCGAACTGGGCGCACGGCTGCGAGCCCTGCGCCTGCAGCGCAACCAGACTCAGGAGCGCGTCGCCCGTCAAGCCGGGATCTCCCGTCCCACCCTGGCCGCGCTGGAGAGCCGGGGAAAGGGCTCGCTGGAGAACCTGGCCCGCGTGATGTACGTCCTGGGGCGCGAGCGGGAGCTGGACTCTCTGCTCGAGCCTGATCCCCCCTCCACGCTCACTGAGCTGACCACGTCGCGCAAGCGCCAGCGGGCGCGATCGTGAACCTGCCCCTGCAGCGCGGGGCGCGCCTGCGCATCCTCCTGCACGAAGCGCAGAACGCAGCGAGCGTTCTCTGTGGCATCGCCCGCACACCCGGCAGTCTGACGGCCCTGGAGTGGACGGAGCGTTCCCTGGCGACGGGCGAGGACGCCGGCGCCAACCTGGCCGTGCGCCAGGCGCCCCTCGCGCCCGGCGTCCACGTCGTGGGCAAGCGCAGCCTGGATGGCTTGCCGGGCTTTCTGGCCGACAGCCTGCCCGACAGCTGGGGCCGACAGCTCGTGGACCGGCAGTGCCGGCGCCTCGGGCTGGCCCCCGCCGCGCTGAGTGGGCTGGATCGCCTGGCCATCGTGGGGCGCCGGGGGACCGGCGCCCTGCTGTTCGAGCCGGAGGCCCCTCTCTCCGACGAGGCCGAGCCGAGCCTGGACCTGGATAGCCTGGCCCGCGATTCTACCTTGATGCTGCGCGGCGGGGATCCCGAGCTGCTCACCACGCTGGAACGCGCCGGTGGCAGCGCCGGAGGCTCGCGACCCAAGGCATGGATCGCCGAAGACCGGGCCGGTCGGTTGCGCTCCGGCGCTCAGTCGCTCCGGGACGACGAGACGGGCTGGCTCGTCAAGTTCCGCGCCCCGGGCCACGATCCGCAGGACATCGCCGCCCTGGAGTACGCCTACGCCCGCATGGCCCAGGCTGCCGGAATCCGGGTGGCGCAGCCACGCCTCCTCGAGACCTCCGCTGGTCGCTACTTCGCCAGCCAGCGCTTCGACCGCGAGGGCCCGCAGCGCCTGCACGTGCTCACGGCCGCCGGGCTGCTGGACGTCGCGCCGCATCAGGCCATGGCCGCGGACTACGCCGATCTGCTCAAGCTCACGCGCTACGTGACGCGCTCCGAGGAGCAGGTGCTGCAGGCCTACCGGCACGCGGTCTTCAACGTGCTCTGCCACAATCGCGACGATCACCTCAAGCAGTTCGCCTTCCTGCGCAAGGACGGCGTCTGGCGGCGCAGCCCGGCCTACGACTTGACATACAGCCCCGGCCCCGGGGGCGAGCACACCCTGCTGGTGGCGGGAGAGGGTGCGGATCCGGGGAGGGAAGATCTGCGGCGGCTGGCAGAGCTGGCGGGGCTGAAGCACACCCCCGCGCGCCGGGCCCTGGAAGAGGTCTTCGAGGCCGTCCGGAGCTGGAGCGAGCACGCCGCGGAGGCGGACGTCGGAGCAGATTCCAGGGCGCGCGTGGGGGAGGCGATCCGCCGGCACAGCCGGCGCTGAAGCCGGATCCGCCCCTCAGTCCCCCTCCTCCTCATCCTCCACCCGCTCCCGGTACAGCAAGAGCGTGCGCCCGATGACCTGCACCACCTCGGCACCGCAGGCCAGAGCCAGGGCCTCGGCGGCCGCGCCGGCGGCCATGCCGCCCTGCCCCACCTTCACCTTGATCAGCTCGTGGGCCTGCAGCTCGGACTCCACCTTGCGCTCCAGGGCCGGATGCACCCCGGCCTGTCCCACCTGGACCACCGGCCGCAGGTGATGGCCGCGGGCTCTGAGCGCCTTGCGCTCTTTGACGGTCATATCAGACATGTGGCGGCTCCCTGGGGGCGAGGCGTCGCCTGACCCCGGTGGCGGTGCTAGGTTGGCGGCCTGAAGGAGGTCGTCCATGCAGGCATCGCAGCTGGTCTCCATGGCCCCGGGTCCGGGGCGCGCGCCATCTATCGGGCGCAGACGGTCAGGACCAGCGCCCAGAACGAGGCACTGAAGCCATGGGCCGCTCCCCCTCCTCTCTCCAGCCCGACGCGGATCCCGAGGCCCTGCTGGCGGACCTTCCCGCCGAGCTGCGCCCCCTGGCGCAAGGCATCAGGCCGCGACGTGTGGCGCGCATGATGGAGGTGCTGCAGCGGCGCATGGGCAGCGTGGTGCCCGTGCTGGAGGCCGTGCGCCGGCGCCACAACGTCAGCGCCGTCATCCGCAGCGCCGACGCCCTGGGCCTGCACGAAGTGCACCTGGTCACCGGCAGCTTCCGCCCCAGCCCGGGGGCGGCGCGCGGCTCGGAGCGCTGGATGGACTTGAGGTTGAACCAGAGCAGCGCCGCCTGCATCGCCCAGCTGCGCCAGCGGGGCTTCCGCGTCTACGCGGCGGATCTGGATCCCGCCGCCCAGACGCCCGAGGCCCTGCCGGTGGACACCCCCGTGGCCCTGCTCTTCGGCTCAGAGCTGGCAGGGGTGTCCGCAGAGGCGCGCCAGGGCGCCGACGGCGCGGTGCAGTTGCCCATGCGGGGTTTCGTGGAGTCCCTCAACGTCTCGGTGGCCGCGGCCTTGATCCTGCGCGCGGTGGCCGAGCGCCGCCGCGCCCTGGTGGGGGCCGACCTGTGCGCCGAGGCCCGCCACGCAGCCCTTGAGAAGTGGCTGCGGCGCGAATCCCGCTACAAGCGGGCCGCCCGCGGGCGCTAGGTCAGGGCAGCACTGGCGCGGCTTCCTCGGATTCCTGCAGCTTGTCGGCTGGCCGCTTGCGGATCTCCTTGAGCTGCTCATCGCGCCAGGCCACGTAGGCGGCCTCGTCGGCGAAGGGCTCGCTGGGCACGATGATCTCGTGGCGACTCTCGCCCTTGCACTTCTCGCCCAGGTCCAGCTCCCAGCCCGCCAGCACGGCCTCTTCCACCGCCTGGTGCATCTGGTCGGGCCAGCGGTGGCCGGGCTCGAGCACCTGGCCGTGGTGGATGCCCAGGCGGGTCTTGCCGTTCTTGCAGGTGGCGGTCTCCACCGCCACGGTGCCCCAGAGGAAGCGGCCGTCGGCCTGCTGCAGCCCGGTGAAGCGCACGGCCGCCAGGCCGTCGGCTTCTTCCTGGGCGCCCATGGACTCCAGCGAGATGCGGGCCTGCTCCACCACCTTGGCCGGCAGCTTGGGCGCCACCTCGAGGAGGGCCGCCACCGCGTCGTTGGCCGCCTCCTGGTCGGTGCCCTCGATGGAGCCCACCCCGGCCGCATTGGCGAAGGCGCTGACGATGTGCAGCTGGTTCTCCTCGTGGGTCGTGAAGATCAGTGCCTTCAGCCAGGGGATGGCGTCGTGGCCGGCGTTGTCGCAGAACACCTCCAGGATGCTGCCGAAGCGCGAGGAGTCCTTCTGCACGCTATCTTCCTGGAAGGCGGTGCGCAGCAGCTCGTGGATCTGGGGCGAGTGGCAGTCGGCCAGGGCCCGGTGCCAACGATCGCGCCAGAAGCGCTCACCCAGCTCCTGCTTGGCGTCCGTGAAGAAGCCCACCAGCTCGGGGGTCTCTTCGCAGCCGGATCCCAGGCCGGCCAGGGTGGAGGCGCGCTCATCCGATAGCAGCCCGCTCACCCACTCGCGCACCGTGGTGCCGGCACCGACGCGCACGGCGGCGATGCCCGCGCTCACGCCCGAGTCGCCGCTGAGGATCTTCTCGAAGGAGGCCGGTGCGGCCTCGGCAGCGGCCTCGGGATCGCAGCTGGCCAGCTCTTCGTAGAGCCCGGCCAGGGCCCGCGGGCTCGCCTCATCCATGCGCTTCTGCAGATCGGCGCTGTCGCACTCCTGGGCATGGGCGAGGTTCAGGTTCAGGATCAGAGCCGGGATGAACAGGGATGTCATGGGATCCTCTGAAGAAGGTCGGAGCGAATGGAGATGATTATCCGCAAACCCGCGCCGAATTCCAAGCGCAGCGCCTCATAAGCCGCCAATAGCTTCAACGGGGCAGTTCTCCATGGCCTGGTAGCAGGCCTCCAGATCGCGGTCATTGCCGGGCTGGCGCGCCACATGGACGAAGCCCGCCTCTTCGTCCGCCGTGAAGCAGGCCGGGGCGATGTCCGTGCAGATCGAACAGAAGATGCACGCGCGTTCGACGAAGAAGACGGGCGCGCCATCCACGTGAGGCTGCAGCACGTTCTCTTTCCACATGCGTTGCGGGTCGGCCATGACCTGTTTCCTGCGAGCAGAATCCCGGGGGAGAACACCCGGCTCATACCACGCCGGTGGCGTGCCGCCAGCCAAGCGCAGCGCTGCTCGGGCGGGCCATTCCCGGTGGGAATCCGAGCGACGGCGCCGCGCCAGGGATATAGGGCGCGGCCGGTTCCAGCTGGAGACACCATGGCCATCCTGAAAATTGCCCGCGTGGGCCATCCGATCCTGAGGCAGGTGGCCGACCCCTTGCCCCCGGAGCGTATTCCCGATCCGCAGGTGCAGGGCCTGATCGATGACATGGCGCAGACGCTGACCGACTACGAAGGCGCCGGCCTGGCCGCGCCCCAGGTGCACGTCCCCCTGCGTATCGTCCTGCTGGCTCTGGAGGGGGAGAACACCGCCACCGTGCTCATCAACCCCGAGATCAGCTTCCTGACGAGCAACCTGGTGCGCTCCTACGAGGGCTGCCTCTCCGTTCCGGACCTGAGGGCAGCGGTGAACCGCGCCGCCAAGGTGCGCGTGGATGCCTTCGACCGTGCCGGGCAGAGGCTCTCCTTCGAGGCCGAGGGCTTCGCTGCCATCGCGGCGCAGCATGAGTGCGACCACCTCGATGGCGTGCTCTTCGTGGACCGCTGCGCGCCCACCACGCTGACCCACGTCGACGAGCTGCGGCGCTTCGGCCCCCTGGATCCCGGCTTTCGCAAGGACCCCGATCCGGAGCGGGAACCCCAGAGCGAACCCGAAGAGCCCCAGGAGCCGCAAGAACCCAGCCCCTCCGAGGAGGGGACTCCCGGCGCCGAGGCCAGCCCCCACTCGCTGGGCCTGGACCTGAACAGCCTGCTGGCCGTGCGCAAGGGATTCATGATGGGCAGCACGCCCAGCGTCGAGAACTGAGGAATGGGATTCCTCTCCTGGATCTTCCCCAGCCCTGCGGACAAGATCGCCAAGGCCCGGCGCTTCCTGGCCCGTGACGATCCAGGCTCGGCGCGCCTGATGCTCGAGGGCCTGGAGGGAGAAGAAGCGCAGCAGGTGCGCCTGGACGCCGAGGCCGGGCTGGTGCGGCTCAACCTGGAGCAGGCGCGGATCTGCGCCAACGCTGGAGAGCTTCCCGCAGCGACCGAGCACGTCCAGCTGGCGGCCAACTTCGCCGGCGAGCGCTTCGGCACAGAGCTGCGACAGGCGCGGCGCGTCCTGCGCGAGGCACGCAGCAGCCAACGCCAGGCCGCCCAGGCCCGAGCCGCCGCCAAGGCCAGCGGCCCGCTCGGCGGATCCTGCTGCGCCTCCGGCTCCTGCGGCGGCGGCGCCCCCGTGCCCCCGGAGACGCCCTCCGCCGGCTTCGGCGGGGATCCCATCTTCTCCCTGCCCCCCGACCACCCCCAGGTCCGCTACGCCCTGTTGCTCGAGGCCTATCCGGAAGAGCTGCGGGCGCGCTACATGGCCTTGGGCAGAGACTTCGCCGAAGCCGTGCTGGCCCTGGAAGACGGGCAGGCGTCCCAGGCCTTCCAGCGCCTGGAGGCCTTCGTGGAGCGAGAACCCGCCGCCCGCTTCCAGCGCGGCCTGGCCGCCCTTCAAACGGGCCAGGCGGCCCGCGCCGCCAGCGAGCTGCGGGCCTTCGGCGCTGCCTGCGGCCACCAACGCCTGGGCCGCGTCCACAGCGCAGTGCTGCTGGCACGAGCCCTGGGCGCCGACGGCCGCCGTGACGAGGCCCTGCGGGTGCTGCAGCAGGCCCGTGAGCGCGCCGACGATCCCGAGCTGATGGCCAACCAGGTCGCCCTGCTGGAAGCGGGGGGGCGTCTGGCGGAAGCCGACGCCCTGGGCGTGGAGCTGCTACGGCTTGCGCCGCGCGACATGGGCGTGCACAAGCTGCTGGCGCGCATCCGGCTGAAGGGCGGCAAGCGCATGGAGGCCATGCAGGTGCTGGAGAGCGGCTTGAGCAAGCTCTGCAAGGGTCCCGGCAAGTGCGGCAGCCAGCCCCTCGACGTGGACGCCGCCCGCATGCTGGCCCAGCTCTACCTGGAGGACCGCCTGGAGCCGCGCCGCTGCGAGGAGCTGCTGCGGGACATCGCCACATCGGGAGCCGAGAGCTCCTGGCTCGACGCCTACCTGCAGGCGCTACGCGCCCGCAACCAGGGGGACCCAGGCTTCCAGGAGCAGGCCAGGGCGCTGTTGCGCGGCCTGCCCGAGAACCACCCCGGTCGCGCCGCGGTGCAGGAGCGGCTGATCGAGGTCTGAGGGGCGTCCGCCATCAGTCCCCCCCCAGCTCCCGCGCGAACCTGCGCCAGGGCCCCTGCAGCAAAGCGCGCCGGTCCTGCCTGGTCCCCCCGCACAGCAGCTCCTCTATGAGCCGCGTCAGGGCCGTGAGCTCTTCGCGCGCGCCCTGCGGCCTGCAGCGCGCGGCGTGGCGCAACCGGGCGATGCGGTAGCGGATCTCGAGCAGGGGGACGGGCTCTCTGCGATACCAGTCCACGACCGGGGCGAAGCAGGTCTCGGGATCCGCGCGCGGACCTCGCACCTCCCAATGGCAGCGGCAAGCCAGGGCCAGATCGGGCAGCGCCCCCGACGCTTGCAGCAGGGCCAGCGGGGACTGCAACTCGCGCAGGGCCTGGCTGCCTCGTCCCTGCCGCGCCAGGGCCAGGCAGCGCAGGCAGCGGGCCCGCGCCCTATCCAGCTCCAGGCCGGCGCGGGCCGCCTCCGCATCCGCCGCGTCCAGGCGGCGCAGGGCCAGGTCGGCATCCCCGCAGCGCAGGGCCAGGCGCCCCCGCAGCAGCGTCAGGCCCACTGCGAGCGAGCTGCTCCCGCCATCTTCCAGCAGCAGCTCGGCATCGTCCGCCTCCTCGCGCAGCCACCCGAAGCGACCCAACTCCAGCTCCAGACAAGCCAACTCCAGGCGCAGGCGCGCCAGGGGCTCGGCGCGCGCCGCCTCGCCCCGCAGCTGACCCAGCGCCCCTCTCAAGGCGGCGCGGGCCTCGCGAAAGCGCCCCTGGATGATCAGCGTGCGCCCGGCGGCGGCAGCGGCACGCGCCCGCAGCTCCGGCCCCAGCTCCCTGGTGGGCTGGCTGGCGACAAGCAGGGCATGGGCAGCGTGCAGCTCGCCCCGCAACAACGCCAGCTCGCCCTGCAAGAGCTGCAGCCGGTCCCCTGCGCTCCCTCCAGCTGCAGCGGCCTCCCCGAGCAGCTGCCCGGCCAGCGCCAGCTCGCCCCTGCGCAGCGCCCCCTGGACCTGGTCCGCGATGCTCTCCTCGCCAGAGCCGCTTTCACCGGCGGAGCGGACAGGCCGCTCCCCTCGCAGGCGCCAGCAGATCTGCCCTTGCGGCGTACGGCCGGCACGCAGACGTCCATCCTCCACCAGCCCTCGCAGCGCGGCCTGCAGCGCCGCGGGATGGCCCGCGGCCGGTGCCAGCTCCCGCCCCAACCGCGCTGGAGCTTGCCGTCCTCCCAACAGCGCCCTCACCCAGACCTCCTGGTCCGCCAGAGTCAGGGGCTCGAAGCGCAGGCGTTGGACACCGGGGGCGGCGCGCTCGTCCGCAGAGGCGCTGGCCACGAAGGCGGCGGGCAGGCCGCGCTCGGCCAGCACGCCCCGCAGGATCCCCAGCTCGACGCGCAGCTCGTCCCCCCAGCTCTCCAGCTCACCCAGGAACAAGAGCAGGGGCTCCTCCTCGGCCAGACCGCAGAGCAGGGCGCGGGCCGACCCCAGGGTCGCCGCGGACAGGCGGCGGCGCAGCAGCTGACGGCGGTGACGGGGCAGGGCCAGCAACAGCGCGGCCGCCCACGAGGTTCCAGGGGAGAGCCGTAGCGCGGATCGTCCGCGACGCAGGGCCCATTCCCGCGCCCAGTCCGCCGCCGCCCCACGGCCGCAGCCCACCGCCCCCTCCAGCAAGAGCACCCCCCCCGGGGGCGGACGTTCCCCGTACTCGACGATGCGCGCCAGCAGCTCGTTGCGACCGAAAAAGGGCGCCACCGCGGGCCAGCGCCAGGATGCAGGCGCCCGCCCGCGCGCTGCGGGCCCCAGCCTCTCCAGCAACTGCTGGACGCGCGGGCGCTGGGCGGGGTTCCAGCAGAGCAGGGCCATCACCTGTTCGGACATCCAGCGGGGCACGTCCGCCAGCTCGTGGGGGGGGAGCAAGGCCGCGTCACGCCGCAACCGCGCGGCCTCCTCGGGCTGCAGCTCGGGGAAGGGAAGACGCCCGGTCAGCATGCGATACCAGAGCACACCCAGGGAGTAGAGGTCGCTGCGCCCATCCAGCTGTCGGCCCTGGAGCTGCTCCGGGCTGGCGTAGCTAACGGTACCTATGAAGCGCCCCGCGCCAGCGGCATGGCCCCAGCGGGCGGTGCCCAGATCCAGCAGCTTCACGCCATCCGCGGCGATGAGCACGTTGGAGCTCTTGACGTCCCGATGGAGCACACCCCGCCCATGGAGATAGCGCAGGATCCGCAACAGCTCGCGCACCAGGTCGGCGGCGGCCTGCGTGCGGACCCTCGTGCCAGGAGGCCCCAGGGACTTCACGTGGCTCTGGCAGGTCCGCCCCTCCACCAGCTCCATGACCAGGTAGGGCGCTCCGCGGGTGGTCCGTCCGCTGTCCAACACCCGCACGATGCCCGGATGATCGAGCCTGGCCAGGGCGCGCCGCTCTCTCTCCACCGCCTCGCAGTCCTCGGGCAGGTGGAAGAGCTTCAGGGCCAGGCGACGGCGCCTCTGTCCATCCAGCACCTCGTAGACCCGCGCCTTGCCTCCGCGCCCCAGGAGCCGCAGCGGCAGGTAGGGGTCCGCAGAGGCCGGGGCGTCCTCGGATCGCAGGAAGGCATGAGGAAGAGAGAAGCGCATGGCAGACATTCTGCCTCAACGGCGCCAGAAGGGCGATCCTCCGCTCGGTCGGCCAGCGTGCGTTGCCGTCAGCAGGACGTTAGCAGGCCCCTCCCTCGAGACGGAGTCTTCGATGAACCACCCAAGCGCCCTGCTGCTCTGCCTGGCCCTGGCGGCCTGCGACAAACCCGCGAACGATGCCGCCACCTCCGGCCCGGCGCTGAACAGCTTCCCCATGCCCGTCCCCTCCGCCCAGGCCGACAAGCCACCCGACGACGTGGTCGCGTCCTGGCAGGGCGGCCAGTACACCTGGGGCGACCTGATGGCCGATGTCAAAGGCCAGCTGATCAAGCAGGAGATCGACTACCTGACCAAGCGCTACCAGATCATGCGCAAGGCCATCGACGCCAAGGTGGCCGAGTCCCTGCTGGACGCCGAGGCCAAGAGGCAGGGCCTGGCCGACGCCGACGCCCTGGTGGAGAAGCTCAACACCGAGAACGCTGAGGTCTCCGAAAAAGAGGTCGAGTCCTTCTACGAGGAGAACAAGAGCCGCTTCCGCGGCAAGCCCCTGGAGGCCGTCAAGGACCAGGTCGAGGGTCGCCTGAAGCAGTCCAAGCAGCGCGAGGCCGTGGGCAAGCTGCTGGAAGACCTCAAGGAGAAGGCCGAGGTGCAGGTGGCCATCGAAGCCCCCGAGCTGCCGCGGCTGGAGGTCTCCGTGGATGACGACGAGCCGCGCGGGCCGGCCGACGCTCCCATCACCATCGTGGAGTTCGCCGACTACGAGTGCCCCTACTGCAAACGCGGCTACGACGTGATGAGCAAGGTGATGGACGAGTACGAGGGCAAGGTGCGCTGGGTCTTCCGCGACTACCCCCTCTCCTTCCACAAAAACGCCATCTCCTACGCCGTGGCTGCCAACTGCGCTGGCGCCCAGGGCAAGTTCTGGGAGATGCACGACGCCATCCTGGACAACCAGAAAGCCATCAAGAAGGACGGCATCGAGGGCCAGGCCGAGAAGCTGGGCCTGGAGATGGGCGCCTGGAAGACCTGCACCAAGGACGAGGCCCAGAAGAAAGAAGTCATGGCCGACATGACCGACGGCGCCGCCCTGGGCGTCACGGGCACCCCGGCCTTCTTCATCAACGGCATCATGATCTCCGGCGCCCAGCCCTTCGAGAACTTCAAGGACATCATCGATCGCGAGCTGGAGCAGGGCGCCGCCAAATAGTGAGATCCTGGAAAGTGGGGAGACCCCATGGCTTGCGTGCTCTTCGTCTGCGTCGCCAACTCGGCCCGCAGCCAGCTGGCGGAGGCCATCGCCCGCCACCTGGATCCCGAGGTCGAGTGGCTCTCCGCCGGTTCGCGCCCCACGCACGTGCGGCCAGAGGTGCCGCGCGTGCTCGAGGAGCGCGGCCTGGACGCGCGCGGCCTGCGCTCCAAGGGCTTCGACGAGCTGCCCCTGGAAGAGGTGGATCTCGCCGTGCTGCTGTGCGAGGACGACTGCCCCCTGCTGCCCGCTGGCCTGCCGCGCCTGGCCTGGCCCCTGCCGGATCCGGCCTGCGCGCCCGATGACGAGCGCCTCGAGGCTTTCCGCGCCACGCGCGACGAGCTCTTGCGCCGCCTGCCCGGGCTGCGGTCGGAGGCGGGGCTGGACCGGTAACAGCCAGGGGGGCGGACGGCTCCTGTTGTCAGAATCCCAGCGGCCCGAGTGAGAGCCGTCCGGCGTCGCAGCGGAGGTGCACCATGGTTCGCCTGCTCAAAGACTACGGCTATGTCCTCGCCATCGGCGCCATCGTCTGGGTGGCGTGGACTAGGTTCTTCCCCGGCAAGCCCGACCTCCCGGACCAGGCTCCGGCCCTGGACCTGCCGGCCCTCGACGGGCGGCGCTTCTCGTTGCAGCAGCAGCGGGGCCACGCCACCGTGTTGAACTTCTGGGCCAGCTGGTGCGCGCCCTGCCGGCAGGAGATCCCCGAGTTCAACGCCTTCGCCGCGGCGCACCCCGAGGTGGCGGTGATCGGCGTGGCCGTGGACAGCGGCAGTGCCGAGGAGGTGAAGAGCGCCGCACGGATCCTGGGCATCCGCTACACGGTGCTCCTGGCCGATGCAGCCACTCAGGCCGCCTGGGACATCAGCACCCTGCCCACCACGGTCTTCATCGACGGCGACGGCCAGGTGCTGGACGCCCACGTGGGGCCCATGAGCAGCAGCCAGCTGGAGCGCGCGTTGGCGCCCACACCGTGAGCGAACCCCATCAGCGGGCCGCTGCTCCGATCCACAGCGTCTCTCCCAGGGCCGGAACCGGCAGCTCGTAGCCCTGCCAGCCGGGCTGCGCCCCCTGCCAGCTAAGGATGACCGCAGCCTGGCCGGGCGCATCGTCCAGCAGGAGCTCGCGGTCAAGCCCGGCCCGCCGCAGGGCTGGACCCAGGTGGGCGCGCCAGTCGAAGCTGCTCTGCAGCTCGCAAGGCAGCTCGACCGTACCCAGCACGCGCACCGGACCGGGCCGCGCGCGCGCCACCGCCTCCAGCGCCGCGCCCAGGCCCAGGTCGTCGTCCACGGCAGGGCGAAACCAGCGCTGGGGGCAGCGCTCGTCCATCACCAGGGCGCTCTCGGGCACGGGGATGGCGCGCAGCGAACCCCAGGCGCTCCAGACCAGCGCCAGGACCAGACCGCCGCCCAGCCACCACGGCCGCCGCATGCGGGCCGCCAGCACGGCTGCCAGCAGGCCCAGGGCCGGTAGCGCCGGCGCCATCAGGCGCGGGTACTTGCGCGGCACCAGCAGCAGCAGCAGAAAGGCCCCCAGGCCCCAGGCCAGGGCCACCCAGGTGATCTCCCAGGCCGGGCCTCCCTCGCGTCGGGCCCGCAGCCCCGCCGCGGTGCCAGCCACCCCCAGCACTGCCAGCACCGGCCCCGCACCCACCCAGAAGAAGCTCCAGGGGTAGAAGCCCAGCTGCCGCAGCGGGGAGACGCCTGGTGGCGCGGCCACGCTCTGCCCGCCATAGCTCCACTGCTCCGCCAGGCGCGGCCCCAGCCAGGGCAAGAGCAGGCAAGCGGCCAGGGCCAGCGCCAGGGCGCTGCCCGCTCGCCGCGGCAAGCGCAGCGCCAGTACGGGCAGCAGGCAGAGCGCGGCGGATTGCTTGATGAGCAGGGTCGCGCCCAGGGCGCAGCCCAGCAGCGCGTAGCGCCATGCCGCGGGGCGGCGCCGGACGCCTTCCAGGGCCAGCACCACCAGTGAGCAGGCCGCCACCAGGGCCCCCTCGGGCATGAAGTGGCGCCCCAATCCCAGCAGCAGGGGCGTGCAGAGCACGCAGAGCCCCGCCACCAGGGCAGGCCAGCGCCCCAGGGGCCGCGCTACGCGCCCCATGGCCCAGGCCGCCAGCAGGGGCCATAGCAGGTTGAGCCCCCGCACCGGCGGCCCGCCCGGCACTCCCCCCCCCCCCGCCCCCCACGCCCCCCCCCCCCCCCAAAAAAAGGGAGGGAATTTCCCCACGACGCCAGCCCCGCGC
>CAYVQL010000238.1:0-2716 GCA_964454135.1 uncultured Enterobacterales bacterium | reverse complement strand
CGGCCGGCCGGGCTCTCCCCCCCAGCAGGCCCACCAGGCCCCGACGATCCCCGGATACAGGGGTGGATAGTGCCCCAGGTCGCCTGCCAGGCTCATGGCGCAGGCCTCGCCGACCCGCCCCTGCTTCCAGCGCTCGGCCACCAGCTCGGCGGCGCCCACATGCCCCTCTTCGTCCCCATCCCGCAACAGGGCATCCCGGCTGATCCACACCAGACCCGCCAGCAGGAAGAGGAGCGCCGCGAGCGCCGCGAAGCCGTGGAAGCGGGCGCGCCGAGGAAGGGAAGCGAGCATTCGGCGGAGGCGCACAACGGGTCAGGGGTCGCCTTCAGGGTAAGCGGTTTGCCATGCACCAGCATCCGCGTTCCCCGCCCAGCGCGTTCCCGGGCACCTGAGGGGGGGCTCACGCCGCCCGCCCGGTTATTCCAGGCAAGTGCGGTCCGGACTCCCGCCTGTGGCAGTCCCGGTCCGGCACCAGCCGCAAGGAGTTCACGTCGTGCCCAGGAACCTGCGCCTCGAGGCCATGGGACTGCGGAGCCTGGCCGCCGCCTTGCTGGCCGCGCTCCTCGGCACGCTCCTGGCGCTGTCTCCGCAGCCGCTGACCGACCTGCTCCTCGGAACGGATCTGTCCCCTAATCCCGAGAACGACGTCTTGCTGGTGGTGATGGAGGCGGACGCCTCTCCCGGAGCCTGGATGCGCGTCGCGGGTCAGCTGCAACAGCGCGGCGTGGAGACCATCGGCCTGGTGGGTCGCAAGCTGCCGGACATCGCCCAGACCGAGGCCTGGCGCTCACCGGAGACCCCGCTGGCGGACGGCGGTTTCTCGCAGGACTGGGATGGCCGCGTGCGCTGCTGGCGGCCCGCCGTGGGGCAGGGCTACAGCTTTCCCGCCCGCCTGCAGCGCGCCGCCGGCCTGGTGATGCCCGCAGGCAGGGCCCGCATCCCGCTGGACTCCGTGGGCGTCCCCACCCTCGACCAGGGCCAGGTGGTCGGCCTGAGCTCCGCAGCCCTGCAGGGTCGCGTCGCCATCCTGGGCGCCACCGATGCCTGGGCCGCGCCCTTCCTCGACACGCCGGGCAGGCCCATGCCACTGGCGGAGGCCGCGGCGCGCGCCGTAGCAGGCCCGGCACTCCCCGTGGTCTCTCCCTTGCTCTCGGCGCTGCTGGCCGGCGCCCTGGCTTTCGCTGGCACCGCCGTGCTGCTCAAGCTGCGTGGCGCCCCGGGACGCTACGGCTTCATCGCCGCCGCGGCGACGCTGCTGGTTTTCGTCTGCGCCCTGGCCATCCGCATGGGACTGGTGCTGCCGGTGGAGATCCCCCTGGCCGCCCTGGCCGCCGCGGCCTTCACCTGGTACGCCTCCACCTGGCAGAACGTGGAGCTGCAGCTGCAGCGCCTACAGGACAACCTGCTGTCCCGCCTGGGAGAGGGGCTGGGCGTGGGCGACGCCACGCCCGAGCACACCTGGACCGACCTCTGCCAGGCCTCCATCAGCTGGGGTCACAGCAGCGCCGCCTGGGCCTTCAAGCGTGGACGCCACGGCTACACCATCCGCGCCCTGGCAGGCGAAGCCGGCGATCTGACGCCCGATGCCCTGCAAGAGGCCATCGCCGTGGCCGTGCACGGCAACCTCGCCGAGCCCATGGAGATCCCCGACCCCGCGCCGACCGGCGCCTCCTCCAGCACCGCGGGGTGCCTGCAGGTCTTCCCCATGCGCGCCTGGAATCGCACCGTCGGCCTGCTGGTCACCCGGCTGCAACCAGACGCCGGCGACGCGCTGCAGGACATGCAGCTGGCGGGGGCGGCCGAAGGCAGCTCAGGGGTGGCCCGCAACCTGCAGGCCTTCGCCATCCACGGAGCCCTGCGCATGCTGCGGGCCCGCAAGCGCGCCCGGATGAAGATCGTCGCCTCGGACCTGGGCCTGCGGGCCCAGCTGCAGGAACTGGCCGCCAGCATCGATGCGCTGCTCAACCAGCGCGACCTGCTGCTGTCCGCCATCCAGGACGCCCGCACCGGCCACGCCCTGTACGATCCGCTGGGCCATCCCCTGTTGCTGGACGAGAACTTCCGCATGGCGCTCGAGCGGCTGCACGTACCTCCCGAGAGCCTGCTGCCCGTGGTCTGGGAGACCCTGAGCATGCCCCTGCGCCTGCTGGAGCGGGCGCTGGGAGGCTTCGGCCCCATGCGTGAGACCCTCTCCATCCCGGGCATGGGCCTGGACTGCTGGATCTACACCTGCGCCTATCAGAACCGCATCCTGGGCGTGGGCATCGAGCTGGTGGACATCTCCGAGCTGCAGGCCCAGGACACGGTCAAGTCGGGCCTGCTGGAGATGGTCTCCTACCGCGTGCACAACATCCTGGCCGCCATCCGCGGCTACGCCGACCTGCTCAGCCTGGGAGAGGTGGACGTGGGCGAGGTCGCGCCGCGCATCGCGGCCCGCTGCGGCGAGATGGCTGAGATCTTCACGCGCTACGAAGACGTGGCCCGGCCCCCCCCAGGGGGCGCCCCCCGCCCCAAGCCGGACCTCGCCCCGCGGCAGGGAGCCGTGGGGGGGGCCCGCCCGACGCGGGGGGGGCCGCGGATGGCCACTCCGCGCGGCTTTGGCGAGGGCAGACGGGCGAGGCCGACGCCGCCTGACGCGCGGCCCCGGCCACACCAGCAAAATCAGAAAAAAACGAAAGATGAGTAAGATTTCCGGCGCGCCTCTCCACTAGATGAG
>CAYVQL010000237.1:0-17849 GCA_964454135.1 uncultured Enterobacterales bacterium | reverse complement strand
CGACCCGCCCCAGGACAGCGGCTCCGCCGACAGCGACCCGCTCGACACCGGCCCCGGCGACAGCGACCCGCCCGACACCGGCCCCCAGGACACCGGCACCCAGGATCCCTGCCTCAACTGCGTAGCCACCTTCGCCATCTACGACGCGAAGCTCGAGGAGGACGGCGTCTGGGAGGACGAGGTCACCGCCCTGCAGGCTGTGTTCGCGGCCTATGGCTGGACCTGGGAGATCGTCGGCCCCCAGGCCCTGAACCAGGGCGTGCTGGGCAGCGGCGAGGGCCAGCGCTACCGGGCCTTGATCGCGCCGGGAGGCTCGGCCTACTACCGCGACCAGGCCATCACCGAAGAGGGCGAGGACAAGATCCGCGCCTTCTTGGAGGGCGGCGGGGGCTACGTTGGCTTCTGCGCCGGCACCTCGTGGACCGCCGACAGCATCATCTGGGCCGAGCACGCCACCGGAGGTGGCGGCAGCTACAACGCCGCCAGCGACTACGCCACCTACGAGTACGACCTGAAGGTCTTCGACGGCGCCATCCAGGCCCCCGTGGGCTGGCAGCCTTGGGATGACGGCCGGAACATCAGCGTGGAGCTGGCCGCCATCGACACCGACAACCCGACCCTGGCCGCCGCCGGCCTGCCGGCCCAGACGCGCATCTTCTACTACGGCGGGCCGGTCTACCAACCCTATGCGAAGCTGCCCGGCTACGAGGTCTGGGCGCGGGCCGTCATGCCGGCCGGGCTGCCGGTCGAGGCCGCCACCGGCGCAGACGAGCCTACCATCATCCGCTTCAGCTACGGAGAGGGGACGGTGATCCTGTTCTCGTACCACCCGGTGATCCTGGTGGGCAGCGACGTGGATGGGGTGGAGCTGATCGGCTGGGCGGACGAGAACGCGACCGAGTGGGAGACCGGGGAGCAGAGCTGGGAGGAGATCAACCTGCAGAGCTGGAACATCCTGCACGCGGCGCTGCAGGTGGTGGCGGGGGAAGAGGTGACGGAGGTGGTGGGGTTGCCCTGAGAACACCCCCTCACCCCCTCCGCACCCACAACCACCCCCCGCCCACCAACCCCAGCGCCACAGCATAGGCCCCCACCAGCCCGTGCTGCACCACGATGGATGCCAAGGCCAGATCCCGCGGCACCCCCAGCGGCACCACCAGCGCCACCCAGGTGAGCTCCGTGGTGCCGAATGTCCCCAGCGCAGGCACTGGAATCGCCACCATGTAGCGCTGCAGGGCCATGATCAAGCTGATCTGGCTCAGGGGCAGCCGCACCTCCATGGCCACGAAGACCACCCAGGCCGACAGAAAGACGAGCACCCAGATGCCCAGCCCCACCACCAGCTGCGCCGCGGCCTGGCGCCAGCTCAAGCGCAGCTCCTGGCCCGCCTCCGCCAGGCGCCGGGCCAGCCAGGCTCCCAGGCGCCCCAGGCCAGCCATGCGCGCGGCCAGCCAGCCCAGCAAGCTCTTGCCGCGAAAGACCAGCCCCGCCGCCAACACGAGCAGCAGCAGCAGCGAGCTGCCCGCCACCGCGGTCACGGCGCCGGCCCGCTCCGGCAGGATGTGGCGGCCGCACCAGCCCAGCAGCAGCACGGTCAGCATGGAGATGGCCAGCACGTCGAAGATGCGAAAGACCAGCAGCTGCGACAGGCCGCGGGCGGGCACACGGCCCGCGAAGCGCTGCGCCAGGTAGACGTAGACCAGCTCGCCGGTGCGCAGCGGGGCGAACATCAGGCAGGCCGAGTGGGCCGCGGCCACGGCCAGCGAGTCGGCGAAGCCCAGGGCGCCCTCCAGCAGCAGCTGCACGCGCAGGCCCGCCAGCACGGTGAGCAGCAGCTGCAGCACGAAGGCCAGCAACAGCACGTCCGGCGACAGGGCGCGCAATGCCTCTCCCAGCTGGCTGGTGCCGGCCCAGGCCACCAGCCCCGCCATCAGCAGGCCGGTCCCCAGCACGGCCGCGGCGATGCGGCCGCGGAGCGGGGCGCGGTGGGCCTGACTGGCAGGGTGCTGGCTCAAGCTCAGACCCGCTGGATGTTGACGAAGTCGGGATCGCGGACGGCGCCCAGCACGCGCTCGAAGTCGGCCTCCAGCTCCAGGTTCTTGCGCGCTCGCGCCACCTCCCAGAGCTTGACCAACGGCGCCGCCAGCACGTAGAAGGCCAGCGTCAACTCTGTGAAGCCCAGGGGCGCGGCCGGCCAGAGCCAGCCCAGCAGCATATCGGCCACGGTGACCATGCAGACCACGTGGGCGATGGCGAAGAGCGACAGGTTGGAGAGGAAGAGCAAGCCCGCCAGCCAGCCCAGCTGGGGCAGGATGGCGCCCGGTTCAGGGGGGGCGTCCAGGGTGCCGTCGTGGCGCAGCTTGCCGTCCGCCGCTTCGGGCGTGGCCTTGAGGCGCTCCAGGAACACCCAGCCGCGCCCGTGGTGATCGAAGCTGGGGGCCATCACCAGGGCCCAGATCCCGGCGTAGAGGATCCAGCCCGCATCGTGGGCCCGGTAGCTGGCGATGACC
The DNA here is from genome assembly GCA_964454135.1 of uncultured Enterobacterales bacterium. Taxonomy (GTDB): domain Bacteria; phylum Myxococcota_A; class UBA796; order UBA796; family JAFGLY01; genus CAYVQL01. Next base: position 15,339 of record CAYVQL010000237.1, on the reverse strand, counting down.
AGGACCGCCAGCAGCGCCATGGGCTTGAGGATCTTGTAGCCCAGGTAGTCCAGGTAGACGCCGTACCAGCTCTGCATGCGACGCAGGCGAGCCACCTCGCCATCGGCCAGGCTGAGCACCAGCGCCAGCTGGATCAGCGCCACGCCCCCCAGGTCCCAGGCCGGGTGGCGCCCGAAAGCCACCAGCGCGGCGCCCGCCAGGCAGGCCAGGTCGCTGGCCGCGCTGACCTGGTTGGGGCTGGCCCCCAGGCGCAGCAGGACCCAGGTGGCCAGAGGCGAGACGGCGCGGAAAACGCGCTTGGTGGCGTAGGCCTCTTCGTTCGGCGGCCGCTGCCCTCCACGCCGGATCTCAGCCAAAGAGATCTTCATGGCAAGCCCTCCTTCAAGAAGCCTCCGCGGCCGGGCGAAGGGTACTCGTAATCCAGCGCGGGGGCCCGCGCGCGCCCTCACTCCGGCAGCATCTTGCCCGGATTCAGGATCCCCTTGGGATCCAGGGCGCGCTTGATGCGCCGCATCACCTCCAGGGCCGCGCCGTGCTCCTGGGCGGCGAACTCCAGCTTGCCCAGGCCGATGCCGTGCTCCCCGGTGCAGGTGCCCCCCAGCTCCAGGCCGCGAGCCGCCACGCGGGCGTTGACGCGCTGGGCCTGGGCCTGGCTCTCGGGCACGGCCGGATCGAAGAGCAGCGCCAGGTGCAGGTTGCCGTCGCCAGCGTGGCCGAAGATGCGTCCCAGGGCTCCCTCGCGCTCCACGGCCCGCCGCGCGTAGCGCACCAGCTCGGCGAAGCGGCTGATGGGCACGCAGGTGTCGGCGATCAGCACGGCCAGCCCCTTGTGGTTGCGCTTGATGGAGTCGAGCGCGCCGTGGCGCACCTCCCAGAGCTGGGCCCGCTCGTCGGGCCCCAGGCCGCTGCGCAGCGAGGTGGCGCCGTGCTCGTCCAGGATCTGGCGCAGCAGCCCCAGCTGCACCTGCAGGGCCTCGTGGGCCGGGCCGTGGAACTCCAGGAAGAGCGTGGGCTCGGCGCGCAGCTCCGTACCCCTGTCGCGGTTGATCTCCTCCACCAGGGCGCGGTCCATCAGCTCCAGGGCGGCGGGCCGCAGGCCGAAGCGCACGATGTCACCCACCGCGGCGCAGGCCCGGCCCACGCCCTCGAAGGTGGCCACGGCCGAGAGATAGGCCGGCGGCAGGCCCTGCAGGCGCAGGGTGGCGCCGGTGACCACGGCCAGGGTGCCCTCGCTGCCCACCAGCAGGCGCAGCAGGTCGTAGCCCGAGGAGCTCTTGACGGCCCGGCTGCCTAGCAGGATCACCTGGCCGTCGGCCAGCACGGCCTCCAGGGCCAGCACGCTGTCGCGGGTGGCCCCGTAGGCCACGGCGCGCACGCCCGAGGCGTTGTTGCCGATCATGCCCCCGACCAAGGCCGGGGCGCCCGGATCGGGGGGAAAGAAGAGCCCGTGCCCGGCCAAGCGCCGGTTGAGCTCGGTGTGCGCCACACCGGCCTGCACGTCGGCCTGCAGGTCTTCCGGTCGGATCCGCAGGATGCGATCCATGCGCGTGACGTCCAGCACGATGCCCCCCCGCACGGGCAGGGGGTTGCCCTCCAGGCTGGTGCCGCCGGCCCAGGGGGTGACCGGAATGCCCCGTCCATTGGCGAAGCGCAGCAGGGCCGAGACCTGCTCGGTGCTCTCGGGCCAGGCCACGGCCTCGGGGCGCGCCGGGGGATGGTGGGACTCGTCCCGCGCGTGCAGATCCAGCTCCGAGGAGCCCCAGGACACGGCGTCCTCGCCCAGCAGCGCGCTCAGCTCGCGCAGGTCACGGGCGTCCATGATCCGCGCCCCTAGGGCAGCTTCAGGCAGTCGGCCTGCTTGTCGCCGTAGCGCTGGTTGTAGGGCACGTAGACCATGCAGGAACCCGTGCCCTCGGGGGGCGCACCGCCCACGCAGACCTCCTGGCAGGCGGCGTAGCTCTCGGCGTGCTCCTGCTTGCTGGCCAGGCCCGTGGTCAGCGAGGCCACGCGGTTGTAGGTCTTCTCCTGGTCGGGCTTCTCGTCCAGCGAGTGCAGCGAGGTGACCAGGCCCTCGGGCGCGCCCTTGGCCCACATGCCCACCTTGTCGGCGATGGCCTGCTGCTGGGCCGCCAGATCATCGGCGTTCGGCTCGCCGTCCACCTCGAAGACATGGGCCAGGCCCTTGCTCAACAGCTCGCGGCGCAGCTCGGGGCAGTCGGCCACCTTGCGGCCGTAGCCGCCCTCGCCCTCGCCCAGGCTGCAGGCCCAGTCCTTCTCGCCTGCCACCTTTCCAGCCTGCTTGGCCAGATCGTAGAGCTCCTGGGCCGTCCAGCCGCCCCAGCGGTGCACCGGGCCGTAGCTCTCCAGCGTGTTGTAGCCGGCCAGGCGCATCCGCTTGGGCTTGTCGCCCTCGCCGGGGACGGCGAAGGTGTCGCCGTCGTCCCAGGCGGCCTGGGTCAGGGCGTCGTTGAGCCGGACCTTGTGGGGCCAACGCTCCTGTGGCTGCGGCGCCTCTTCTTCCAGCACGGGCTCGGCGGGTGGCGGGGCGGGCAGCTCGGGCTGCACCGGCTCCTTGCAGGCGGACAGGAGCAGGAGCGCGATCAGGTGGGGACCAGCAAGGGACATGGACTACCTCCGGGAAGGGTCGAGGATACGCCCGGCAGCAAAGCGGCGCAAGCCCAGACGGCAGGCGCCGGCAAGCGGGACCGAACCGCTGGAGGTGATATGTTCACGGCGCGTCGGGCAGTCCTCGCGCCCGCCCCCCACCCTGGAGCGCTCCCATGCCGAAACGCGCCCGCTGGGCCGCGCTGGCCATCGCCTCCTCGCTGCTTCCCGGCTGCGGGCCAAGCCTGGAGAAGTTCCCAGAAAAATACTGGAAAGCCAAGTGCGAGTGGATGGCCGAGTGCGAGGGCGGCTACTACGGCGACGCGGACGAGTGCATCGCCGTGTACAAGGACGTCGAGGACTACTACGTCGACTACTACCACGACTGCGGCTACGACCGCGGCGCCGCCAGCGACTGCCTGAAGCTCTACGAAGACCTGGGCTGCAACCCCAGCGAAGGCGAGCTGGCGGAATTCTACGAGGTCTGCGACGCTGTCTGGGATTGCTGATCCTCGCTTGAACCGCAACGTCGCTACCATTGTCGCAAGGCAACCCATGCGCCCCCTCCCCCGTCTCATCGTCATCCTGAGCTGTTCAGCCCTGGGCTGCAGCGAGTACGACCTCTATCGCCCGGAAGACGGCGAAGACCAGGTCCCCCAAGACACTGAGCAGCCAGAACCGGGCGACTCCGATCCCCCCGTGGACAGCGATGATCCGGCCAGCTGCGAGCAGGAGGACCTCCCCGGCGAAGAGGTGGGCATCAACGACCACTGCGGCGCCGAACCCAAGGGGGGCTTCGAGCCCATCGTCGAGTGGAGCGACGGGGCCGGCGAGGGCTGCCTCTCCCAACCCCTGGTGGCGGACATGAACGGCGACGGCGATCCCGAGATCATCGTCAACTACACGGACATCTGGAGCGGCCCTGGCACCCTGAAGGTGCTCTACGGCGACGGCAGGGGCACCGTCTGGCAAGACATGAGCGCCAACCTGGCCTACGGCTCCCCGCCCGCCGTCGGCGATATCGACGGCGATGGCTATCCCGAGGTGGTGGTGGTGCGGGAGCACGCCTCGTCCCTGCTCGGCGACGGCGACTACACCGCCGCCATGTACGACGACGACGGCAGCGAGCTCTGGGAGTCGGAGCATTTCATCGGCCTGGACTTCGACTGGGCCACGGCGCCCGTCATCTCCGACATGGACCACGACGGCGCCTACGAGGTGGTGGTGGGCCGCGTCATCCTGAACGCGGCCGACGGCAGCACGCGCGGCGTGGGGGCCTACGGCCGCGGCTCCTACGGGGTGTTCACCTTTGGCGGCTTCACCATATCCGAGGCCTCCGTGCCCGCCGTGACGGACCTGGACCTGGACGGGGTGCAAGAGGTGATCGTGGGCGACGCGGCCTACGACGCCGACGGCAACGCCCTGCGCTACGACGGCAGCCAGGAAGACGCCATGATCGGCATCGCCAACCTGGACGACGACGCCGAGGGCGAGATCGTGGCCGTCTCCTACAACACCGTGCGCGCCCAGGACACCGACGGCTCGGTGCTCTGGGGTCCCCATACGGTCCAGAGCGCCAACATCCTCTCCCCCCCGGCCATCGGCGATCTCGACCTGGACGGCCGACCCGAGATCGTGGTGGCCGGAGGCAACCAGCTGCTCTGCCTGAACCACGACGGCAGCACCCTGTGGACGGCCGGAGTGACCGACGAGAGCGGCGCCACGGGCGCGTCCATCTTCGACTTCGAGGGCGACGGCGAGCCCGAGGTGGTCTACATCGACGAGGTGGAGATGGTGGCCTACGAGGGCGCCACCGGGGCCATCAAGTTCTACTCCGCAGAGCACGCCTCCAACACCATGTTCGACTACCCCACCATCGCCGACGTGGACAACGACGACCAGGCCGAGATCGTGGTCTGCCACAACGGCTACTCCCACGCCCTGTCGGTCTACGGCGACGCCGACGAGAGCTGGATGCCTGCCCGCCAGATCTGGAACCAGCACGCCTACGACATCGGCAATGTCGACGACGACGGCAGCATCCCCACTGAGGCCGAGCCCGGCTTCACCTCCCACAACACCTGGCACAGCGCCATCCCCACCGACGGCAGCGCCGTGGAAGACGACCTCGAGGCCGACATCGCCCAGGTCTGCCAGGACGACTGCGACGAAGGAACGCTCTGGGTGGCGGTGCGACTGCGCAACGTGGGCCTGATCGACACCAGCCAGGACATCTCGCTGGCGCTCTACACGGTCACCGGTGACGAGCGGAGCCTGCTGACCACCCTGACCGTGCCCGCCACGATCACCTCGGGCTGGTCCAGCGATGCCACCTGGATCGAGCTGGAAGCCGACGCCCTCAGCGGCGCGGACGCGCTCTGGCTGGCGGCGGACGACGACGGCACGGGCACCGGCGCCGTGGACGAGTGTTCCGAGAGCAACAATGGCGTCCAGTACGGCGGGCCGTTCTGCGAGTAGGATAGGCTGGCGGTCGAGGTGATCCCATGCTGGTCAGCCACCCCCACGCCTTTTCCCACGAAGAGGCCCAGCAGCGAGTCGAAGCCCTGACCACCTACTGGTCCGAGCGCTACGCCATGAAGGGCGCCTGGGGCCCCCAGGGCTACCGCATCTGCGGCAAGAGCAAGGGCATCCGCTTCGACGCGCTCTTCCAGGTGAGCGAGTGCCGCGTGGACGTGCAGGTGGAGGTGCCCTTCTTCGCGCGCCGCATCGGCCGCGAGTACGTACAGCGCAAGCTGCGCATGTACCTGGAACCGAACGCCAGCCTGGAAGAGCTGCAGGCCCTGGCGCGCTGAGGGGCGCGACGAGCCACCGAAGCGCGGTCCGGTGCTATGCTCTGGCTCTTTGCCGGAGGTGCTCGTGAAGAAGTCCCCGATGACCGCAGCGCTCTGCGCCCTGCTCGCTTCCTGCGCCCACGGGCGCCTGCCTTGGTTCGACGCCACCGAGCAGCCGGCGCTGTCGGCCGAGCTGAGCCAGCTGCTGGACGAGGGAGAGCTGGAAGCGGCGCGCGACCAGCTGTTGGCCGCCACCGAGGCCGAGCCGCAGGATCCGCAGGCCTGGCTGGCCCTGGGCGACGTGGCCCTGGCCCTGAAGGACCAGGACCAGTCACGCTCGGCCTACTTGCAGGGCATGGCGCTGCAGGAACCCGGGCAGTGCGCCTGGACCGGCGTGCACCTGGCGCTGGCCGGCATCTACGAGGACGAAAAGGCCAGCGCTCGCCAGGACCTGCACTGCGAGCTGGCGCGCCTGGCGACCGCCGAGCCCGACGAGGCCCGCCGCGGCGCCTGCCGCGCCCACGGCAGCGCCCCCGCCCTGCAGCCCGAGCAGGCCGCGCTGGACGCGCTCGGTTCTCTGCTGGACGAGTTGGCCCCGAGCCAGCTGGGATCCTTCGCCAGGAACGGGGGAACCGGCAGCTGGAGCGGCCCCGGCCTGGGCCAGGGTCGCGACTGGGTGCCGCGCCTGCTGGACCAGGGCGAGCTGCGACTGCCCCCAGCCGAAGAGCGGGAGCGCTTGCTGGCCGCCCAGCTGCGCCGCGCCATGCTGGAGCGCGCCGCCATCGAGCCTGAGCCGAGCGAGGACCTGCTGAGGCTGCTGGCCCAGCCTTCCCTGACCCTGGACGCCACCATCGAGGAACGCACGGTGCGGCTGACCGCCGCGCTGTCAGCGGAGGCCGAGCCCTTCCACGAGAAGCGCCTGCACAGCGCCCTGGGCGGGCGCCTGCAGGCCGCCGAGCAGCTACTGGAGGCACGCGTCTCCGACCCCGTGCCCGAAGAGGCCTCATCCCTGGTACTGGGGCACGCCCTGGTCCGCAGCGCGCTGGAGAGCGGTGACCAGCTGGTCTTCGTCGGCTTGGGACGCAAGTACAAAGCGGAAAAAGAACCGTGGGACGAGGCGCGCTGGCGTGAGCAGGTGGCGGAGCTGGACCAGCAGATGCGGCAAACGGACGCTCCCGTGGTGCTGGCCATGCGACCGACGGACCCGCGCTGCGCCATGGGCGGCGCGGTCCTGCCTGCCTCCGAAGAAGAAGGCACCGAGCTGGAGCAAGCGCTGGCGAGCTGCCGCGCAGCGGCCGCAGCTACACCCGGGTTCTGGTACTACCCCTACGCCATCGCCGGGTTGCAGGCGCAAATGGGGCGGCACGAAGAGGCGCTCCTGAGCCTGCAGAGCGCACTGGGCGCCACCAGCGACCCGGCCGCTCGCCTGCGGCTGCGCGCCGGAGCCGCGCAGGTGCACAGCGCGCTGGGGGACGGTGAACGCCTGCTGTCCTACGCCAAGGTCAGCTCCCTGGAACCGGCGGAGGTGGTTCCCTGGCTCTCTCAGCTGATGAGCATCGGGGAGACCGTCCTGTCCAAGGACCAGAGCGCCCGCTTGATGCGCTGGGCCGCCGAGCAGGATCCGGAGCACGCGCCCGCCTACCTGCTCCTGGCGGGTCGCTTGGGCAACGAGGTCCATCAACCCGAGGCCGAGGCGGACCTGCTGGCGGTGCTGGCCGAGGATTGCCCGCTCCAGGAAGATGAGAAGCCACGCGGCTACACCGGCTTCGCCTACGCCAAGGGCGGCAAGGCGCTGACCAAGGCCCTGGATCTGAGCTGCGAGGAGCGGCACGCCGAGGCCCAGCCCCTGCTGCTCACCCTGCTGGCGCGCCTGGAACGCCCTCAGGAAGCCCTGGACCTGGCCCGCAGCCTGGCCGCAGCCGAGCCCGCCCAGGCCACCAAGCACCTGCCCGACCTGATCTCGGCCTTCAGGCGCGCTGAGGACCGGCAGAACGCGGCGCAGGCCTGCTTGATCCTGTTGGCCTGCCAGCAGGGCGACGCGCCCTCGGACTACAACCTGTCCCAGTGCGGCGACCACCTGAACGCGGCGCAGCTGGCGGAGCAGGCCCTGCCCCTGGTGCGCCAGCACCTGGCCGAGGACGCGCCCTGGGGCAAGCAGCGCGGCACCGGCCTGCTGCGCCTGCTGGCCCAGCTGCTGGTGGCGCAGGATGAGCCCGCAGCGGCCGAGCAGGCCTGGCGCGAGATCGGCGCCAGCCTGACCTGGAAGGACCCCTCCACGCCCCAGCGCGAGCTGGCGCTGCTCTTGAGGGAGCGAGGGGAACACGCGCGTGCGCTGACGGAGGCCCGCGCAGCGCTGGCCCGCAAGGATAACAAGGAGAACCGCGTCGTCCTGGCCGACACGCTGCTGGCCGCCGATGAGCCGTTGGGCGCATACCGGGCGCTGCTGGACATCGTCATCTTCCTGCAGGACGACAAGTACGCCGACTACACCAGGGGCAAAAAGGCCGCCGAAGCCGCCGCGCTCTGCGCCGAGCCCGCCGTGGCGCCCCAGTGCGACAAGGCGGTGCGCCGCCTGCGCGGGGCTCCGTCCGCCATGGACTGCCTGCTGGGCGGCAAGATCTTCGAGTCCGTCAGCGAGCGGGGCGACCACCCGCAGGCCATGAAGATCCGAGCTGCCATGCAGCGCGCCTGTCCCGATGCGGAGCTGGACCTGGAACAGGAGCTGAAGAGCCTGCGAGCCGTGGGACAACTCGGGCAGGCCTACGATCTCGCCATGGCCGCCGAGCGCCCGCCAGCTGTGAAGGCGCTCGCCTATGCGCACCTGGCCGCGGGAGAGGCGCAGCGGGGCGAGGACCTGCTGCGGCGCCGCACGGAGCTGGACAGGGTGCCCTACCGCGCGCGGGTCGACCTGGCCGACTACCTGCTCGAGACGGGGGACCGCCCAAGAGCGCGCCAGGTCCTGCAGGCCGCGCTGCAGGCCGAGCCCACCGACAGCGCCGCTTTCAGCCTCTTGACACGGCTGATGATCGAGGATGGCGAGATCGAGCAGGCCCTCGCGCAGGCGCCAGCCCTGATGGAAGCCGCCGGAGAGGAGGCCTGCAAGCTGGCTGTCGAGCAACAGGGTCTGCTGTCCCGCCTGGGGCGGCAGGAGGAGGCCAAGGACGTGGTGCGGGCCATCCTGGGGGGCGCCATCCCCTGCAAGTGGCGCTTCGTCTACCGGAGCACGCTGCAGGCCATGCCTGCGCTGGGCATGAGCGAAGAGGCCCTGGCCGCCATGGAGGAATGCCCCGCCCGCTTCGCCGAGGAGGATCAAGCTCCCGGGCAGCGGGCCATGGTCTGCACCGACCTGCACGCGGACCTGCTGACCAGGGACGGTCAGCACGAGGCCGGGCTGGCCCTGCTCGAGCAGACCCTGCAGACCCAGCCCGCCAGCCTGCGGCTGACTTCCAAGGCCGCGAGGTTGGCCTCCGCCCTGGGCAGAACCGACCGCCAGGAGGAGCTGCTGCGCCAGATCCTGGCAGCCAAGCCCGAAGACAAGAGCGCCCGCAGCAGCCTCTTCTACCTGTTGCGGCGCCAGGGCCGCGAAGAGGAGGCGACGGCGCTCGTGGACGAGGGCTGCCGCATCGATCCCGAGTTCATCCTGCATCTGAACATGAAGGGCTGGCTGCTGAAGCAGGAGCGCCACGCCGAGCTGCAGGCCTATCTCGACGCCATCACCACCCCCTCGTCGGACTACTACGCCAGCACCGTGCTCCGCCTGCGGGCCGATCTGAACCACGCCCTGGACCAGGACGGCCAGGGGATCGCGCTTCTGCGACAGGACCATCGCGAACACCAGGAGAGCGGAACGGCCCGCGCCCTGGCCTCGTTCCTGGTCGAGGCGGAAGACGAATCGGGCGCGGAACGCGTCCTACGCGAGCAGCTGGCGCGCGAGCCGCAGTCCCGCGGCCTGCGGGGCCAGCTGGTGCGCCTGCTGCTGAAGCGGGGCGAGCTGCAGCGCGCGCTGGCCGTGGCCCAGCAGGCACCCCTGTCCAAGACGGCGGACAAGGTCAACTTCTGGCGCGACCTTGGCGACGCGCTGGGAGACTTCGGTCACCTGGAACAGGGACTGGACTGGTGCCAGCGCGCGCTGGAGCTGGCGCCCCACGAGCGCTCCCCCCGCGGCTGCGTCGTCACGAACCTGGAACGGCTGGGACGCTGGGCCGAGGCCGAGCAGGTGCTGCGCGACGCCATCGGCCGCACCTCGTACCGCGAGCTGGACCTCTTCTCTCTGGCCGAACACTTCGCAGACACGGACAGGCCCCACAAGGCCTTGCAGGTGGCGGACCAGCTCCTGGCGGGGCAGCCCACCCACAGCAAGGCGACCAAGCTGCGCGCCAGGGCCCTGCTGTCCCTGGGTCGCTCCCAGGAGTCCGACGCCGCCATGGCGCGCTACGCGTACCTCTCCCCCAGCTCCAACGCCCGAGGCATCCAGGCGCTGCACCTGATCCGCCTGGGAGAGCTGGAGCGTGCCCAGGCCCTGGCCGAGGCGACGTTGGCCGAGGATCCCACCGAGGAGATGTCCGTCGCCGCCCTGGCCGGCATCGCAGAGCGCCGCGGCCAGTGGCAGCAGGCCGTGGCTCACTACCAGAAGGCCGTTGAGATCCTGCCCGGCTACCGCTGGGCCCACCTGCGCCTGGCCCACCTGCTGCAGCGCCACGGCAGCGCCGAGGAAGCCGCGGAGGCCGCCCGCGAGCTGGATCGCGTCTACCAGGAGGAACGGGACGAGAGCCCTGGAAGGATGGGCATGACCCGCTGGCACGCCGAGGCCCTGGCGCGCCATGGCCCGCAACCTGAGCGCGCGCTCGCGCTGGCGCAGGCCGTGCACGAGCGCGCGCCATCTCCTGCCACCTCCTGGACCATGGCCAGGGTGCTGGCGCTGCTCGACCGCCACGAGGAGGCGCTGCCCCACCTGGAGCAGGCACTGGAACAGCGTCCCCCCCTGGCCAGCGACCTCCTGCTGCGGGCCGAGATCCTGGCAGGGCTGGGCCGCAAGGACCAGGCCCAGCAGGCCCTGGAACAGGCCATCGTCCTGGAGCCAGCCCACTACCGGCGACAGGAGGTGGAGGAGGCGCTGCGTTGAACGCAGGTGTCGTTTTTGGTGTTTTTGGGTGTCATTTTGGGTGTCAGGCACTAGGTATTTATATTTTTTGAAAAATATCAATACCTAGTGCCTGACACCCAAAAAGAAACAGGGAAGCCCCCCGGATGTGGTGGAAGACCAAGCCCTCGCCCCACGCGCTGCCCGAGCCGGAGCTGGCGGCGTGGATGCGTCGGGCCTGGGCTTGGCTGCTGCTGCAGCTGCGCGGCGGCCGCGGGCTCGGGCCCGGGCCGGCGCTAAGGCCCCTTCCCGATGACCTCCCCATTCCGACGGGGCAGGGCCATGAGCTGGCCCTGGCCATCTCGGCCTTCGTGCAGCAGCGCGCGCAGCTGCAGGGCTGGCCCTGCCAGCTGCTGCCCCAGGCCGCAGACGGCCACCGTGACATCGCCATGGCCACGGGCGCCGAGTATCGCACCAATGGCGCAGCCGGAACCTTCCAGCTTGGTCGCGACCGGGTGGCCATCAGCTACGATCCCGACCAGCTGAATGAGCTGGAGTCCTTCATCGCCTTGATGGCCCACGAGTGGAGCCACTACCTGCTGGCCACGGTGGCAGCAGCGCGCCCCGGGGGCCCGGAGGCCGAGGAGCCCCTGACCGATCTATGCGCCATCTACCTGGGCTTCGGCGTATTCCAGGCCAACGCGGCCTTCGTCTTCCGGCAGCGACTGGACGACGGCCGCGCCGGCTGGCGCACCCGCTCGCTGGGCTACCTGGGCCAGAGGGGCAGCGCCTACGGCCTGGCCCTGCACCTGGCCACCACCGAGACTTCCCTGCGCCGCGTCAAAGGCCACCTGGCGGTGAACCCGCGCACCTGGGTCGCCCACGGCCTGCGGGACCTGGAGCGCAACCACGCGCAGCTGCTGGCACACTTCCGGGAAGGGGCCCTCAGCAAGCCGTACGCGCGATGATCTCGTCCTTCATCTCGTCGGTCAGATCGTTGAAGTAGGCCGAGTAGCCCGAGACGCGCACCACCAGGTCGCGGTGCTTCTCGGGATTGCGCCGGGCATCCAGCAGGGTCTCGACCCCCACCACGTTGAACTGCAGCTGCATGCCGCCCTGGGCGAAGAAGGCCCGCACCAGCCCCTCCACCACGCCGTTGCCGGACTCGCCCCGCACCAGGGCCGGGGGCAGCCACTGGTTGACCGCGTAGCCATTGCCGGCCCGCGCCACCCGGGCGGCGTCGCTCAGGGCCGCGGTGGGCCCCAGGCGCTGGCTGCCCTGCTGGGGCGAGATGCCATTGGCCAGGGGCTGGCCAGCCAGGCGGCCCGAGGGAAGGGCGCCCAAGCGCCGGCCGAACTCCTGGTGGGTGGTCATGCTCCAGAAGCCCGCCACATAGCCCCCGCCGCGGGCGTTCTCGAAGGCGCGCAGCTCTTCGGCGAAGAGCCCCGAGACCAGGTGGGCGTAGCGCTCGGTGAGCGCCCCGCCCTGGCCGTACTTGGGCAGGCGGTGCAGGATGGCGCCGCGCAGGGCTTCGTCTCCGGCGAAGTCGCTCTTCACGGCCCGCATCAGCTGCGTCAGGTCGCAGCGCTCTTGAACGAAGACCAGCAGATGGATCGCCACCAGCGAGTCCACCACGTCGGCCAGCCCCACGCCCTGGAAGCCCGTGGCGTTGTAGGTGGCACCGCCGGCGTTGACCTCGCGGCCCGCCGCGATGCAGCCCCCCACCATGGACGACAGGAGCGGCGCGGGCCGGTGCTTGGCGTGCACGGTCTCGATGGCGTTGTTGCCCTCGGTGGCCAGAGCCAGCTGGTGGCGCAGCTGCTGCCGGAAGGCCTCCAGCAGGGCTTTCATGTCGCCCAGCAGGGTCGGCGCGCCGCTGCGGGGGCCCAGCTGCGCGCCATCCATGCGCCCGTCGTTCAAGGCCAGCAGCAAAGCGTAGGGCAGGTTGACGAAGCCGGCCCCGGCCGCGGGGAAGGAGCGGTAGGGCACGCCCCACTCGGTGCAGCCCACCACGGCGTAGTCCAGGGCGTGCTTGCGTGCGGCCCCGTCCAGCACCAGGGCGCCCACGATCTCCTCGTCGTTGAAGAAGGCCGGCATGCCACCCCCCTTCTTGAGCACCTCGCAGCAGAGCCTCGTGAACGCCGCAGAGCTGCCCTGGTGGACGCGCACATGCAGGTTGGGCTGGCGCAGGCGCACGCGATCGTAGGCCACCAGGAACAGGGAGGACAGCTCGTTGCAGGCCTCCGTGCCGTCCAGCTTGCGCCCGCCCAGGGTGATGCCCGAGGCAGAAGACAGCCCGCTGAAGTAGCGCGTGGCGCGCTCCACGAAGAGGGGCAGCTGCTCCGCGGACTTGGCCAGGAAGCAGCCCAGCAGCTCCACCGCCCGCTGCGGCGTGATGCGGCCGGCTGCCAGGTCTCGCTGGTAGTAGGGCAGCAGGTACTGGTCCATGCGGCCGTAGGAGATGCCGTGCTGGAAGTTCTCCTGGTGCAGCAGCACGTGGGCCGTGAACACGCTCTGCAGGGCCTGGTGGAAGGTCCGGGCCGGACGCGCGGGCACCAGCGCGAAGATCTCGGCCAGCTCCCGCAGCTCCTGGCGGCGACTGGCCTCGCCCTCGCTGGCGGCCAGCTCCAGCAGGTGCGCACGCCAGCGAGCGCCGTAGGCGATGGCCGCGCGCACCGAGATCAGGGCCGCCTGGTAGAAGGCCTGGCGCTGCCGCTGCTCGGGCGTGGCTCTAGCACGGGGCTGTCCCGTCACCTGCCGCTCCAGCTCGCGCTGGCGGTCCAGGATCCGCCGCTCGATGCCGACGAAGCCCAGGCGCAGGATCGTGGGGTAGTCGGGCGTGACGTGGGAGATGCCCGAGAACTGGGTCAGCACGAAGGCCCGAGCCTCGGTGAGCAGCTGGGAGAGCCGCGGATTCTCGCTGTACAGCGGCGTCAGCGCCAGCACCGAGCGTCGGAACCAGAAGGGAAAGACATCGTCGTGCAGGGCGCGGATCTGCTCGGGCCGCACCTGGATAGGATTGACCGCCCTGTTGGGCAGCGCCTCCAGCTCCCCCAGCAGCAGCAAGCCGCCGAACTCGGGGTGGATGGGGGCCCCGATGCGCCGCGAGCTCAGGTTCCCCACGATGAGCTCGTGCTCGTAGACCCGCACCTCCATGCGCTCGGTGGTGTGGGCCAGGGCCTTGGCGTACTCCACCACCAGCTGCATTGGCGAGAGCGCCTCGATGCGGCAATACAGCGACATCAAGCGGTCGCTGAAGCGCGCCTTCCAGGGAGCCACGGCGCCGCCACGCACCTGCTCCGCGAGGGAGCGCGCGTAGGCCCGGTAGTGCACCCGTTCCAGCAGCTGGCGCCCGGGCCGCAGGGGCTGCCTGGCGCGAAAATACTCGCTGATCAGCTCGGCCTTCTGGGTGCAGAGCTCGTGGGGAGCGTCCAGGAGCGCCTGGCGCAGGGCGTCCAGGCGCGGTGTGGCGGGCAGCTCTCCCAGTTGGTGGCAGCGTGGCGCGGGCTGCGGCGGATTGACAAATGGATCCTGCATCTCACACCCCCTGCAGCAGGCGCTGGGCCACGCGCACCAGGTGGTCCTCGGCCGCCCGAACGGCCGCCTCCGCAGCGCGCTTTCCCGCCGGTTCCGGTTGGCCATCGAAGCGAGCCAGCTCGCGCGGGGTGCTCAGGGCGTAGCGCATGCCCAGGGCCGCCAGACTCTGGATATGCCAGCGCAGCTGCCCCTCGGGCTGACCCAGGGCCGGCGCCAACACCTGGGCGGCTTGTTCGAGGAAGGGCAGAAAGCTGCCCTCGCGCCAGCGCGCATCCAGCTCGCCCGTCTCCACCAGGGTGCGCTGCAGCAGCTGCAGGGCCGGTCGCCGCTGGCGAGCGAAGCGAAAGCTGGCCCGCACGACCCGCTCGATGACGGCCGCCAGCTCCACCTGCGAGCTGGCCGCCAGCCGCAGCTCCTCCACCAGGCCCTGCAGCATGCCGCCCAGCGGCTCCAGGCGGATGGCCAGCTCGCTGTAGGCCGTGTCCAGGCAGGCCGCGTAGAGCGCGTCCTTGCTGCCGAAGTGGTAGTGGATGGTGGCCATGGTCACTCCAGCCGCGCGGGCCACTTCCCGCAGCGAGGTGCCCGAGACGCCCCGGCGCGAGAAGAGCTCGCTGGCGGCGGCCAGCAGCCGCTGCTTGGTTCGTTCCGCGTTTGCTTGGGGAGGACGGGCCATACCTAGAACTAAGCGCTCGATTAATTCATCGTCAAGAGATTTCTGACTGACTGGTCGGTTTTTTTTGCTCTGTACCCGGGGCTGGGATGAGACGGCTGCGCACAGATTCCGAAGATCGTCCCTCTCGCAGCTGTGACCGGCTACCCTTGCGGCGTGAAGGCCGATGGACCACGGAGCGGTCACAACTCGGGCAGTGAGGCGCCACTGGCAAAGTTATGACCGGAATTATGCGCAATTGGGGAGGCGGGAGGCTGCGAGGCGGTCACAACTCGGGCAGTGAGGCGCCACTGACAGAGTAATGACCGGAATTATGCGCAATTGAGGAGGCGGGAGGCTGCAAGGCGGTCACAACTCGGGCAGTGAGGCGCCACTGGCAAAGTTATGACCGGATTGGTACGCATCCAGAGGGCCTGGAGGGTGAGTGCCAGTCGCGCCGCATTGGCGGGTCAAGGGAACTCAACTGGATCGAAGGGGCCATCCCAGGAGGTCCGGCCACGCCCGGATGGTCGACCGCAGGACCTCTTCGTCGCCAGGATTGGGAAAGGAGGGTTCTCTGCCGCGGGCGCTGCATGTTTTGATGGCACAGGCCTTCCAAGGCGACCATCTGTGTCTGGATAAGCCGATATGCGGCTTAGATGGTTGAAACAACAGCG